>JACQJH010000002.1:0-318653 GCA_016205145.1 Candidatus Diapherotrites archaeon
ATTGTATAAGTGATGTGGTGAATGGTTTGAGCTATTGTAGGCGTTGCGGTTCTGAAGAAATAGTTAAGCGGGGGAAGGCTCTAAACGCTTTGAAGACTACTTGGAAGCAACGGTATTTCTGTAAAAAATGTGGTTTCAAGTTCATTGATAAAAAACCTAATCTTTGTGTTGATTATGAGCCACCAAAGTTCGAGTACAAATCCAAAGAAATAGCACCTATTGACTGGTCGAGCTACAATGAGGCACAGCTTAATGAGAAACCGATGTTTCTCAAGATTCTGAATGATGTTCTGGAACTATTTATATTTGAGCAAGCAAAGAGCAACGGCAGACCGCTATTCAATGCAAAAGACATTTTGATTGCAATATTGGTCAAAATTTACAACAAAAACTCTGCAAGAAGAACAATATCGGATTTGAAACTTCTGAAAGAACTCGGCTACATAGAGCACATCCCGTGCTATGTAACGTTGATGAACCACTTCAACAATCTGAATTTCAAGCCGATTCTTGAGAAAATGATTGAGCTTACAGCACTGCCTTTGAAAGAGGTTGAAACTGATTTTGCCGCAGATTCGACAGGCTTTTCTACTTCTCAATTTGGCAGGTGGTTTGATGAGAAGTGGGGCGAGGAAAAAGAAAAGCGAATTTATAGGAAAGCCCACGTAATGACTGGCACTCTCACAAATGTTGTCACTTCTTGCATTATCACAAAGCAGGAGGGCAAAGGCACTGGAGATTCAACACAGTTCAAGCCTCTACTAAACAAGACCGCGCTTAATTTCAAAATGAAAGAGGTATCAGCAGATATGGCTTATCTTTCACGAGAAAATATCGAGGCAGTAATCAAAACTGGCGCTCTACCATTCATTCCTTTTAAGTCAAACGTAACAGGCACTGGAAATGGCTTGATTTGGCATACTCTTTGGAAATTCTTCAAAGACCGCCCACAGGAGTTTTACGAGTGTTATCATAAACGCTCTAATGTGGAATCTACTTTCAATATGATAAAACAAAAGTTCAGTGGCTTCCTAATGACAAGAACCTATACAGCCAACACCAACGAGATTCTTGCCAAAGTTGTCGCTCATAACATTTGTTGCCTAATCTCAGCTTATTTCGAGCTAAGGCTCGAAAGGGCTTTTTTAACAAAAGCCCAAGAAACAACCAAAATTTCGATATTACTCTAACTTTTTAAACAAGCCCGGGCGGGCCTTTCACCCGCCAGAAATCGGTATTTTTTCCGAATTTTTGGGGCGGGGATTATTCGGATTTCATGCGCCCGTCTGGCATTTCTTTTTCAGGTAGTCGCCGTAAATCTTTTCGCACAAGGCCTTGTCGTTTTTCGCATTCGCTATCTCGTAATAGCACTGGTCTTTTGCCGCCAAAGCGTTTTCAATCTTTTCGCAAACGCCCGGGTCGAGGAGTTCCACTGCGATGTTTCCGTAGCATGCGTTGCGGATGGTGTCGGTCACAATCCGGCCGCACAGTTCCTGGTCTTTCAGTATGCCTGCCACATTGCCGTAACAATCGTCCCTGACATTGACTGTCTCGATTCCGGAACAGGCCTGTCCGTTTTTCTCGGTTTCCGCCGCCACGCTGATGCAGGACTCGGTTTCGGTTTTAACGCTGAATTTTTGGCATTCGGCAAGCTTTTGGTCAAGCGTGCTTTGCATTCCGCCGGCGGGATTTACCGTGGTGCCGCCCGAGTCGGCTGTGCTTCCGCTGGTGGTGGGGGTTTGAGGGGGTGAATTGCTTTCATTGCCCTGCTGGCTGCAGCCCGCGGCAAAAACTGTCAAGGCGAAAAGCAAAACCATACAAGCTAAAATTTTGGTTTTCATAAATCAGATTTAAGGAAGAACTTTTTTAAATCCCTTTCCGCATTGTTTGTGTCGGCTTATGCCAGCGCAAACACATGCAAACGATTTTCTTGTCGGCTTGGTCAAACTGCTCCGGCCGCTTGAATGGAGCAAGGGCTTCGGCAACATGGCCGTTGCGGCAATCATTGCAAGCTATGCTTTCGGCGTCCAGCCAAGCATTCCGCTTTTTCTCGCCGGCTTTCTGGCGGTTTCGATGCTTTGGTCGGGCCTCTATGCATTGAACGACTGGACCGACCGGGAGGCGGACAAACTGCATCCCGTCAAGAAAAACAGGCCTATTCCTTCGGGCGCAATTCCGGCTGGCTTTGCATTGGGCCTTGCGGTCGTTTTGATTTTGTCCGCGCTGGCGATCGGCTTTTCCCTGGGAATGCTTTTTTTCATCTGCCTGCTTGCAATGCTGTTGAACCAGCTGCTCTACACCCTTGAACCGTTTTCGTTCAAGAAGCGCGCGGTAGTAGATTTGATTTCAGGTTCCGCAATCAACCCGGTTTTCAGGTTTTATGCCGGCTGGGTCCTCCTGGTTCCGGCATTCAATGCGCCTTTGCCGGCATTGCTTTTTGTTGTCGGCGTGCAGTTCGGCGGGTTCACCCTGTACAGGCTGACTTCGCATTCCGTCGAGGAAAAGCTCGGCTATAAAAGCTCGGCAACTGTTTTCGGCGAAGGCAAAGTGAAGGCATTGGCATACCTTGCGATTGTTTCGAGCGGCGCTTCGTATTTTTTGATGGCGCTGAATGGCGGCGGCTTTCTGGATTTTTGGAACGTTGCAGGCGCGGCCAATGATTTGGGCTTTTTGCCGTTCAAATTCTTCTGGCTCGGCGTTCTTTCGCTGCTTGCCCTGCCATTGTATGCGAACGTTCTGCTTAACCCGAAAAAGGCGGACATAAGCAAGGTTTATGTTCTTGTTTACCTGAATTATATCGTGTTTGTCGGCGGCATGATTGTGCTGTTTTTCTGGCAATGAATTTCGTTTTCAATGAATTTTGTTCCGGATGGTGTTTTTGTTTTGGCCCGCAAGCCGGTTGTTTCCGTCATAATCCCGACGCTGAACGAGGCGAAGTTCATCGAGCGGTGCATTTCTTCTTTTCAAACCCAGTCGGTTCCAAGACATGATTTTGAAATAATCGTGAGCGACAGCTCAAGCAACGACAATACCGCTGAAATTGCCCGCAAAATTGCCGACAGGGTTGTCGTCTGCGAAAGGATGAGCGCAACTCACGGCAGGAACGAGGGCGCAAAGCTTGCAAGCGGAAAATTCCTTGTTTTTGTCGACGCCGACACGGTTGTCGGAAAGCATTTCATTGAAGGCGTGGTTTGGGCGCTTGAAAAAGGAATTGCCGCGACCGGCCCGATTTTCGCGCTTGAAAAGGATTCATTGCGCATGAGGCTTTTTCTCCAGTACTGGAGTTTTCAGTCGCTTGTTTCCACTGCAATCGGCTTCCCGATTTTTCCCGGCTTCAATTTTGCCGTGCGCAGAAACGTGTTTGAAAAGGCCGGCGGCTTCCAGGAGAAAAGGACGGGCGAGGACATTGACCTTTCATTGCGCCTTGCAAGGCTTGGAAAAACCGTTTTCAGCGAAAACATGGTTGTGTTCACTTCCACGCGCAGGCTGAAGGAACAGGGCATAATCAAGTATGCGTTCAACGGTTTCACTTACATTTTTTTCGGGAAAAGCGTGCCATGGCACGAATACAGGAAGGATTTTGTCCCGCGGGGTGAGCGCAGATGAAAGTGCTTTTCGTGGTTTCGACTGCAAAGGACAGCGGCATTTTCACTTCCGCTAACGCCCTGGCGGAAAAACTGCGTGAAAAAGGCGTCGAGGTTGAAATCGACAACCTTCTTGGCAATGGCTATGACCTGGTGCATTTCCACAATCCTCTGCCGACAACGTTTTTTGCGGCACGCATCAAGTTCCTGAACCTGCCGTTCGTCTGCACGACAAACATGACAATAACCGAGCTGGACGGCCTCGTTCCAAACTATCTGTTCGGCCTGTCAAACCAGTATCTGCAGTTTTATTACTCGCACTGCGACAGGATAATCTGCACTTCGAGAAAAATCGAGGCGTTGCTCGGAGTTGAAGGATTTGCGTCCAAAACGGTTTTCATGCCGCTCGGCATCGACAACTCCTTTTTCCGGCCGAAACCTGAACTGGGCGGAATTTTCCGGCAGCGTTTCGGCCTGAAGCGAAAGGTTGTTTTGGCGGTTGCGTCCGCGCAGAAGCGCAAGGGCATTTTTGATTTTGTCGAAGTTTCAAAGGCGTTGCCGCAGTACGATTTTGTCTGGGTCGGGGGAATCCCGCAATTGCAGACGCTTGAAAAAAGGGCGGAGCTTGAAAAAATCGTGGCGGAAAAATATGACAACCTGGTTTTCACGGGCTATCTTTCTTTGGACGAGCTTCTGCAGGCGTACAATGCCTGCGATGTCTTTGTTTCGCCTACGTATGCGGAAACTTTTGGTTTGAACATAGTGGAGGCGGCCAGCTGCGGAAAACCCGCAATAGTGCGCGATTTGCCGGACCTGGACAACTTTGACCCGTTTGCCCTGAAGTTTTCCGACAACGAGGGCTTTGCAAGGCAGGTCTGCGCTGTCATGGAAGATGAAAGCCTGCGGAACGGCCTGTCGGAGAAGTCGCTTAAGGAATCCGCGAAGTTCAGCCTTGAGGCTAACTCGCAGAAAATCCTTGAAATCTACGAACGGCTTGTGCAAGGAAAAAATTGAGTGAAAGCAGAGGTTACTTTGCCCTCTGCTTCAGGTAACGCTTTTTCCGCTTCTTGCGGCGCATTTTCTTCTTTTTCCATTTCCATCTCTGGCGCGCCTTTGTCTTCTTGAAGCGGCTTGTTTCCTTAGTTCGAGTTCCCAAAAAAACCACCATTCCCGGCAAAAAAACCGGACAAATCGGATTTGAATACTACTGATTTGGAATGAAAGTATTTTAAAGGTTTGATTCGCCGGTTTCGTCCGGAGCCGTCACGCCCGGCTGGTGCGCTTTGTGGTGTTCGCGCTGTTGCGGAACACCACGCATGCTTTGCGGGATTTGCAAGGGATGCAACCCCTGCGCTCGCTTCGCTCGGAATGGCTGGTCCGAGACTAAGGCGCCCCGTTTGCGAAGCGCCGAGTAAACAAGGCAGGATTTTGCCGGCTTTTTTTCGTCAATCGGCTTTATTGTGTCGTTTTTTTGCATTTTTGCGTGCGGGCATTTTAATAAATTTTCAGCGCAGCATATGTTCTCTGATTTTGGGGTGGTTTGCTTTGGTTGAAGTTGTTTCGTTTTTGAGTGCCGTGCGCGAAAAAAAGCCGTTGGTGCATCACATCACAAACTGGGTCACGATTTACGATTGCGCAAATGTCGTGAGGGCGTTCGGCGCATTGCCCGTGATGGCGCATGCAAAGGAAGAGGTTGAAGAAATGGCTGGCATTGCGAACGCGCTTGTCCTCAACATCGGAACCCTCACGCCTGAACTGGTTGAGGCAATGATTCTGGCGGGAAAGGCGGCAAACAAAAAAGGCATTCCGGTCATCCTTGACTGCGTCGGCGTCGGCGCGACAAGCCTGCGTAATGAGAAGGCGGCTGAGATTCTTGAAACGGTGAAGGTTTCAATCATCAAGGGGAATTCCTCGGAAATCGCAAAAACCGCGGGCGCGAAAGCCCACACGAAAGGCGTGGAAGCGGCGGGCGTCGAGGGCGACCTGAAACAGATTGCAAAAAATTTCGCCAAAAAGCAGAATGCGATTGTAGTTGTTTCCGGAAAGGAGGACATCGTGACCGACGGCAAAAGGGTTTTTCTGGTGAAAAACGGCTGCAGCCAGATGGGCAGCATTGTTGGAACAGGCTGCATGCTTGCATCCGTTTTGGGCGCGTTTGCGGGCGCGGCGGAGAAGGAAAAATTGCTTGACGCAAGCATTGCCGCGTTGGTTTGCTTTGAGATTGCAGGCGAGCTTGCAGCAGGGCAAAGCAGGGGGCCCGGCACTTTCAAGGAAAGGTTTTACGATGAAATCGCTTCGCTTGACGCGTCGCAGGCCGACAGGTTGAAAAATGTCGAAGAGGTATCCTGAATTGGCGAAAGAACTTATTCTCAGCTGGGACCTTTACTTCATTACTGACCGCAACCTTTCAAAGCGGAACATTTTCCTGGATTGCGAGGATGCGCTCAGGGCCGGCGCCAGGGTTGTGCAGTACCGCGAAAAGAATTTTTCGAAGAAAAAAATGCTGGAAGAGGCCCTGAAGATCAAGGCGCTTTGCCGCAGGTTCGGCGCCAGTTTCATTGTGAATGACAACGTTGGCATTGCGTTTGAAACCGATGCTGATGGCGTGCATGTCGGACAGGAAGATGAGGCTGTGGAAAATGCCAGGAAAATTCTTGGCAATGAAAAGATTGTCGGCCTGACCGTGCATACCGTTGCGGAGGCGCTTGAAGGCGGGCGCCTTGGCGCGGATTACCTCGGCTTTTCTCCGGTGTTTGAGACTTCAACAAAGCCTGATGCGGGGAAAGCAGCGGGAGTTGGGGCGCTGGCAAAGGTTGTCAATGCAACTAGTCTGCCGGTTGTTGCGATCGGCGGCATAAGCGAAAAAAACCTTCCGATGGTTTTGCAGGCAAAGCCCTGTGCGGTCGCAATGATTTCAGCGGTTGTATGCGCCGACAGCGTTTTTGAAACCACTTCAAGGATCAGGAAAACAATCTTAAATTCTCGGCAGGAATAAATGCTATTTTCTAGCGAGGGGCATGGCATGGTATCCATCAGGGATTTCGGCGGCGAGTTTGCAGTCATTGACATGATAAAAGGAATTCTTGAAAAGCCCGGCAAAGACGTGGAAGTCGGCATCGGCGATGACTGCGCCATCGTGAATTTTGGCGGTAAAAAGCTTGTGCTTACCGTCGACGCGCTGGTTGAAGGCGACCATTTTGGCGGATGGTTTTCGCCGGAACAGGTCGGCAGGAAGGCGATTGAAGCAAACGTTTCCGACATCGCTTCGATGGGCGCGAAGCCGAAATTCGTTTTGGTGGGATTGTGCCTCAGGCGGGATTCGGAAGCCGGGTTTGTTGAACGCCTTTACAATGGCATCAATGAGGCGTGCAAAAAATACGGCGTTTTCGTCATTGGTGGAAATATCACGCACGGAACGCAGGTCGTAATCGACATTTTTTTGCTCGGCGAGCTGGAAGGCAATGCGAAACCGTGCCTTCGCAGTTCCGCAAGGCCCGGCGATTATATTGTTTCCTCCGGCAGCCTTGGCGGAAGTTGTGCCGGGCTGAATCTTTTCCTCAAAAAGGTTCCCGGCTTTGATGAAGTGAAAAAGTTTCACGTCGAACCGCACGCTAACCTCGGCAAGGCGCTTTTGCTCGCGCCTCTTGTCAATGCAATGGAGGATGTGAGCGACGGCCTCGCATCCGAAGTGAAAAACATCTGCAAGGAAAGCAATTGCGGCGCCGTCATTTTCGCGGACAATGTGCCGATTGCAATGGAAGTGAAAAATGCGGCGAAGGCGTTGGGCATGGATGCCTTGAATTTCGCGCTTTTCGGCGGCGAAGACTATGAACTGGTTGCAACCGTGCCGGAAAAAAACCTTAAAGCGGTCGAAGGCATCGGCGCGGTTGTCGTCGGCAGGATAATTGAAGGGAAAAACGTCTATCTGGAGCGCGGCGGAAAGCGGGTTTTGCTGGAAAAACGCGGCTATGACCACTTCGGAAAATGATGCCGGAAAACTTGGTTTTTTTGCATAAAAAATGCGTTTGGAAAGCAAATTATTTTGGCACAATTTATTAGCATAATTAACGTTAAATTTTTTGGCACATGGTTTTAATTCGGAATCCAAAATTTTTATTTTTTCAAATTTTGTTTTCTGATTTTTTATGTTTCGTGTAAAAAGGTTTTTATATGCCGGGCGGCTCTATTGTATGCCGGCATTTTTCAGCCGTTTGTTGTTGTTTTGCATTATTTTTAGCGGGGGGTCTTCATGGCGCAGGCAGGGTTCTCGGAAATCAGGAAAAGGAACGGTGACATAGCCAAGTTTTCCAAGAAGAAGATTGTCCTTGCAATCTGGAAGGCCGCGCAGGTCGTCGGCGGGAAGGACAGAGGCCTTGCAGACAGGCTTGCCGATCTTGTCATTGATGAACTGAACTCGAAATTTGACGAGAAAAGCCCCCCGAATGTCGAGCAGGTGCAGGACTGCGTCGAAAAGGTGCTCATGACATCCGGGCACGCCAAAACCGCGAAGGCATTCATACTTTACAGGCAGGCGCGCGCCGAAATAAGGAAGGAAAAAATGGTCGTCCTCGAAAAGGAGGAGATCGACGAGGTTGACAAGCGCTTCGACCTGAATGCATTGAAGGTTCTGAAGGCGCGCTACCTGCGCAGAAGCGAGGAAGGCAAGCTTGTCGAGGCCCCGAAACAGCTTTTCACGCGCGTTGCCGTGCACGTCGCCCTGCCGGACATGCTTTACGACGAAAAGGTTTTTGACAAAACCGCGAAGCAGAAAGCGCATCCAGCCGAAGAATTCGATTGCGCCGCAAACGACGGGAAATTTTCGGTCGGCATGTTCAAGCTCAACCAGTTTCATTTGGAGGGATTCAAGCGCCTTTTCGACAGGCTTAACATGGAGAAAAAGATGGTTCTGCCCTGGCATGAAATCCTGAAACTGCTTGAATCGGGTTATTTCGACAAGTTCGAAGGAAACATTTCGGAATTCTACGATCTCATGACTCTGAAAAAGTTTTTGCCCAATACTCCGGCAATCGCGAATTTTGGAAATCCTTTGGGCATGGGTTCGGCCTGCTTTGTCCTGGATGTTCCGGATTCGCTTGAAGATATAATGGAGACGCTGAAGAATACCGCGCTTGTCTTCAAGTCCGGCGGCGGCATGGGCTACAATTTTTCCAAGCTCAGGCCGGAAGGCGATTTCGTTTCCACGACATCCGGAATTGCATCCGGGCCTCTTTCGTTCATGCGCCTGTTTGATACAATGACTGAAGTCATAAAGCAGGGCGGCATAAGGCGCGGTGCAAACATGGGCATCCTGAACAGCAACCATCCCGACGTCGAAAAGTTCATTGTGGCAAAGAAGGGCAACATGGCCTTGCGCAATTTCAACATTTCCGTGCTGATAATGCCGGATTTCTGGGGCTATTATGAGAGGAACGAGCCTTATCCGCTTGTCAACCCGCGCACGGGTGAAGTGCTGAGGCACGTCAATCCGAGAATGCTTTTCGACATGATAGTTTACCAGGCTTGGGAGTCGGCCGAGCCGGGCGTGATTTTCTTCGACCACGTCAACGAGTTCAACCCGTTTTTCGCGCATCTTGGACCGATCGTAACGACAAACCCGTGCGGCGAAGTGCTCTTGTACCCTAACGAGCCGTGCAATCTCGGCAGCGTGAATGTCTGGGCCTTCGCAAAAGAGGACGAGGAAGGCAAGGTTTTCTTCGACTGGGATGAAATGGCGGGCATTGTCCGGCTTTCGACAAGGTTTTTGGACAACGTCATTGACATCAACAACTGGCCTTTGCCGCAGATCGAGGAAATGGCGTTGAACACGCGGAAAATCGGATTGGGCGTAATGGGCTTCGGCGATTTGCTGTATGAAATCTCGATAAGATATGATTCCGAGGACGGCAGGGCTTTCATGGAGCGGCTGATGGAAGCGGTCAACTATCATTCCAAGCTTGAATCCGTTGCCCTTGCAAAGTCAAGGGGCGCACTGCCGTATTTCAACAAGAGCTTCTACCCTGAAGGCAGGCTTCCGTTCAGCGGCAGCGTTGAAAAGGACAAATGGCACTTTGACTGGAACGAGGTTTCAGAAAAAGTCAAGTCGGATGGCATCCGCAACGGTTACACCACGATTATCGCGCCGACCGGCAGCATTTCAATGATTGCCGGCTGCAGTTCGGGCATGGAACCGGTTTTCAGCCTGGTCTTTGAAAAAAACGTCAAGGTCGGAAGCTTTTACTATGTGGACCCGGTCTTTGAAAAGGCGATGAAAAAGGAAGGCCTCTACGACGAAAAGCTCATGGAGCAGGTTTCCGAAAACGGCGGAATGCTGCATGACATTCCCTACATTCCGGAGCATTTGAAGGAAGTCTTCGTTACGGCAAGGGAAGTTTCGCCCGAAAACCACATCAGGGCGCTCGCGGCATTCCAGAAATGGACCGATTCCTCGATTTCAAAGACTAACAACTTTCCGGCCGACGCAACAGTGGATGACATGCGCATGTCATATCTGCTTGCCTATAAGCTCGGCTGCAAGGATGTCACAGTTTTCAGGGACTCGTCCATAATGGACCAGGTTCTTGTCGCGCCGATAAAAAAGGCGGAAAAAAAGGAATCGCCTGCGCTCCAGCCGGCGCACAAGCCATCGCATGAAACCGCAAACGCCGTGCCCGAAGAAAAGGGCTCTTTGAAGCTTGAGATGAAGGCAGTCGAGGCAATCGCCGTTCCGAAGAAAAAAGTCGAATTCATTCCCAACACGACCATTCCAAAATTCACTTTCGAGGACATTTCAAGGCACGGAAAACAGCAGAAGGACATTGCGTTTTCCAAAGCCGAGCTCAAGGACTGCCCCGAATGCAGCAATGCCTTGCAGTTCAAGGAAGGCTGCCTGACGTGCCCGGATTGCGGTTGGGGACTTTGCAAGTAGCTCGGCGATTTCGTCCGCCGGGTCCGACGACGGGTACACCGCTGTTGCGCTGTACCCATCTGCACTGATGGATGCTGATGAAAGAAAAAAATAATTCCGGTTTCGGCCTGGTTCAGGTTTTTTGGGGCAACGGGAAAGGAAAGACGACTGCCGCGTTGGGCACCGCGCTCAGGGCGATTGCGCTCGGCAAAAGGGTTTTGCTCGTGCAGTTCTTGAAGGCGGGCGTTGAAAAACAGCCCGGCCTGAATTCAAGCGGTGAAGTCGAATTGCTGCAGAAGTTTCCCAATTTTTTTGTGAAGCGCTTCGGCACCGGCGACTGGTTTTTTTCAAGGCACAAGGACAACCTTGAAGGGCATAAGCGGGAAGCATTGCTGGCGTTGAAGGAAGCCTGTGCAAACATTTCTTCCGGCGAATTCGACCTTGTTGTTTTGGACGAAGTGCTTTACGCGGTTTCTTTCGGCCTGCTTTCCGAAAAGCAGTTGCTTGAAGAGCTTGCGAAAAAGGCGCCGGGCACGGAAGTCATCCTGACCGGCAGCCACAAAAAGCTGGCAAAAATCGAGGCTGCCGCTGACCTGGTCACGGAAATAAGAAAAGTCAAGCACCCTTTCGACAGGGGCGTGCTGGCGAGAAAAGGCCTTGACTATTAAGCTGGTCGGAATCGAATCAGTTCACGACTGACACTGTTGCCGCGTAACCGGCTGAAGGGTAGTAAGAAGGATAATAGTAGTATGCGGGGTAAGTGTAATAGTAAAACGCATAATACGGGTAATAGTATGGGTAAGCGTATGGCAGGTAAGTGTTGTACGCATACCGGTATGCCGGCACGTACGTTGTGACCGGAACAACCATTGCCGGCTGGGGCGCAGGATAATAAGCCGGGTAGTATTGTGCCGCATAGCCGCCTCCATGAAAGCAATTGTAACCGTAACAGCCGCCGGGTTCGCGCTGGTAGCTTACGCTCCAGTCATCGCCGCCGAACTCGACATAGTTTACCCTTGCAAAGGCGGGGCCTGCAAAAAAAGCCAAAAAAAGAATTGCCGTCAGAAGTGGAACGGTTTTACCCAAACAACCACCAATAACTTGTTTAAGTAAATGAATTATTGCGGGTTTGTTTTTTAAACCCGACTTTCAGCGTTCAGGCAAGGCGGTTTTGGCATTCAACTATGCCGTGCTTGACTTTTGGCCGGCCGCTTTCAAGCCCGAATAGGCCTGCCGAAGGAAAATTCCGCTTGCTTTCAGCAGTTTCCTCCGCCGTCAAACTGCTTCCAGTTCGCGCCATTGCAGTAGCATGGCTCGTTGAGGCTGTTGTCTGCATAGACACTGCCTTCCGCGCCAGCATTGCACGTGCCCGGCGCGTCGGTCGGCGTCAATTTCATCACGCCTGAAATTTCAAGCTTTTGGGTTGGGTTTGCCGTGCCGATTCCGACGTTGCCGCTTGTGTTGATGCGCAGTGTGTCAGTCTGCCTCCATGTGTCGCGTATGGCGAATGAGCCGTCGTTGGTGACTGCGCCGGTGTCTGGTGCATTGCCGCCGGGGCCATTGGTTCGTCCGGCACCGATGGACCAGAACCTGCTTCCTTCGGCTATGTACATTTGTCCGCCTATCGTGAGCTTGGCTTTGGGAGTGTAACCGATTCCGACGTTGCCGCTTGTGTTGATGCGCAGTGCGTCAGTCTGCCTCCATGTGTCGCGTATGGCGAATGAGCCGCTGTTGTCTATGGCGCCGGTGTCCGTGGCATTTCCGCCCGGGCCGTTGGTGCGTCCGGTGCCTATAGACCAGAACCTGTTTCCTTCGGCTATGTACATCTGTCCGCCTACCGTGAGCTTGGCTTTGGGAGTGTAACCGATTCCGACGTTGCCGTTAACAAAGAGGCTGCCGTCGGTTCTCAGCGTGTTCGCCGCCGAGCGATAGAGTTTTGTGTCCGTGCCGAAGAGCAGTCCTGCGGCCGTGCTTGCCGTTGGAAGCTGGAGCTGTCCCGCGGAAGTCAAAGCCATTTTCACGCCATCATACGCGCCCGCGTCGGTATAATGGTGGATGTTAAGCGCATCAGACGCCGAATTGTAGGCAAACCCCCATTTCAATGCGGATAAATTAGTATTGTAAAATTCAAATCCCGCATTCGTTGCGGCGGGAACATTGAACCGAAGTCCTGCGCCGTA
Source organism: Candidatus Diapherotrites archaeon (assembly GCA_016205145.1). Taxonomy (NCBI): domain Archaea; kingdom Nanobdellati; phylum Candidatus Iainarchaeota; class Candidatus Iainarchaeia; order Candidatus Iainarchaeales; family Candidatus Iainarchaeaceae; genus Candidatus Iainarchaeum; species Candidatus Iainarchaeum sp. Next base: position 12,669 of record JACQJH010000002.1, read on the forward strand.
TATCAGGCCATCGGTTGCCAGGGAATCTGCCGCAAAAATGCTGCCCTCGGTTTTCAGGGTGTTCGGCGCGGAACGGTATAGCCTGACATCCGTGTCGTTGAGGCTTGCCGCGCTGATTGCACTGAGGCTTGAAGGCGTTTTTGTCCTTGGAGACATTTCCGCGTCGTTGTCAATGGATATTCCGAGCCAGTGTTCCTGCGAAAAATCGATTGCCTTGAGCGAATTCGCGTCGCCGAGCATTGCGGAAAAATATCCGTCGCTCACGCTGATTGTCTGGGTTTCACGCCACAGCAATGAGCCTGCGGATGGCTGGGAATAGATTGAAAATGCTACGGAATGGCTTCCCGAAACCGGGTTTCCGAGAACGTCCAAAAGCCTTCCGTTGAACGGAATGGACGAGTTTGATGCGTTCACCGGCAGCAAGAGCGCCAGGAACAGTATTCCAATCCAGACAATTTGCTTCATTTTTCATGCCTCCATAAAAGCCAATAAATCATTCATAAGCATTCTCATGTTTTTGCCTGCTCTTCCCCCACTGAAACAACCGGCAGATCGTACACCGCCGGCTGGGCCCTGAAATTGTCGAAGTATGCGTTGCCGCTTCCGTTGTAGCCCCTTGCCCCTATCCTCGCGATTGTTTTCGCGGAAACGGTTTGGTTCAACAGCGAAGCCAAAAGGCTTGTTCCTGTCTCGTTCCAGATGAAATAATTCATGCTTGTCCCGCCGTTCGCATAATCCATTGCAGCAAGGTAGTTCGTGTTTGCGCTTGGCATGTTTCCGCCGTCATTCATGTTCGCCCAATTCCCGCCGGTATTAGCCAAAAATTTGTTGTCGCCTATTCCAAGGCATCTCATGCACAGCGCGGTATCGCTTGCGCCCATTAGGTCGACAAGCGAGCCGTTGGAAATGCCGTCAGCCTGGATGGCGTAAGAATACCTGTGCCGTTTGCCGTCAGGCATGCTTGGAATGCTTTGCTTGTACGCATTTGACGAGTTCTGCAAATTTGCGGAATACGCGCCGGAAATTTTCTGGATCGCGGTTATGGAGCCGTCGCCCAGAGTCCAGTCGCTTACGTAGGCGTCCTCGAAGTCAAGCCAGTACGAGTAAATTTTTCGCATGTCGGACGGCGGGCTTGAAGCCGAGGGATTGCCGTAATAGATTGCGAGCACGCCGTCGTAATTGGTGTTTGCCTGCCATGCGGACTTCAATTGCACCACGACTTTTGTGCTTGCGGTATTGCATCCGGCAACTTGCCTGTCAAGCTCGATGTGCAGGTTTTCGTCGTACACGCGCAAATCGTCGCAGCCCGTCTGCATCTTTCCCGCCGCCACAAGGCTTTGCGTGTCAAGCGTTATCTCCTCTTGCATCGTGGTTTCGCTCAAGTCCGAAAAGGTGTAGTTTGCGTCCAAGGCTTCCGATTTCACAGAGACAAAAATCGGCTTTTTATAAGAATAGGCGGCGTTTTCCCATCCGCTGTAAACGCCCCTGAACGTTTGCAGTACAACGCTGAACGGCGCGAGCAAAAAGCTCTGGCTCGACACCTGCGGCATGGAACCGCCCACCGAAAAGCTGAGCGAAAAATTCGGGCTTCCAGCAATATGCTCAAAGCCCCTTTCAACGCTTGGCGGCGGCTTTGGCGGCGCAACATATCTGCCAGTATGCCCTGTGTCATGGCCGAACATTGGCCAAGGCATGTTCGCCGCGTTGTAGTCGCCGTCAAGGTCCCAGGCATAGATTGAGCCGCGGTGCTTGGATTCCTGGTTGAAAAAATCGTAGTCGTCCTTGTATCCTGCGATAAGCTCGACTTTTCCGTCATTGTCAATGTCGTCGACAATCGGTGCGGGGCTGTACCTTATGGATTTTTCAGGATACGTGCCGACCGGATGTTTTTGGCCCTCAATGCCTTTGGGAAATCCGTTCACACTGCTTCCGTCCGTGTTCCACGCGTAAATTCCGCCGTGGCTTTCCTTGTTGGGCTGGAACGCATTGCCCGCTGAAACCAGTATTTCAGGCGCATTGTCGGAATCAATGTCCGCCATTATCACGCCGTAATTTGCGTTCCAGTTGATTTCCTGCGGCCAGCCTGAAACCGTTTCGCCGTTTGCGCGCAGCAAATGCGTTTTCGGCTGCCCCGCATAATAATTATAATTGCTTGTTGCGGCGATTTCCAGGAAACCATCATGGTCAATGTCCCCCAACGCGGGGGTTGCCTCAAAGGACAATCCTTTCAGCACGGGCCAGCCCGGAACAAGGCTTCCGTTTGCATCGAAAGCGTATATGCCGCCATAATCTGTACTGTAATTGTACCATTCGCCCGCGTTTCTGCCCATCGCACCGACAACTATTTCCAAATTGCCGTCATTATCAATATCTCCAACTGATGGCGATGCGAATATTGCGCTTGGTATGCTGACAGGCCAACCGTCCACGACCGAGCCGTCCATGTTGTAAACGTAAATGGCGCCCGAATCAGAGTATTCGCTGTCGCCGGTTTGCTGTGCCGAAACTATTTCCAGTTCAGGATCATCATCAAAGTTTCCGACCGCAGGATAAGATTGGATTTTTGCGACGTTGCCCGCAAAAGGGTTCTGCGGCAAATCCCATGACGCGCGAATCGTGCCATTGCCGTCTATGACAAGCATCTGTTCTGTTCCACCAACGCCTACATTTCCTTCAGGCCAGTTTCCCTTGACTATTATCTCGTCCGCGCCGTCATTGTCAAGATCGGCAAGCGTTATCGTATATTTATAATCTGTAGGCAATGGGATGTAATAATTGCCTGAAGACTGCCAAAATTTAAGGTCACCTACATTATTAAGTACGGACAGATAGCTGTTTGAGGCAACCACGATTTCCTTGTTTCCGTCCCCATCAATGTCGCCTATTGTCGGGATTGTCTGCGGGTAATCGTAAACATATCCCGACCACAACAAGGAACCATCATTTTTGAATGCTAGAATTTGAGCATTATCGACATAAGCAGTGATTATTTCCTTGTTTCCGTCATTCGTCAAATCCGCAACAACCGGTTCGAACAAGCCGCCGACAATGTACACGTCCCAAGGCGCATAATAATACCAGCCGTATTTGACAGGCCATCCTTTTTTCAGTGTCGGGTCCAGATAAACGTGGAAAATGTTTTCGTCGACGTTTCCCTGTGGCCTTTCAAGCGTGATTTTCATGTCGTACCATCCTGAAAGGCCCGAAGTGTCCCAAGTCGCCAACGTGCCATTTTCAACAGGCTGCAGGCCATTGTTTGCAAGCGAAATGCCTGAATTGGACCACGTGGCATTCGGGTCCGTGGCGAAATTGAAATCGGGGCTTGCCGCGAATTCTATCGTGTAGCCGTTGAAATTTCCGAGAACACTGCCGTTTATGTCAATAACATCGCCCGCCCTGAAAATGTCGTTGTTCAGCGGGCTTGTTGTTTTGATGTTGTTCACAGTGAAGCCGCCGTATTCGGTTGTCTGTTGCCCATTTGCGTTTACGACCAATTTCAAGCCATAATCGCCGTTTACTGTATTCGCCGCGTCAAAATCGAACGTGCAGAGCAGGCCTTCCTCCGGAACCTGGCTTGAGCCGTTGCAGATTGTCTGCCACGGATCTGTTTCGTTTAAGTGGTAGTAAAGCGTGTACCCGCTGAAATTGTCGCCTGTCGCCGTGCCAAGAATGTTTGCAGTCGTGTCATTCAATGGCTGAAACGAATGTATTTCCGCGATCGGGGGCGCTCCGCTCAGCGATGCCGCAGCAAGAACGTCAATTCTTCCGTGGCCCTGAGTGTTCATCGGTTCGCCGATGTCAACGGCGGTATTCTGCAGCGCCATTTTAATTTCATCCGGCGACCAGCCAGGGTATTTTTGTTTTAAAAGTGCGGCGGCACCCGCTACAACGGGCGCTGAAGCGCTTGTGCCGCTGAAGGAACTATGTTTGCCGTCGTTAAAATAAGGAATACAATTATATGGCCCCCCGTCACCCGACCATTTTGCCACACAAATATTCACGCCTACTGCCACAACGTCAGGTTTGACAAGATATTGATCGTAGCCATTCGAGTCAATCCATTTCACGGGCCCCCTTGATGAAAACGACGCAATTTCATCGTCTTTCCATGTTGCGCCGGCTGAAATGATCTTTCGACCCATCCCTGGGCTTGTCATTGATTCAGGGGAAGACCCGGCATTTCCTGCTGAAACAACCGCTACAACTCCTGCCCTGACTATATTATCGAATGCCTGGTTTTGCGTGTCATCGGGGTTTCCATTGCCCCCGAAACTATAATTTACCACGTCCAAATGGTCATCGAAGTTTCCGTCATTGTCCGGGTCAAGCGCCCAGTCAAGGGCTTCTATGACATCGCTCAAATATGCGCTGCCCTGGCTGTTCCCGACCTTTAGCGCGTAAAGTGTTGCGTCGCGCGCGACACCATTTAAGTCATAGCTTTCGTATCCCCCGTTTCCGGCGACAACAGATGCGACCAGCGTTCCATGCCCCTGGTCATCCATCGGGTCGTTATCCTCGTTAACAAAATCGTATCCGCCAGCGACCTTTGCGCACAAGCCGTCCGTAAACTGCTGGGTCGTGCAGTTCCCGAAATCGTCGTGCGTGTAATCGATGCCCGTGTCCATTATTCCGACCTTCACGCCTTTTCCCGTAATGCATTCCTTTCCGCTGGACGCGCATTGCCCGCCATCAATGTCAAGTGCCCAAACGTCATCCGCGTTGATTATTGGAATGGTTTGAAAAAGCTGCATCTGGCTTTTCGTGTTCGGCGTGACAGATTTCACTCCGGGCAAATCCAGAATTTTTTCCGCGTCCTCTTGTGAAATGTCCAGTGCGATGCCGTTGAATGTTTTCGAGTATTCGCCTAAAATTGCGAGCGTCGGCGTGCCAAGGGTGCTTTGCGCGCTGATTTCCGCCAGGGTTTTTGGGGTTTCGCTGTTTTTGCTTAACGCGTTCAAAATGCCCGTTTTTGCCTGTTCGTGCTGGGATTCGATTTTTTGCGCGTGCAGTCTGAGTTCCGCCCCGATATCGGTTGTCCTGGCGCTTGCGGCGTTAAAAATTTCCGGATTTTCCGACGCGGTCGCATTGGCAAAAAGCTCTTCGGCGTTTTCGTTCGCTTCCTTCAGTTCCGCATACTTCACTGCCAGCGGCGCCTCGTAGAATTCGACAATGAATCCGTTTGCGCCTTCAATGTTTTCATTCGGCCCCGGGCCGCCTGATTCCTGGCGCAAGGCAAAACCTGCGCCAGTAAGCGTATCCTGATTCGGATTTGCATCCGGAAAATCCGGTTCCTGTCCCTGTGCAACCACCGGGTTTGGCACGGCAAAGGCCAAGAAAAGAAAGAAAAGAACGAAACAAGGTAACAAGGTTCTTTTCAGGCTTGAGGCCATCCGATGCAATATATGCGTAAAACGTCAATAAAAATGTTGTGACCATCCACAATTTCGTCTATTGACGAAGCGAAATTTCTGCCGGTTTTGGTCAGGCGGTTTGCACCAATTCTTTGGCAAACCCGATCGCTTTTTGCACGTCTTTTATGTCGGGCTTCGCTGAAACCGGCTTGTTCGGGAACCTTGGCTTTATGCCTTCAAGCTGGCCCAGATGATAGTTGACTGTCGCATCCGGATCCTTCAAAAGGTTGCCCGTGAGTATGCCGACAACAATTTCATCGGGCTTTATGATTCCCTTTTCGACCAGTTTTTTCGCGCCCGCAACAGAGCAGGCGGAAGCGGGTTCGCAGCCGATTCCGGTTGCGTCAACCATTGCCTTTGCATCCATGATTTCCTGGTCGGACACCTCTTCTACAACGCCTTTGCTGTGCCTGACTTCGCGCAAGGATTTTTTCCACGAAACGGGGTTGCCGATTTTGATTGCGGTCGCAATTGTTTTCGGGTCTTTTATGGGCGTGAGGTTTTCGCCGTTTTCCGACCAGAGCCTGTAAAACGGGTTCGAGCCGTGCGCCTGCACTACCGCAAGCCTTGGCACTTTGGCTGTCAGGCCCAATTCTTCGAGTTCGCGGAATCCCTTGCCGATTGCGGAAGAATTGCCGAGGTTTCCGCCTGGAACCACAACCCAGTCAGGAATTTCCCAGTTCATCTGCTGGCAAAGCTCGAAGGCAATTGATTTCTGGCCTTCTATGCGGTAAGGGTTTATGGAATTGACGACGTAAAGGCCGAGTTCTTTTGCGTTTTCCAGCAGGAAGTTAAGCGCTTCGTCGAAATTGCCGTCGATCTGCACGGTTTTGATGCCGTAAGCGAGGGCCTGCGACAGTTTGCCGTACGCAATGTTGCCTTTGGGCACGAAAATGACGCCTTTGAGGCTTTCCGCCGCGGCATACGCCGCCAATGAAGCCGAAGTGTTGCCTGTTGACGCGCACGCAATCGCCTTTATGCCCAAAAAGTTTGCATGCGATACCGCGACGGTCATGCCGTTGTCCTTGAAACTGCCGGTCGGGTTTTCTCCCTGCGCTTTCAGGAAAAAATTTTTGAGGCCGACGTAATGCCTCACCTGTTCGCCGAAATGAATGCTTGTGTTGCCTTCAAGAATGGAAATGACCTTGTCGTCGGGAATGAGCGGGTGGATTATTTCCTTGTAGCGCCAGACGCCCGAACCGTAAGGATATGCCTTGCTGCCGACGCGCTTTTCAAACAGTTCCCTTGAAACAACCTCTTTTGCGGCTTCCAGGTCGTGCACAACGTCAAGCAATCCCTTGCAGTCGCATTCGCACCTTTCTTCCGTTGCGGGATATTCCTTTCCGCAGTCAAAGCATTTGAGGACCATTTCCATCAGTTTCGCACCCAGAAAGATTGGCATTAAAAAAACTTAAACCTATCATTTCACCGTGGCTCTTGTCGGTTGCGGGCGGAACTGTCACGGCGGTTTCTCTGTTGCCTGCCCTTTCCGGCTTGCCGGTGATAATAGCCTCCCGCGCCTGCGACATTTTCAGACGTGGAAAGGCCGCTTTCAATGCGCGCATGTTCAATTGGCAGGCCAAGGCCGTGAACAAGGTGTTCCAAATTCCTTGGCACGCAAACCTCTTCGGTTTCCCCGAAGGCCATGATTCGGAGATCCTTTGAATCGAAGCCGAAGCCGTTCTTCTGCAACGCTTCCTTTACATGCCGCGGGTTAAGCTGGATGCCTGCAGGCAAAACAACGAGCCTGTCGCCAAGCTGGGCCTTTGCAAATTCGAGGAGCCTTGAAGACCTTTTTTGCGCATCGCTTCCCGGAATGTATTCAAACGGCAGAATCACAAGCATGGCGGCATGATTTTCCCTTATCCGCATTATGCGCCGCCCCCAAAGGGCGTTTATTGCCGACCATCCGCGCTTCACCCGCCTTAATGCGCGCCTGTCTTCCCGCGCCAGCACGCCAAGCCAGTCCTGGTGGGAATTTTCAAGTGTTGTTGGTTCGTTGGTGAGATTCCATGCGGTGCCGACATGATATTCGGGGTGGACCAGAAGGTGTATTTCGCTTATTTGCCGCAACGGCACACGCCCGGGCTGTTGGCTCATAAAACCGCCGCGCCCTTCGCATTCATCTTTGAAACAACCGCGCCGCTTTCCATGCCGTTTTTGTAAAACGCCTCTTGCATGGCCTTCGCCGCGCGTTCCGCAACCGCCTTGTTTTCCGCAACGCAGAAAACGCTTGGCCCCGCCCCTGAAATGCTGCAACCAAGCGCGCCCGCTTCAAGCGCGGATTTTTTCACGTCGTAAAAGCCTGGAATGAGGGAAGCGCGGCGCGGTTCGACTACCGCATCATTGACTGCCTCGCCGAAAAGATTAATGTTTTGCGTGTGAAGCGCGTGCACCATCAAGGCGGTGTTCGCCCAATTGGAAATCGCCTCGTTCAATGGAATCTCTTTCGGCAAGACAGCCCTCGCTTTTTTTGTCGGCAGCTCGAAGTCAGGCGTGGCAACCGAAAAGAACGCGTTTTCAAGGCAGCCGATTTTCACTGCGGAAAGCGGGGAATAGCTTTTCACCAAGACAAATCCGCCGAGAAGCGAGGGCGCGACATTGTCTGCGTGGAAACCGGAAACAGCTTCTTCCGCTTTCGCGCAGGCAAAAACCATTTCCTCGCGTTTGAGTTTGTTGCCGAACAGCGCGTTGACCGCTACTGCCGCCGCCACGGCTGATGCGCCGGAACTTCCGAGGCCGCTGCCCAAAGGCATGTTTTTTTCAAGCGAAATTTCAATGCCAACATCATTCAAGCCGAGCTGTTCGAGGACAAGCCTTGCGGCAATGCCGGCAGTATTCCTGTTCACGTCTTTCGCAAGCCTGCCATTGTCGCCTTTGATGGCTGAGATGCGGACGCCTTTTTCGCTTGTGCGTTTTGCCTCGACAAAGTCGCCGGGCCTTTCAAGGCATAAGCCGAAAACGTCGAAGCCCGGGCCGGCGTTTGCAATCGTTGCCGGCGCGAAAGCCCTTGCCTTGTCCATGCAACAAGGGTATACAATAATGTTTTAATTTTTGCCGACGCCACCAATTATAACTGAAATCTTGTAATTATAGCTGAAATATCTTCGGAACTGCCAGTGCATGCCCTTTGTTTTGCATGTCTCCTGGCCTGTGGTGTTTTTGGATGGAATTGTCTGAAAAAATCGTTTTGCAGAAGGGCACTGAGCGCCTGAAACGCGGCTTTGCAAGGATGTGCAAGGGCGGCGTTATAATGGATGTTACAACTGGAGCGCAGGCGGAAATCGCGGAAAAAGCCGGCGCGGTTGCAGTGATGGCGTTGGAAGCGGTTCCTGCTGACATCCGGGCAAAGGGCGGGGTTGCGAGAATGGCTTCCCCTGAAAAGGTCGCCGAAATAATTTCCGCCGTGACAATTCCGGTCATGGCGAAGTGCAGGATCGGGCATTTTGCCGAAGCGCAGGTTTTGGAATCGCTTGGCGTCGACATGGTTGACGAAAGCGAAGTCCTCACGCCGGCGGACGAGGAAAGCCATATTGACAAGAAAAAGTTTGGTGTTCCATTCGTGTGCGGCTGCCGCAACATTGGTGAGGCTTTGAGGCGCATTGACGAGGGCGCGTCAATGATTCGCACCAAAGGCGAGCCTGGAACCGGAAATGTAGTGGAGGCAGTACGGCATTTGAAGCTTGTGAACCGGGAAATCGCGGAACTGAAAGAATTGTCCGGTGCGGAACTCAAAAGGAAGGCGAAGGAACTGCGCGTTCCGGTTGAGCTTGTGAAGGAAACGAAAAAGCTTGGCAGGCTGCCCGTCGTGAATTTTGCGGCCGGCGGCATTGCAACGCCGGCTGACGCGAGCCTCATGATGCAGTTGAAGGCTGACGGCATTTTTGTCGGCAGCGGAATCTTCAAGTCCTCGGACCCGGAAAAATTTGCCAAGGCGATTGTCGCGGCAACCCTCAACTTTTCTGACGCAAAAAAGGTTGCCGACGCGTCCCGCGGATTGGGCGAGGCCATGAAAGGCGAGGAAATTTCGCGGCTTGGCCTGAGAATGCAGGACAGGAGCACCTGAACGTTTTTCCGGGCTTTTTTGGTTTTTTGCCCGCAGGAACCTATTGGCTTTTTGGAAAGTGATTTTGTGCCGGAACCTAAAATTGCCGTCATCGGCGTGCAGGGCGCGGTCGAAGAGCACATCGATTGCCTGAACGCCTGCAATTCAAACGCAATCTGGGCCAGAAACGTTTCGGATCTTGAAGGCATTTCCGGCGCAATCATTCCGGGCGGCGAGTCGACCACAATCAACAAGCTCATGCTCGCAGGCGGAATGCATGCCAGATTGAAGGAAATGGCTTTGAATGGAATGCCGTTGCTCGGCACGTGCGCCGGCGCAATCCTTTTGGCGAAAGAGGGGGATTCGCAAACGCAAAAGACCGGCCAGGCATTGCTTGGCCTGATGGATTTCAAGGTCAACAGGAACGCTTTCGGCAGGCAGGCCGACAGCTTTGAAGCGAAAGTTCGGGTTCCGGAAATAGGAAAGCCGGATTTTCCAGGCGTGTTCATCCGCGCGCCCGCGGTCGAAGGCATTTCCGGCAGGGCGGAGGCGTTTGCAACGCTTGAAGGAAAGCCTGCCGGCGTGAGGCAGGGCAAAATGATTGCATTGGCATTCCACCCGGAGCTTTCAGGCGACCTGCGCATCCACTCGTTTTTCTGCGGGCTCGCCAAAAAATTCGCACAGGCCGATGGCAATGCCCGTGAAGCCAAAAATTTATAATAGGGGTTAATCGTATTCTTTTAGGTTTGCGTGTTGTCCAAAGCCGTTTATTTCAGCCAGCTTGCCGGCAAGGCCGTCAGCGACTCCAAGGGAAGGGCCATTGGCACGCTTAAAGACCTGGTCATGGTTGACGGCGAGCTGACCGCGCCCATTGTAGCGCTGGTCGTGAAATCAAACGGTTCAAGGAAAAAGATTCCATGGAAATTCGTTGAAAGCGTTGAACGGCAGGTTTTCCTTGAGGCCGAAAAGGACGGCGTGGAATTCGGGGATGTCGCCGAAACCGACCTTCTTGTCAATGAGGTTGTGATGGACCGCCAGATAATCGACGTGAACGGCGTGAAAATCCTGAAGGTCAATGACGTTTTGCTGTCAAAGTCCGGCGACCGGCTCGAGATAATAAGCGTTGATGTGGGGGCGGCGGGTTTTCTTCGCAGGCTCGGCATAAAGGCTTTTCCGCGCATTTTCGGCGGAAAAATCATTGGCGATTTTTTGATTCCGTGGAAGCATGTCGCGCCGCTTGAATTGAGTTCGGTTTCAAACATAAAGGTGAATGTCGAGGGCACAAAGCTCAACGAAGTGCATCCCGCGGACCTTGCTGATCTGCTCGAAGAGATGTCGCACAGCGAGCGCGCAATCGTTTTCAAGGCCATAAAGGACGAGCAGGCCGCCGATACGCTTGCCGAAGCCGCGCCGGACGTTGCAAAGTCGCTGTTCAAGTCCCTGACCCAGGCGAGAATCGCGCAAATTCTCAAAAAAATGGAGCCGGATGAGGCTGTTGATGTGCTGAGCCTTTTTCCGCATGAAACAGTTCTGAAAATCCTCAAGTCAATGGCCCCGGAAGAAGCCGCAAAGCTTTTGGGCCTGCTCTCTTTTCCGGATGAGGCCGCGGGTTCGCTCATGAACCCGAATGTGCTGTCCCTTGACAAGGATTTGACTGCGAAAAAGGCCATTTCAGTGCTTAGAACGAAAATGAGGGGCCTTGACAGGGCATATTACATTTATGTTGTGGACAAGAACAACAGGCTTTGCGGGATAACCTCGCTGAGGCGCCTGATAATAGCCGACCCTGACAGGAAACTTGGCGATTTCATGGGAAAGCGCGCCTATCGCGTCAAAACTTCGACGCCGGTCGAGAACATAACAAAGATAATCAACAAGTACGACCTCTTGTCCCTGCCTGTAGTTGACGACCAGAACCGGCTTGTCGGCGCGATAGCGATTGACGATGTCTTCGAGGAAATCGTGCCCGCAAGCCTGAAAAAAAGGCGTTATACTCACGTCCACGTCGGATGATTTTTTTTGTCGGCTGAAGGCTTTTTTTGGTGGCATCATGCCCGGATTTGACTGGAAAAAGATTGCGTTGCTGTTGGCGATTGTCGGCCCCGGCATAATCACTGCCGCTGTCGACAACGACGCGCCCGGCATTGCAACCTATTCGGTTGCCGGCGCAAACTTCGGCTTTTCATTCATGTGGACGCTTATTCCGATTGCGGTTATACTGATTATAATCCAGGAAATGAGCGCCAGGCTTGCGATTGTCACGGGAAAGGGCCTCGGCGACCTTATACGGGAGCAGTTCGGCCTCAAGCTGACTTTTTTCCTTATGCTCGGCCTTGTGCTCACGAACATTGCTAATACCATTGCACAGTTTGCTGGCATCAGCGCGTCCGCGGAAATTTTCGGTGTGAGCAAGTATGTCGCCGTTCCGCTTGCCGCGATTTTCGTCTGGATTCTCATAACCAAAGGCACTTACAAGTCGGTTGAAAAGGCGTTCCTGCTTGCAACCGTTTTTTACCTGACATATGTCGTGGTCGGCCTGACTGCAAAGCCGGACTGGAATGCCATAGTGCCGACGCTTTTCCAGCCGCAAATGCGGTTTGACATGGATTTCCTGCTCATGCTTACCGCGCTCGTCGGCACAACGATTGCGCCGTGGATGCAGTTTTACATCATGGCTGCGATTGTCGAAAAGGGAATCAGGAAGGAGGACCTGAAGTACACGAAGATTGACGTCGTGGCGGGCAGCATTATCACGCTCATAATCGCATTTTTCATCATAATGGTTACTGCAGTCGTCCTGCACTCCAACGGCATGAGGGTTGAAACAGCGGAGGATGCGGCCATGGCCCTTGCGCCTGTTGCAGGGGAATACGCTTCAAGGCTTTTTGCTTTCGGACTGCTTTCCGCCTCGCTTTTTGCCGCTGCGATTCTGCCTCTCGCCACGGCATTCTACCTGTCGGAGGCTTTCGGCTGGGAGCACGGCGTCGACAAGAAGTTTTCCGAGGCACCGTATTTTTACACGGCTTTCACTGCGACCATCGCGGTTAGCGCGCTTGTCATTATGCTGCCGGGCATACCGTTGATACCGCTCATGGTGGCATCGCAGGCAATGAACGGGCTGCTTCTGCCGGCAGTCCTGATCCTGATGCTGTTGCTTGTCAATGACAGGAAACTCATGGGCCCGTATGCCAATTCATGGAAGTCAAACCTTGTTGCGGGCCTGTGTTCGGCAATGCTCGTGCTCATGTCATTGTTCCTTGCCGCAAGCGTTTTTTTCAGGTGACTCCAAAAGCCGGGGAAAGGTTTTTTACCGGTTGCACAGCAGATCATATCTATGGCATCCGACTACGCTTTTTATTTGCAGTTGTTCGCATTGGCAATAGCTTTCCTTGCGGGATTTTTTATCGGAAGGCTGTCTATGGCGGTGCAGGTCGCCTCATTGAGGTCGGCGGCAAAACCCGGCAAGTGACCTCAGTCTTTTTGAAGGGTTTTTGTCACTGCCCAGTCCACAAGGTCCTCGGCAACGCCGAGCAGATGGCTTTTTATCCTCGCCTTGCCGTGGCCCTTCATGCCGGTCGCGTGGATTTCCGGCAGGCCATCCACAAGGTCTATGAATTGTGCGGCGCGCTCGACGTTCAGGCCGGTTTTTTCGCTCCCGGTTTCCTCAAACATTCCTTTCAGGCAGTCTATGACCGGCAGCAGCTGCCCAAGGTATTTCCTGTCGGATTTTTCAAGCAGGATTATGTGGTCGGCGGCGCTTTCAAGATTTTTGGAAACGCGTGAAATATAATGCAGGTCAATGGCCCTTATTTTCTGCTGCTGGCTGTCGGAAAGCGAGGAAATTATCGCCTTTTCTATCAGCACCTTTTTCCTGTCGATTTCCTCCTCGTGCTTTTCGATTATGTTCCGGTCGAAGCCTCCGGTCATAACCAAAACCATCGTCCTTATGCGCTGCACCATTGTGCGGAGCGTTGCAAGCGGGCTTTCAATGGTTATTGTCGACTCGCATGAAACCGAATTTTTTCCGATTTCAATGAGCTCTATGCCGAAAAGCCCTTTTTTTGAAAGCAGGCCTTCAAGCTTCGGCGGATTCCTGATTCGTATCCTGAAAGATTTCGCGGGGTTGACATAGCAGGCCATGACGAGCTTTTCAAGCGCGCCGATGCTGCATTTTTCCAGGTTTATTGAGATGCTGCGTGAAGGCCGTTCCGCGGCGCCAGAACTGATGATCAGCGAGCCGTCGGCCGATTCCTCGGCGGCTATTTTGGATGAAGCCCCCACGCCATGCTTCCTGCACCACGCCGTGGGCAGGTAAACATAGAACATGTTGCCGCTTTTCTGGACATTCCGGACCGGCATGAAAACCTAAATAGTTGCTAAATGTTAGCATTTATAATATTAGTTCCGTCTGGTTTTTGGCCTTTTTCCCGGCCCGGCGGACCCGTTCGTGCCCCCGACCACCACTTTGTCCACGAGCTTTTCGCGTTTTTCCTCTTCCCTTGCCGCCTGTTCGGGCATGGACTGGTGCGAATAGAAAACGCCCGCGCTCGTCGTGATATTGGTGAAAATTATTATCAGGAAAACAAGCTGGCTTATTTCCTGTGCATGGCCGTTGACATCAACGCCGATTGAAAGCGGATATGTCGCCAGCACCGCGGCGGCGAGGCCGCGCGCCATCAGCGACACTATCACGGTTTTGTCGGCTTCCAGCTGCCTGTTCAAAAAGATCAGAACCTTCGCCGCAATGAGCCTTGCCGAGCCGATGAGCACGACAAGGAATGCCGCAGCCAGCAGGGAAAATACCGTGAATGAGTTCAGGTCGGTTATTATGCCGAGATAGATGAAAAAGAACGTTTTAACGAAAAACGCTATTTCGGACTGGAAAAGCTTTATGTTGGCGTCGATTTCGATTTCCCGCATTTTGAGGAAGCCCATTATTTCCTTTGAATTGCCGAGGACCATGCCGAAGACCAGCGCCGCGACCGCGCCGTTTCCCTTGGCGTATTCAACGACAACGTAAATGGCGAAAAGGGTTGCGATTGTCAGCAGGTACTGGTATTCCTTTATGCTGCCATTGAAATCGCGCAGTATTTTCAGCCATGCTATGCCGGATACGGCGCCGACAAAGCCGGCTATCGCGAACGCCCCGAGAATAGACTGCATGACCACCTGGAAATCAATGCTCTTTGACACAATTATCTGGATAATCGTTATCGCGGCAATCACGCACAGAGCATCCGTTATGGTTGATTCAAGAGCCAGCATTGTCTTTGTTTCGTCCCTTGCAGTGGTTTTTTTCACTATTGGCACGATTATCGTGGAGCATGTGCCGCCTATTATCGCGCCGACAAGCAGGCCCACAAGTATGGGCCAGCCAAGGACGAAAAAGAATGCCGCGACAAACAGGAGCGTGATGACAAACGTCATGATGGTGAAAAGGGTTGCCCGGCTTATTTCCCTGAGGACATTCTGGAAATTCAGGTGAAGGCCGCCCTCAAAAAGCATTATTATGAGCGCCAGGGATGCGAAAAACGGCGTGATGTCGCGAAGGAAGGATATTGTTGCCTGGTCAAAAATGTTCAGCACCGGGCCCGCAAGCAGCCCTATTGCCAAAAGCAGTATGAAATCCGATACCCTGGTCCGTTTGAAAATTATCTGCCCGAAAAAACCCGAAAGGATTATTATCGAAATGAAAAGGAACGAAGTTATGACATCAACCATGCGAATCTCTCCGGGCAATATCTAATAGTGGTTCCAGGATTAAAATTTTCTGGTTAAAGCGGCTCCAACTGCATTTCCTTTGCCGTCCGGCCAGGCCCTACAATCACTTCCGAAACAAGCCCGTTTTTGCTGTCTGCATTCACGGGAACCCCGGATTTCTGGCGCGAATTCAGGTAAAACACCCCGGCCATCGCGACGACATTTGTCAGGATTATTGCGATGAAAGTCAGGCGGATTATGGCAGGGCCGAATTCCCCCAAATCGACTCCGGCGGAAACTACGTATGTTGCCAGCACGGCAGTGGCGAGGCCGCGCGCCATCAGCGACACTATCGCAGTCTTGTCCGCCTGCAGTTCCCTGTTGAACCGGGCAACAACCTCTGTCGCGGCAACCCTCGCCAGCACCAGGAACACGACGATTGAAACGCCGAGGGCAATCAAAAGCGGCGTAAACTCGCCGGGGTCGATTATTATTCCAAGGTAGACGAAAAAAAACGTTTTGATGAAAAACGCTATTTCGGACTGGAAAAGCTTTATGTTGGCATCAATCACTGTTTCCTTCATGCCCAATGCGGCGGTTATTTCCCTGGAATTGCCGAGAATCAGGCCAAAAACCAAAACCGCTATCGGGCCGTTGCCCTTGGCGTATTCTGCAAAGAAATAGAGGACGAAAAGAACTGAAATTGTCAGCAGATACTGGTATGGTTTCACTGTTTCCCTGTGGTCGCGCAGTATTTTCAGCCAAAAAATGCCTGCATAGGCGCCGAGAAACGCGGCAACCGCGAAAGCCGCAAGTATTCCCTGGAATATGCCCTGCACGTCAAGGCTCCTTGAAACCATTATCTCCAGTATGGCTATCGCCGAAACAAGGCAGAATGCGTCGTTTATAGTGGACTCCAGAAAAATCATAGTCTTTGTTTCATTGGATGCGCGCAGGCCCTTCAGCATCGGAATTATTATTTCCGCGCTCGTTCCCCCGAGCACCGCGCCAACCAGAAGGCTCACAAGCAGAGGCCAGCCGAAAGCCGACAGTATGCCGGCGACCAAAAAAAGCGTGAAAACGAAAACAAGGAAAGTGAAAAGCGTCGCCCTGCCTATTTCGCGCAGAACCTGCCTGAAGTTGAGGCCCATGCCGCCTTCAAACAGCATGAAAATCAGCGCGAGAGAGGCGAAAAACGGCGCAATGCCCCTCAAAAAGATTACTGTCGCATTGTCAAAAAAATGGAGCACGGGGCCGAGCAGAAGGCCGATTGCCATGAGCAGGAGAAAGTCCGAAATGCCGGTCCGCCGGAAAAACGCCTGGGCAAAAAAACCCGAAAAAATCACCAATGCGAGGAAAAAGAACGCGGTTAAAACGTCGGTCATTCCATACCAGCCTCAAATCAGCGCTGTTTGCCCGTAAACGAACAGGGCGACAAACGCAATATACCCCAAAATCAGCAGGACGCCTTCCCTTTTTCCGAAGCTTCGCTTTACCTGCAGGAAATACAGCAGGCTGATGTTCGCTATCACCGAAAACACTATGAGACGCATGTAATTCGAGACCGCGTAAACCGGCGCTATCAGCAGGGATATTCCCAAAACAAGCGAGAGATTGACTATGCAGCTTCCTATGACATTGCCCACCGCCAGAGAATAATGTTTTTCCCTGACCGAGAGTATGCTGATGGAAAGTTCCGGCAGGGTTGTGCCGACTGCAATCAGCGTTGCGCCGATGAGCGTCTGGGAAAGGCCGGCAATTTTTGAAATTTCAATCGTGGAATTCACCGCAATCTGGGCGCCCAGTATGACCGCCGCTGTCGAGACCGTGAACAGCAAAAGCTCCTTCGGAAGGCCGCGGCCATGGAATTTTTTGGGTTCCTCGACCTCGATTTTGTGCTTTTTCGTAAGCGTGGTGAAAACGTAAAACAGGAAAATTATTATGAAAAAAATGCCCGTCCACCTTCCCGGATTATACAGCAGAAGAAGCAGGGACATAAGCGACGTTCCCAGCAGGATGAGCGTGAGATTGCGCAGGGTTTCGGGGTTTATCACAATCGTGGCAAAAATCGCGGTTGCGCCCAGGACAAGGGCAACGTCTGCAATGTTGGCGCCGAAAACTGTTCCGAATGCGAGGTCGGAACCGTGATTGACCGACGCAATCACGGAAACGACAAGTTCCGGAAGCGATGTTGAAAGCGAAACCAGCAGGAAGCCAATCGTAAGCTCGCTCACGTGTATCCGCGCGGCTAGCTGTACGGCATACTTTATGACAAACTGCGATGCCTTGTAGATTACCGCAAGCGAGCCGGCGAGCAGCAGCAGGTTCAAAATCAGTGGGCTTAAGGGCATTTTAACCGCCATGCGTTCTGGTCTTTTATTTTAAGTGTTTTGTGATTAATAATGTTTCTTGCAATGCAGCCCGAAAAGCCACATGGAAGCATGCGCGCAGCCCCTGCCATGCAGGTGCCGCGGCGTTTTCTTTCCGCAAACATGGAATTCGCTCTCGTTCTGGCGTTCTTCGCGGTTTTCGCCCTGCTGTTCTTCAAGCCGACAATTTCATCGGGCGACCCGTACGGCTACTTTGCCGTTCTGCAGGGCATTGCAAGGGATGGAACGCTTGATTTTCAAAAACAGCACGATTTTGCGCAATCCATGGGCCAGACTACCTTGCAATTCAACGAAACCACGAAAAAATTCGTTTCAAAGTTTGCCTTCGGCTGGCCGCTCATTGCCCTGCCAGCCTACCTTGTCGCATTGTTCCTTTCAAACTTCTGGATTTTCCATGTCAAGGATGCGTTTTTCATGCAAACCGCTGGCGCCCTGCTAGTGGAACAGCTTGCAGTGACGCTCACAACGCTTGCATTGTTTTTCTCGACCCTGCTGCTGGTTTATCTTTCGCTCAAAAAACTGGGCTTCGGAAAAAGGCTGTCCGCATTCTCGGTTTTTGCCGCGGGCATTTCAACGCCGATCCTGCTGTATTACTCTTTCCTCGCAAGCTCGCCGCACGTTGCAGAGGCGTTCCTGTTTTCGCTCGTGATTTTCATTTCGGTTTCAGGAAAACTCGAAGCCAAGAAGCCGGCAATGCTGTCGGGATTTTTTCTTGGCCTGCTCGCCGCAGTAAGGTATCCGGGCATTCTTTGCGCGGCATTCTTTTTAGGTGAAAAACCCAAAACCCTTGCAAGAATTTTTTTGGGCGCAGTGCCCATGCTCCTGCTCCTTGCATTGTACCAGCAGGCGCAGTTCGGAAGCATTTTTTCCACGGGCTACACTTCGGACCCGGCAGGCTTTTCCGCATTTCCCGCCTTCGCCATTCCGATGATTTTTGACAGGGATTTCGGAATACTGTTCTGGTCGCCCATGCTCCTGTTCGGGTTTGCGGGCCTGTTCTTGCTTGAAGACAAGAACATTGCAAAAAAACTGCTCGCGTCATTTCTGGCAGTCTTCCTGTTTTACGCCTTTTGGCCGAGCTGGAACGCTGGCTGGAGCTACGGCAACAGGTTCCTGGTCGTGCTGTTTCCCGCCATCGCAATAGGCATTGCCGCCCTGCTGAAAAAATATTCAAAAATGCGTTCCGTTGTCTGCCTGCTGTGCATTTATTCCCTGCTTGTTGCACTGCTTTTCATCGCCTCAAGCGGGCACATCGAGCCGAACTTCTTTTCACGCCAGGCGGATTTCTGGTTTGCGCAGGGAAAAATCTTGAGCCTGCCGCAGATGCTGTTCGAAAAGCTCAGCGTTGTGCGGTTCTTTCTGGAAAAATAGCGTTGCCTTGAAAAATTACTTGCTTATGGCATTCTGCCTCAGCAGATGGTCTGCCAGAACAATTGCAACCATTGCCTCTGCAATAGGCCCGGCGCGCGGCGCAACGCACGGGTCGTGCCTGCCGAGAACTGAGATTTTTGCGTTCCTTCCCATGTCGTCGACTGTCGACTGCGCTTTTGCAATCGAGGACGGCGGCTTTACCACAAACCTCAAAACAATGTCCTGCCCGGTTGAAATGCCGCCGAGAATGCCGCCGGCATTGTTGGACTTGAATGAAACCTTTCCGCCTTTCATTTCAATCGCGTCGTTGCATTCGCTGCCCTTAAGCCTTGCGGCCCCGAAGCCCACGCCAATTTCCACGCCTTTCACGGCAGGCAAGGACATTATGGCTTTTGCCAGTTCCGCTTCAAGCTTGTCGAAGACCGGCTCGCCCAGCCCTGCGGGCGGCTTTTTCACCACGACTTCGATTATTCCGCCGACGCTGTCGCCCTCAGCCTTTGCCTTCACAATCGCGCGTTCCATGGCCTTTGCGGCTTTCCTGTCAGCACAACGCACAATGTTTTTTTCAATTTCTTTTTCCGAAAAAGATTTTGCGCGGACGCCCGCAATTTCCATTGTGTGCGAAATTATCCTTGTGCCGCGGGATGCGAGGATTTTTTTCGCTATCGCGCCGGCTGCGACCCTTGCAACGGTTTCGCGCGCGGAAGCCCTTCCCCCGCCCCTGTAATCCCGTATCCCGAATTTCTGCGAGTAAGTCAGGTCGGCATGGCCCGGCCTGAACAGGTTTTTCGTTTCCTCGTATTTTGAGGAATCAACATCAAGGTTTTCGATTACCAGCGCTATGGGCGTGCCAATGGTTTTGCCCCGGAAAACCCCTGAAAGGATTTTCATCCGGTCCGGCTCTTTTCTGGGCGTCGTTACTCTGCTCTGG
Organism: Candidatus Diapherotrites archaeon; assembly: GCA_016205145.1. Classification (NCBI taxonomy): domain Archaea; kingdom Nanobdellati; phylum Candidatus Iainarchaeota; class Candidatus Iainarchaeia; order Candidatus Iainarchaeales; family Candidatus Iainarchaeaceae; genus Candidatus Iainarchaeum; species Candidatus Iainarchaeum sp. The sequence continues at coordinate 32,517 of JACQJH010000002.1, forward strand.
CCGGGCCTGCGCCGGTCGAGTTCCTTCTGAATGTCCGCTTCGCTTACGCTTATCTTCGGCGGGCAGCCGTCGACTATGACGCCCAAAGCAGTGCCATGGCTCTCCCCAAAAGTCGTTATCCTGAAAAGTTGTCCGAAAGAATTTCCCGCCATAAAAACCACTTTTTCAATGCCCCAATGCGGACAAAAGCGCCTTTTCCATTTCGCCTGCAGGCGCCTTTTTCTCCGTGAACAGTTCGAATGCCGCGATCGCCTGGCCCAAAAGCATTTCGGTCCCGCCAATCGTTTCAATGCCTTTAATTTTAGCCATTTTCAACAGCCTCGTTTCCACGGGATTGTAAACTATGTCGAATACAATTAGCTTCTTGTTGTTTAATAATTTTTCCAACACGCCTTCCGGCAGCGGAAGCTCTTTTTCATTCGGATGCATGCCTGCCGGGCTTGCATTCACAAGAATGTCAAACATGTCGAGCTGCAGCCCGCCGATTGTTTCAGGGGAAACGCTTTTCGCGCCGGCTTTTTTTGCAAGCGCCTCGGCCTTTTTCGCGTCGCGGTCGACAACAAAAACGCCTGCCTTCTTTTCCGAAAGGCCGGCGGCAATCGCGCTTCCCGCCCCGCCGCAGCCGACAAGCAAAACCTTTTTTCCCGACAGGGCGGTTCTTTTTTCAAGGCAGCCGATTGCACCGAGCACGTCGGTATTGTAGCCTTTCAGCTTTCCGTCCGCGTTTACGATCGTGTTGATTGCGCCGCATTTTCCTGCCAGCGGGTCGAGTTCGTCAACAAGGCCGAACGCCAGCTGTTTCAAGGGCATTGTCACGTTGTAGCCGCGAACCCCCAAAGCCCTCATCGCATCGATTGCCGCCTTTGCTTCGGTTGTTTCGAATGACAAATAAACAAAATTCAGGTTCTCCGCCCTGAAGCCTGCATTGTGCATTGCAGGGCTGAGGGAATGCCCTATCGGCGAACCTATAAGAGCGCAGATTTGTGTCCTGGAATCCATCTTGAACCCGCCTTCAAAGTGTCTTTTCAAGTATCCCGCGCAGGTCCTGCCTTGAAATGGGCCGCACATTCCTGCGTTTCAGCATTCCCTTCATCGCATCATCCAGAATTATGTCGAAGTTGCGTTCGCTTATGCCTGAGGCCGAGAGCCTTGCATCCGTTCCGACATTGCGGGAAATTTTGGCTATTCTTGAAACGCCTTCCTCCGCCGACTTTTTTCCAAGGGCACCGGCGAGCATTGCAAACTTTTCTTTTTGCGCGGGAAGATTGAGCGCCATGACGTGCGGAAGCATGACCGCATTTATGAGGCCGTGCGTCATACTGAACTTTCCCCCGATGGAATGTGCGAAGGCATGGCAGGCGCCGGTGCCGGCATTGCTTATGGCCATTCCCGCAAGCACGCTTGCCAAAGCCATCCTTTCACGCGCTTCGAGGTTTTTGCCGTCGGAAAAAGCGGTTTCCAGGGAAACGTTCGCAAGCCTTACCGATTCCAGGGCAAACAGGTCCGTCACCGGCGAAGCACCGCCGGAAACAAACGCCTCGATTGCATGCGTGAGCACATCCATTCCCGATTCGGCTGTAACCGACGGGGGGCATGAAACAGTCAGCAGTGGGTCGACTACGGCGACTGCGGGAAACATCCGGTTGCTGCGCAATGCAAGCTTCTCATGGCTTGTGGGATCCTTGAATACGGCGGCCCGCGTGACTTCGCTTCCGCTTCCGGCTGTCGTGGGAACGGCCATGAACGGCAGGCCCTTCTTTGCGAAATCCTTTTCCACGTGGTCGATGGCGCTGCCTTTGTTTGTGGCAAGAATTGCCGCGGTTTTCGCCGTGTCAAGCACGCTGCCGCCGCCCAAACCGACAACCAAATCCGCTTTTTCCTTCCTTGCGAATGCAGCGGCCGCATCGCATGTTTCGAGCGACGGCTCGCCGGAAACGCCGTCGAATACCACAACCCCTGTTTTGCCGTTAACGGCGCGAATGCTTTCAAGCAGCGCGTCAACGTAACCCAGCCTTTTCATCGAACTTCCGCTTGTCACGAGCAGGATTTTTTCCGGCCCGAACGCCGAAGCAATCCTTCCGGTTTCGGAAATCGCATTGTTTCCGAAAACTATCCTGACGGGAAACCCGAACTCGAATTTTTGCAGCAGTTCTTTTGCCATAATAATCCCGACAATCAATTCCATTCAACTATCCTCAAATGCCCTCATTTCGTCGACCGACAGCTGGCCGGGCGCGGATTCCTTTCCAGTGCGCAGGCTCGCAAACGAGAATTCCGCGCCGAGCTGCGGCGAGGAAACCCTGCTGATTGTTCCAAGCGGGCCCATGCAGAATGCCACGATTTTCACGCCCTTCGACTTTGCGGCCTGCACCAATGCAAGAATGGTTTTGTTGTCTTCCTCGGACTTTGCCGCAGTAACAATCTTCACAACGGCCGGCCTGAGTGCGGACATCCGGTCAAGCAGCCTTTCAAGCTCTTCAAGCGCAGGCGTTCCGGAAAAGGAATGGTAAGACAAAATGACTTTCGCTTTTCCCTTTGCCTTCAAAATCTTTTCGAGGAGTTTTTTTTCAGAATGGAATTCGATGTCGACAAAATCCGCGCCAAGCCTGGCCGCATTCTCCAGCACGCCAACTCTTTTCGTTTCGTCGCCTTCGAATTTTCCTCCTTCGGCTCTTTTCCTGTTCGTCGCAATCACCGGCTTTTTGCACGCTTTCAAGAGCCTCTTCAAATCCGCCTCCGAAAGCCGTTCCATGAAATCCAGCCTCAGCTCAATCAAATCCGCCTTGGCATTCGCTTCCTTTATGTCAGAAATGCAATCCTTCACATTGCCCGACACTATCGGCACGCAGATTTTCATTTCACATCAATCCGTTCAAAGTTTCAATTACCGCTTTTTCCGGCACAGCCAGGCCGAAGCTTCCGTTCCTTTTAGCCATCCTGCCGATTTTTTCCGGCAAGGCCATTACGATTGCGCCGTCCCTCGACTTCTTGTCGCGCCGCATTTCGGCAATCAATTCACGCGCGCCGAATTTTGGCAACGCGGGCGAAAAGCCCAGGCTTTCAACCAGTGCAATAATCCTGTCCGCGTCCTTTGCCGCGAGGATGCCAAGTTTTTGCGCAACCTTCGCCTCAACCATCATTCCAATGGCGACGGCTTCGCCGTGCGAAAACTTTTCATAACCCGTAAGGGATTCTATGGCATGCCCAACAGTGTGCCCGAAATTCAGCACCTGCCGCCGGTTCGATTCCTTCTCGTCAGCCATGACAATCTTAGCCTTTATGGCGGCATTTTTTTCCACTATCTTCGCAAGCAGTTTTGGTTTGCCGGCAAAACCCGGGTTTTTTTCCAGAAATGAAAACATTTTTGCATCCGCTATGACGGCGTGCTTGGCTATTTCCGCAGAGCCGTTGCGCAATTCTGTCCCGGGCAGCCCGTTCAAATAATCAAGGTCGGCGAAAACCGCGCTTGGCTGTTTGAAGGCGCCGACGACATTCTTGCCGTTCGGCAAATCAACGCCGGTCTTGCCGCCGATGCTCGAATCGACCATTGCAAGCAATGTTGTGGGCACCTGCACCAATGCAATGCCGCGCATGAAAGTTGATGCGGCAAAGCCCGCGACATCGCCTGTAACGCCTCCGCCCAATGCAACTATGCACGATTTCCTGTCAAGGCCGGCATCAAAAACCTTCTGCTGAAGCAGTGCAAACGTTGCAAGGCTCTTGCTCCGCTCGCCGGCAGGAAAAGAAATGACTGATGCCTGGCTGCCTTTCCGTTCAATTTGCACGCGCAGGCTTTCCGCGAACTTTGCCGTGACAATGCTGTCCGAAATTATCGCGCATTTTTTTGCCTTCAGCCGTTTGGCTATGAATTCCGCTGCCCTGGCGGAAAGGTTGCGGCCGACAACGATATCGTATGATTCGGATGCCGGCCGTTTCAGCCTGACTTTCACTGCCATAATGTTTGCACCATTTGCCATTTTCCATCAAATCAATTTCAGGGCATTTCCCTTCCCACGCAGGAGAAACCAAGGTTTCTCCTTGCTAACCTCATCCTTTTTTGAACTTCATTTTTTACATTTCTCTTCCTACGGCCCTTGCAACCGGCCTCAGTTCCTTCATCATCTGGTCGAAGAGCGCAGGAGTCATTGCCTGCGGCCCGTCGCACAACGCGCTTTTGGGGTCGCAGTGCACTTCGACAATCCAGCCGTCAGCGCCCGCGGCAACCGATGCCTTGCTTATGGGCGGAATAAGGTCCGGCCTGCCCATGCTGTGCGTCGGGTCGACTATGACCGGCAGATGCGATTCCTTTTTCAGCAACGGCACCAGGCCGACGTTCAGCGGAAACCTGAATTCCTGTTCGAATGTCCTGACGCCGCGGTTGCAGAGAATCACCTGCTGGTTGCCTTCGCTCATAATGTACTCGGCCGCCATGAGGAATTCCTTCATTGTCGAGGCGATGCCGTTCTTCAAAATTACGGGCTTGTTGACCTTGCCCACTTCTTTCAGCAAATCAAAGTTCTGCATGTTTCTCGCGCCGACACGGAGAATGTCGACGTGCTTTGCCACAAGTTCGACCTGCCTTGTATCCATGACCTCGGTTTCAACGACCATGCCGAGTTCTTTCTTCGCCTTTTTAAGCAGTTTCAGGCCTTTCTCGCCCATGCCCTGGAAATCGTAAGGCGAAGTCCTCGGCTTGTAGGCCGATGCCCTCAAAATTTTCGCGCCCGACTTTTTCACTGCCTCGGCGGTCGTGAACAACTGCTCTTCCGATTCAATCGCGCACGGCCCTGCAATCATTATGACTTCCTTGCCGCCGATCCTGACGCCATCGACGTCGATGACCGTGTTTTCAGGATGGAATTCGCGGCTTGCAAGCTTGTATGGCTTGAGTATGGGCATTACTTTTTCCACGCCCGGCAATGAGGCAATCCTGTCGGCGTTCAGCTTGCGCTCGTCGCCGATCGCCCCGATGATTGTCCTTTCCGTGCCCTTCGAGACATGCGGCTGCAGGCCTGCAGAAATTATCGCCGCTTTGACGGCCTCAATTTCCTGTTCCGAAACCCCTTTTTTGAGGACTATTATCATTCCAAACCACTCCTTTGCATTTTGTGTTTTTATGATTAATAAACGTTTTGATATCCCGAAGCAAGACAGCAAAAAGACAAGCTTTAGCTGCCCGCTTCAGCCATAGAAGTAATAGGAAAAGAAGATTGTGGCCCCGGCTGGCCAGAACGCATTAACAGAATGAATTGCCTGAATCTCAGCCGAATCCATGAAAACAATTATTGCTGCTAACCTTTTTAAAGCCTAAGGCAGACTAAGGCAGGCTCATTCCAGAATGCCGCGCTTTTTCATCAACCGCACGATTTCTTCGACGTTTTCCTCGACGCTCGCGCTTTCGCTTGAAACCCGCGCATCAGCCGCATTCTCGTAAAACGGTTTGCGCACTTCCAGCAGATGCTTGACTTCCTCGATGCCTTCCTTGTTTGTCAGGGACGGCCGGTTCCTGTCCTTGCCAATGCGCTCGAAAATCTTTTCAGGCGAAGCCTCCAGCAAAACCACAAAGCCGTTTGCCTTCAGGTTCCCGGTATTCTCATCATCCATGACTGCGCCGCCGCCGGTCGCAATCACGTGGTTGTCCAGGCCGGACAGCAGGAAAATCGCTTCTTTTTCCATGCGCCTGAATTCCGCTTCGCCGGACCTGCGGAAAATCTCCGGAACCGTCCTTCCCGCGCGCTTCACTACCTCGTCGTCAGAATCCCTGAATTTCCAGCCCAGCTTTTTAGCAAGGGCCCTGCCGACAAAGGTCTTGCCGGTTCCCCTGTAGCCTATAAGCACGACATTCAACCTTCCACCACCAACAAATTCTCTCTTCAAATTTTCATTTCTTCAATCTTTACCTGGGGCACCGGCGGTTTTTCCGTTTTCGACGCGGCCCGTTTCTCAAAAACAAACAGGCCGATAGTGGAAACAATGTTTGAATAGAATATTATTATGAATCCTAAGAGAATAATAATTTTTTCAAACCCGCCAAAGTTAACGCCCGCGCTTGCAGGATAAGTGGCCATGACCGCGGCGGCAAGGCCCTTTGACATGGTCGTGGAGATAAGCAGCCGGTCAGGACACAGGCGTTTGTTGAAAAAAACCAGTATTTTCACCGCCACAAACCGCGCAAGCGCCATTCCCGCAAAAGCCGCAATGGAAACGAAAATAATTTCCGCCGAAAAGGCATCCAGGCTGAAAATTATTCCGAGGTAAATGAAAAAAAATGTCCTGGTGAAAAAGGTGAGCTCGGAATGCAGGGAAACCGTGCTGACGCCAAGGGAAGACTGCCTCATCCCCAGGAAAGCCATTATCCCGGATGCGTTTCCAAGGACAAGCCCGAAAACAAGCGCGGCCATCGCACCATTGCCTTTAGCGTACTCGACCACCGCAAACAGGAAAAACAGGATTGCCAAAGTCAGGAGATACTGGTGCTTGCTTGTTGTCGTGAAATCTCTCAGGGCCTTAAGCCAGAGAATGGCCAAAATAGCCGCGGCAAAAATAGGGATTGAGAAAGCGCCCATGACGCTTTGCGCAATCGACTGAACACTGATTGTTTTCAGCGAAACCACCTCGATTATCACGAAAGCTGTTGTGATTGTGAAAATGTCCGTTATGACGGATTCCATTTCCAGCAGGATTTTAGTCTGCTCGGAAGCACTTGACTTCCTGACCAGATGGACCACCATTGCCGTGCTCGTGCCTCCGAAAACCGCGCCGACAAACATGGCAGCAAAAAAATTCCACCCAAGGAACGACAGGATTGCGGTAACGAACAGCAGGCTCAGGAAAAAAACCAGCGCAGTGAACATCGTGCTTGACTGCAGGCTTTTAAGCACATTGTGAAAATTCAGCCTGAGGCCGCTTTCAAACATTATGAACGCCAGAGTGAGGGAACCCAAAAAGGGCGCGCTGTCACGGAAAAGCCCGATGACCTCCACAGGAAAGACTTTCAGGACCGGTCCGAGAAGCAGGCCAAAAACCATCAAAAGGATTATGTCCGACAGGCTCGTCCTCTTGAAAATCATCTGCCCCGCAAAGCCGGAAAAAATTATGACCGCAACAAACAGGAAAAGGAAGTAAACATCCGGCATCCTGAAAATCACTTCTCATTCAGGGCTGCAAGCGCGGAAAAAAAATCAGGATAACTTTTCCCAACGCAGTCCGGATTTTTGATTTTCACGCCCGCAACTTTCAGGCCCGCGATTGCGAACGCCATTGCAATGCGGTGGTCGTTGTACGTCTCAATCTCGGCGCCGTGCGGCAAGCCGCCGAAAACTGTCAGCGAATTCCTGCCTGCAACGGCCTTGATGCCCATTTTTGCCAGTTCGTGCGCGGGCGCCTTGATGCGGTCGCTTTCCTTGATTGAAAGGTGCCCTATGCCGGTCATGAGTGTTTTGCCTTTTGCGAACGCCGCGACAACCGCGAGCGTCGGAACCATGTCCGGCAGGGGATTCATATTAACCGAAATGCCCTTCAGTCCGTTTCCGCCTTTTTTCGGCCCTTGCACTTCCGCAAAATCCTTTCCGAAACTGACTTTGCAGCCCATTTTTTTCAGCACCTGCAGGAATGCCTTGTCGCCCTGCACGGATTCCGGATTAAGGTTTTTGACGCGCACCTTTCCGCCGAGAATCGCGGCGGCGGCAAAAAAGTAGCCTGCGCTCGAATAATCGCCTTCGATGTCCAGGTTTCTTGCCTTGTAAGCCTGCCCCGCCCTGACAGAAAATTTTTTGTAGCCTTTTCTTTGCACATTGACGCCGAAGCTTTTCATGCAATCAATCGTTATGTCGACATAAGGCTTGGAACTCATCGAACCCATGCATTCCAGCCCAACATTTTTCCGTGCGTAAGGCGCCGCGACAAGTATAGAGGAAAAGAACTGCGAGCTTTCCCCGCCGTGCATTCCGGCTTTTCCGCCGGCAAGGGTTCCGCCTTGAACCATTATCGGCGGGCAACCATTGTTGACGCTTTCGGCTTTCACTCCCAAGGCACGCAATGCCCTCAGGAGTTCCCCGACAGGCCTCTGCCTCATTCTCTCGTCGCCGTCCAATTCAATTGTCCTGCCGGTTTCGGCAAGCGCGCAAACCGAGGCGAGGAATCGCATTGACACGCCCGAATTGCCTACAAAGATTTTGTCTTTCGGCGCCTTTAGCCTGCCGCCGGTGCCGTGCACGACAACCGAATTCGTGCCGGCCGCGCTTTCAATTTCTATTTTTGCGCCCAATGCGCGCATGGCATTGATTGCATGCAGCTGGTCTTCCGCCAAAAGCGGGTTTTTCAAAACTGATCTGCCATTGGCAAGCGAGGCAAGAAAAATAGCGCGAAGCGTGTAAGCCTTTGACGGCGGCGCGGAAACTGATGCGTCCAATGCAGTTTGTGCGGGGATTGCCCGAATTTCGTCCGCCATGTTAAAGCTTTAAATACGAGGTTTCTTTTAAAATAATTGTATGGCTCAAGACAGGCGGCTCAAAATTCTGTGGTTCGAGGACGAGCCAAATATTTCCATGCTTTATGGGGAGGAACTTGGGGACGGCAGGCTTGCCGAGGCGGACGTGCATTTGTCGACAAGCCTTGCTGACGCGGAAGCCTATCTTGCGGGCAACACGCCGGACATCCTTTTCACCGACGTGAATTTGCACGGCCAAGGCAACGTTGCCGAATTCATCCGCGGCGTGCAGCAAAAAAATCCTGTCTGTGAAATAGCATTCGTCACCGCGGCACAGAAGTCTGCAGTGCACACGTGGCCCGGCACGCATTTTGTCGAAAAGACATCGGACATGGACACGCTGTTCGGGCATCTGCGGCAAATCCATGATTCCGCAAAAGCCAATCTGCGGCACGGCACAGCCCACCAGAGTCCGCAGGTTACGCCCGAATACGTGGAGGAACTCAAAAACGCGCATTTGGGCACTGAGAGAATTGCAAGAAGCGAGGCATACAAGCGGCTTGCAGGCACTGGCACGCATATCGGGGAAGGGAACAGAGAAGCAGACATAGGCATAAGATATGCGGAAACCTTTTTGGGGCGCAAGGGCGTTAACGGCCGGCAAACAAATAAACGAAAGCCCTGGTCTTCAAGTAAAAAACCATCTTCGGGAATCCGGCGGATGAAAGGAATTCCGCGCTGATTTGTTCGGAAAAAATTATTTTCTTTTGATTGCGGCCTTCGCCGCCTTCGCAATGCTTGGCGCGGTCAAACCATACTTTTCCCACAACTGCAACGGCTTGCCGGATTCCCCGAAAGTGTCGCGCGTGCCGATTCGTTCAAGCGGTGCAGGCATTTTTGCCGCCAGGACTTCGGCTATCGCGCCCCCGAGGCCGCCGTAAATGGAATGGTCTTCGCAGGAAACAATTGCACCCGTCTCTTTTGCGGCTTTTTCAATAAGCGATTCGTCAATGGGTTTGATTGAAGCCATGCCGATAACGCGTGCCGAGATGCCGTCTTTTTTCAGTTCCCCTGCCGCGTTGACAGCTTCGCTTAGAATCGGCCCGGCAGCGATTATTGAAACGTCTTTTCCGTCCGCAACGACGTTTCCTTTGCCGAATTTGAAAACGTGGTTTTCTGGGAAAACGTACGGCAGGGCCTGCCTTGCAGTGCGCAAATAAACCGGCCCTTTCACGCAAACCATTTCGCGGATTGCCGCGCGCGCCTCGTTGTAGTCGGCCGGATAAGCGATTTTCATGTTTGGAAGCGCGCGGAACATTGCAATGTCTTCAAGGCATTGCGCCGTTGCCCCGTCCTCGCCTGTCAGCAGGCCGGAGTGCGAGCCCATTAGCTTGACGTTTGTGTCGGAATAGCAAAGGCTGACTCTTATCTGGTCCATTGCCCTTATGAGAAAACAGCTGAACGATGCCGCGCAGGCAATCTTTCCGTCAAGCGCCATGCCCGCGGCAATCGAAACCATGTTCTGTTCGCACACGCCGAGATTGAAATACCTGTCAGGATAGGCTTTTCCGAAATTCCTGCCGTAAGTCGAGGCTGAAAGGTCGGCATCAAGAACGAAAATGTCCCGATTTGATCTGCCGAGCTCGATCAGCTCGTCAGCCCAAGCCTGCCTTGTAGCTTTTTCCCCCGCCATAATCATTCACTTCAACCGGATCCCACTTTGCCCATCCGCCTATTTTTCTCCCAGTTCTTTCATTGCTATTTCGAACTGCTCCGGATTTGCGGCTTTGCCGTGGAAGCTTCCATCATTTTCCATGAACGAAACGCCTTTTCCTTTAACCGTTTTCGCAATAATGATTGCCGGCTTTCCCTTGTTCTGCCACGCCTGTTCATATGCCTCGGCAATCCGCTTCAAATCATGGCCGTCAATCTGCAATACATTCCAGCCGAAAGCCTCGAATTTTTCTTTTATGGGTTCAAGCGTTATTTCGTCTTTTATCGCGCCGTCGTTCTGGAAGCCGTTCCTGTCAAGGATCGTGATAAAATTTTCAAGTTTGTGGTGCCCTGCAACCATGGCTGTTTCCCAGACCTGGCCTTCCTCGATTTCTCCGTCGCCAAGCATTGCAACGACCTTGTTTTTCCTTCCGTCCGCCTTTGCGGCGAGGGCCATGCCAAGCGCGGCGGAAAAGCCTTGTGCAAGGCTGCCGGTGCTGATTTCAATTCCAGGCGTCGAAAGCCTCGAAGGATGGCCCTGCAGTTTCGAGCCAATGAGCCTGAAAGTCATCAGCTGTTCTTTTGGAAAAAAGCCCTTGTCCGCAAGCACGGAGTAAATGATTGGCGAAGCGTGGCCTTTGCTCAGAATGAAGCGGTCCCTGTCCGGGCTTTTTGCGTTCTGGGGGGAAAAGTTGAGATAATTGCAGTAAAGCACTGTCAGCAGGTCGGTTGCGCTCAGGCTTCCGCCCGGATGGCCGGAATTCGCGTTGGAAGTCATTCTGACTATGTTGACGCGGTGCTGCCTCGCTTTCTCTTTCAGCTGTTCGATTGAAAGCTTCTGCATCAAAACCATCTGAACGAATTTGGACACGAAAAAGTATTAAAAGCATTTCAATTCGGTTTAGGTTTATTCTGAGGGATAGCTGCCCAGAATCTTGAGGAACATCGTGCGCTTTTCCAGCTCGCCGATGGTTTTCCTGGTTTTCGCGTCGGAAACATGGCCTTCAATGTCAATGAAGAACACGTAATCCCACTGCTTCTGCCTGGTCGGCCTGCTTTCAATCTTGGTCATGTTAACCTTGTTTTTCGCAATCGGCTCAAGCGCGGAAAACAATGCCCCCGCCTTGTGCGGAACCGAAAACACTATCGAAGTCTTGTTCTTCTTCGCCTTCTGCGCCCCGGTCTTGCCGATCACAAGGAAGCGCGTAACGTTCTGCGAATAATCCTCTATGTTTTCCGCGACAACCTTGAGGCCGAATTTTTCGGCGGCAAGCCTGGAAGCTATGGCCGCAGAGTTAAGGTAAACGCCCACTGTCTCAGCCGCCTTCGCCGTGGAAGATGTTTCAATCAGTTCGGCCCCCGGAAGGTTCTTGTTCAGCCATTCCCTGCACTGCGCGAGAGCCTGCGGAATCGAGTAAACCTTTTTTATTTCCCCCAACGGATGCTTTGAAAGCAGGTTGTGGTGGATGTCCAGGTAAATTTCGGAGACAATCTGCAGGTCAGAATGCAGCATCACGTCAAGGGTGTGGTTGACAGTTCCTTCCGTCGAATTCTCCACCGGCACGACGCCGAAATTCGCGCTTTCATTCTCGACTTCCCTGAACACATCCCTGATGGAGTCCGCGGCCATGTATTCAGTGGAAGAGCCGAAGTGCTTGATCGCGGCAATGTGCGAGAACGTGGTTTCCGGCCCCAAAAACGCGACCCTCAATGGAGTTTCAAGCTTTCTCGAAGCAGAGAAGATTTCCGCGTAAACGCCTTTCAGGGAATCCGATGGAAATGGCCCCCTGTTCTTTCCAGTCAACCTGTCAAGGATTTCCTGTTCCCTGCTCTGGATGTAAACCGGGACTCCGCTTTTTTTCTTTTCGCCCGCGATTTCCCTCACTAGGGCTGCGCGCCCGTTCAGCAATTCTAGCAGCTTTTCGTCAAGCGAATCGATTTTTTTGCGGATTGCGTCAATTGCCATTCAAGACACCGGCTAAAAATTGGCGTTTGCCTAATTTATTTCTTTGCATGCTTTGCCGAAGGCTCGTTTTGCAGGCTTTTTTGCAAAACATTTGGTTTTGCGAAACCCGCAGAATCCGTGATTCTGCTCGGGTTCCCAAAAGCCTTTGCCTTTTCCCAGTCCTCAAGGAAACGCTTTATGCCGGCATCGGTGAGGGAATGCCGGGCCATTTTCTTCAAAACCTCGAACGGCAGGGTTGCCACGTCCGCCCCGGCTTTCGCGCATTCAAGCACGTGCACGGGATGCCTTATAGACGCCGCCAGAACCTTGCATTTGAAATCGTAATTCCTGAAAACCCTGACAATGTCGCGGATGAGCAGCATGCCGTCCTCGCTGATGTCGTCAAGCCTGCCAATGAAAGGGCTAACATAGCTTGCCCCTGCCTTTGCCGCCAGAAGCGCCTGGTTCGCCGAAAAAACAAGCGTCGTGTTGATGACAATGCCTTCCCTGGACAGCACCTTTATCGCTTTCAGGCCTTCGGTTGTCATCGGAATTTTGATTATGACGTTTTTGTGCAGTTTTTTTAGATGGCGCGCCTCTGCAATCATTGCCTCGGCCTTCTCCTCGACGCATTCCGCGCTCACCGGCCCGTCGACGATTTCGCAGATCTCCTTTATGACCTGCTCGAAATCCCTGCCCGACTTCAATATCAGCGTCGGGTTCGTCGTAACGCCGTCAACCACGCCCCACGAAACCGCCTCGCGGATTTCGTCGACGTTCGCGGTGTCAAGGAAAACCTTCATGCCAGTCACTTCCAAATCAGCATTAACCTGCAAATCATTTGAACCTGAAAAAAGGTTAAAAACTCATCCACTGTTAGTCCGGCTTTCCAAGGATAAAATCGTAAAATTCCGGCACGCGCGGCGCGTCAGTATAGGTAACCGCGCTCATTTCGAAATACCTCTGCCTTTGGTCCATTGCAATGCCCGCAGCATGGTGGATTGTTCTCTGGAGCGTCGACATCAATATTGGATTCAGCTGCATCTCCGGCAGCTCTCCCACGGGCCTCCTGAATTTTCCGGTAATCGGATTGTATTCAAGCATTATGACTTTTCCGCGTTCGTCCCTGAACTTGTCGGTCTGGGCTGGCGTCACATGAATCCTCACTCTTGCCATGCCGTCGCCCTGCCCCAAATCAACGTTCACCTGAACTGAATTTTCATAATCTGAAAGCATCCTGACCTTGTGGACTATGAACTGTATCCTGCCGCCGAATTTCTGCCTTTGCTCTTGCATCCAGCCCCTGACAAGCTGGTTTATTTCGTCAGGATTGGAGCGGTCGATGTTGATGTTAATTCTCGGCATGCTGACCCATTCGGTCATTGTCTGCGTGTTCGATTGCGGATCGCACCGGATTATCAGGCGGCTTCTGTCCGAGCTGCCAAACTGGCTGATTGAAAAGCTGTCAGGCGAAATGAAAACCCGGTATGGCAAAAATGTTGCCCCTGTCTGCGGGCAAACCCGTTCTAATTCATGCAATCCAAACTGCTTGGAATGATAAATCGGGTCGCGGCCGTGAGGCTCATAAGGTCGCGGGGTCATTGGCAATCCTCATTTCTCGTCCAGATGCCTTTTCTTGTGCTTCGGGTTCCTTTGGTCAGGATAGGTTTTCATGCCCGCGACAACAACTTCAAATGGGATGCCGTGTATTCGTGCATATGCCTTAAGCGCTTCAATCCGCTCCGGACTTAACCTGTTCCCAGGCACATGGAAACGCCTGCTGTTGCTGTCAGAATCAAAAAATGCCACTTCCCTGTATGCCCTTCTGCCTATGCCGGAAAAAACAGTGCTGCCATCAGGGCCTGTCACTTCAATGGGCCTGCCGCTTGGCGTGTGCCTTCCAACTTCTTTAGGGGGGCGTGGCGTGGGTTCTAAGCCAGTCTTACTGAGCCGCCGCGCTACCTGTTTTCGTTTTGGTGGCATAATCGAATTACGCGCCCCGATTATAAAATACTGCCGTTTTTGCAGGCATAGCCGCCTGCTTTAGATTCCGGCATTGAAAATCATTGATTACATGCCCAGCAACTGCTCAAGCTGCTTTTGTTCCCTTAGGAGTTTTGCGCGTTCTTGCTTTAAGCTGCGAATCAGGTCCTTGATGTCACCCGTGCGGCTTTTTGAAAAAGTGGTTTCACTTAATTGGGCGATCTGCGCTTCCACGGAGTTGAGCCTTGTGCCGGTGCCTGCAAGGCGGCCCATCAAAGAGTTCCTGTCCTGGGCGCGTGCCTGCTTTCCAGGTTCGGGAAGAGGCATTTCTTCTCCAAGCCCCCGGTTTTTGCCGGGCGTGTGTGCAGGCGGAACTCTTCTCCTGCCATTCGGCCGCGCCATGACAGAATTAATCCGATGTTTTATTTAAATTTTTTCCCGCAACAAATCCCTAATGAACTATTCCGGCGCGCTTGACTTCCTCGGTTCCCTGAAGCAGGAGTTCATCAAGTTTGACCTCGACCGCATGGTGAAGGCCGTGCGACTGCTCGGAAACCCGCAGGATTCGTTCAAAAGCGTGCACGTTGCCGGCACGAACGGCAAGGGCAGCGTCTGCGCCATGGTTTATTCGATCCTGCGCGAGAACGGCTATTCCGCAGGCATGTACACTTCACCTCACCTTGTCGACGTCAGGGAACGCTTCAGCGTTGACGGAAAAAGCATTTCGCAGAAAGAGTTTGCGGAAATCGCTTCGCGGCTCAGGCTGGAAAACGAGAGGCTTAACCTTGACCTGAGCTATTTCGAGTTTTCAACCCTGCTCGCATTCGAGTTTTTCCGGCAAAGGAAAGTCGACTTTGCGGTTGTCGAAACAGGCATGGGCGGAAGGCTTGACGCGACAAACGTCCTGACGCCGAAAGTCTCGGTTGTGACTGCGATCGGCCTGGAGCACCAGCAGACACTCGGCAGGACGATTGAAAAGATCGCCTCGGAAAAGGCCGGCATTGTCAAGGAAGGCGTTCCAGCGGTCCTGGGCGAAGAAAATGAAAAGGTCGTGCGGGTTTTTGAACAAAAATGCGCAGAAAAAAATGCCAGGCTTTTCATTGTGCCGCGCAATGCCCTGGTGGAAAGGAAGTTTTTCGGCCTGCACGGGCAGACATTCTCGTTTGCCGGCAACGGCCTGGAGCTCAGGGACGCGAAAATGCCGTTTGCCGGCAGGCACCAGCTGCTGAACGCGTCAATCGCCTTGTCCGCAATTGCCGAACTGCAGAAACAGGGCTTTGCGTTTTCCGAAAAGGGAATCCTGCGGGGCCTTGCGAATGCGGATTGGCCGGGCAGGTTCCAGGCCGAAACTCTGGATGGCGTCACAGTCATTCTCGACGGCTGCCACAATCCGCATGGCGCGAGGGCTTTTGCGGAAACGTTCATGGAAATCTTTCCGGACAGGAAAGCCGTGTTTGTGATCGGGATATCCGCGGACAAGGACATAAAAAAAATGGCGGAAATTTTCGCGCCATTATGCGAAAAGGCAATCGTATGCAGTGCCGGATACCACGGCGCAAAAAAAGAGACCGTCGCAAGGGCGCTTGAAGGCAATAATGGAGTGAAAGCGGTTCTGGCTGAAAGCGTTGCGGATGCGTTAACATTGGGCAGGGAACATGCCAAAAAAGGCGGCCTGCTTTGCGTTGCCGGCTCGCTTTACGTGGTTGGAGAGGCTTTTTCCGCGCTCGGATTGAAAACAATTGGCCGAAAGGACAGGCGAAAGTAAAGCCTTTTAACACTTTAATGGTTAATTCTAATGTTTCAGTTGTGGCGGTGATGTTTTTTGCACCTGGAAAAACTCAAAAAATTCGACCCGGAAATTGCCGATGCCGTTGAAAGGGAAAAAAGGCGGCAGATGGACGGCATAGAGCTCATTCCGAGCGAAAACCTTGTCAGCGACGAGGTCATGGAAGCCATGGGAACGGTCCTCGCCAACAAATATTCCGAGGGAATGCCGCACAAGCGCTATTACGGCGGCAATGAAGTGATTGACGAAGTCGAGGATATCGCCATTGAAAGGGCAAGGCAGTTGTTCGGAGCCCAGCACGTCAATGTCCAGCCTCTTTCAGGCAGCCCGGCAAACATGGCGGTCTACTTTGCCACAATGGAACTGCACGACAGGTTCATGGGAATGGCTTTGGACATGGGCGGGCACCTGACGCACGGTTCGCCTGTAAACTTTTCCGGAAAATTTTACACGCCTCTGCCTTACGGCGTTGACAGGGAAACCGAAACAATCGATTATGATGCGGTCAAAAGGCAGGCTTTGAAGGAAAAGCCGAAAATGATCCTGTCAGGTTACACCGCTTATCCGAGGGCGATTGATTTCAGGGCATTCAGGGAAATCTGCGACGAAGCCGGAGCGATCTGCTTTGCCGACATTTCACACATCGCGGGGCTGTGTGCTACAGGGGTGCATGAAAACCCCGTGCCGTATTTTGACGTCGTGACAACGACAACGCACAAAACGCTCAGGGGACCGCGCGGCGCAATCATCATGTGCAAGGAAGAGCTTGCAACAAAAATCGACAAGGCAGTCTTCCCCGGCCTGCAGGGCGGGCCCCACGACCACATCAATGCGGCAAAAGCCGTTGCGTTCAAGGAAGCCATGTCGGACGAATTCAAGGCGTACGCAAAACAGATTGTGAAAAACGCCAAGGCTCTTGCCGAAGCATTGCAGGCCGAAGGATTCAGGCTTGTTTCCGGAGGAACCGACAACCACCTGATGCTTGTGGACCTGCGCAAGGCCGGCGTAACCGGCAAGCAGGCCGAAATCGCATTGGACAAGGCGGGCATTTACTGCAACAAAAATTCAGTGCCGTTCGATGAAAGGAAGCCCTGGGACCCGAGCGGAATCCGCATCGGAACGCCAGTGCTTACAACGCGCGGCATGGAGGAAAAGGACATGAAAGAAGTCGCGTCCTTCATTGCAAAGGCAGTGAAAAGCGTGGACGATGAGGCAAAACTCAAGGCCATAAAGGGCGATGTTTTGCATTTCTGCAGGAACTTCCAGTTCTACAAGTGACGGTTATGGCGGCAAAAATAATCGACGGCAGTTCGATTGCAAAAAGCATAAGGGAAAAAGTTGCAATTGAAGTTGCCGGGCTGAAGAAAAAAGGAATCTCGCCGGGCCTTGCAGTGGTCATTGCCGGCAACGATTCCGCCTCCGAGATTTACGTGAAAAAAAAGCAGGAAGCCTGCATTCAAGCCGGAATCTATTCCGAAAAACACGCCCTGCCGGAAAACGTCTCCGAAAAGGAACTGCTTGGCCTGATTGCAAGGCTTAACGCGGACAAAAAAATCAACGGCATACTCGTGCAATTGCCCCTTCCGGCCCACATAAACCAAAACCGCGTGATCCAGGCAATCGAGCCGGAAAAAGACGTCGACGGTTTCACGCTCAAGAACATCGCAAAGGTTTTTGTCGGAAAAGAAGACCTTGCCGCCGCGACCCCGAAAGGAAGCATGAAGCTCATAGAGTCAACCGGCCAGCCGATTGAAGGCAAAAATGCGGTTGTCGTGGGCAAAAGCAACCACGTCGGCAAGCCTCTGGCCGTGATGCTCATGAACCGGCATGCGACCGTCACTGTCTGCCACCGCCTGACAAAAAACCTGAAGAGTTTCACGAAAGAAGCGGACATTCTCTGCGTTGCAGTCGGCAAGCCGAACCTGATAACAAGGGACATGGTCAAAAAAGGCGCAATCGTCATTGACATCGGCATAAACCGGCTTGCCGATGGAAATGTTGTCGGCGACGCCTCGGAAGACGTCAAGGACGTGGCAGGCTGGATTACGCCTGTTCCGAGAGGAGTGGGGCCGATGACAGTTGCAAGCCTGCTTGAAAACACCATCATTGCGACCAAAAGGCAGATGGAAAAATGACCCGAAGACCTGAGCACGGCGGCGGCCCCGACAGACGCCGGCAAACAGAAAAACCGGGGCATTTCCGGCCAGGAATATATGAACCAACATCCGAAGAGCGGGCCATGCCAAGGGAAACTCTTCGCGCAAAAATCCAACAGTTGCACGAAACTGCAGAAAGATTGCATCACGAATTTGAAGAATTACGGACTAGATACTTGGCGATTCACAATCCGGAAATGCATTCACGCCCCCAAAATGATCCTCAAAGGAAAGAATGGGAGCACCTTGGGGATGCAATGGCAGAAGCAGAAACTATCCGAAGCGGTCTGTTGCATCAGGCATTCGTGCTAATACAACTTTATAAGGAAAGATTCCGAGAGGAATATTTTCATGATAGAAGCGACTATTTTGCCGGCAACCCGGAAACCTAAAACAGCCCGCTGATTTTCCCATCCGCATCGATGTCCATTTTTTCCGCGGCAGAGTTTCGGGGCAGGCCCGGCATCGTCACAATCTTTCCTGTGAACACCACTATGAAGCCCGCGCCGGCGCTCACGGAAATGCCCGCAACCTTCAATGTGAAGCCTTTCGGCCTGCCTTTGAGATTGGGGTCGTCAGACAAGGAGAACTGCGTTTTCGCCATGCAGACCGGAAGTTTTCCGAAACCATTCTTTTCGGCCCAGGCGATTTTTTCTTCGGCTTCCGCGGAAAATCCCACGCCTTTCGCACCGTACATTTCCTTTGCGACAACCAGGATTTTTTCCTTCACGGGCAATGCAGCATCGTAAAGGAACCGGAAGCTGTTTTTTGACGCGGCCAGTTTTGCAACCTCTTTTGCAAGTTCGGTTCCGCCTTTTCCGCCGCCGCCGAAAAAGTTGCAGACGAATGCCTTGACATCCAATTCCGAGCATTTTTTGCGCACGAATTCAAGCTCCTGAAGGGAATCGTTTTCAAAAAGGTTTATTGCAACCACGACGGGCAGGCCGAATTTTTTTGCGTTCTCAACCTGCTTTTCAAGGTTCGCAAAGCCGTTTTCGACTGCCGGAAGATTCGGCAGGGAAATGTCCTCTGCCAGGCCGTGCTCGCGCAAAGCCTTCACAGTCGCAACTATGACAATCGCACCCGGTTTCAATCCCGCCGACCTGCATTTTATGCCAAAGAATTTTTCCATTCCGAGATCGGCACCGAAACCCGCTTCGGTCACGACAAAATCCGACAATGCCATTGCCGTTTTTGTCGCAATAACCGAATTGCAGCCGTGCGCTATGTTTGCGAACGGCCCGCCGTGGATGAAAGCGGGATTTCCTTCAATCGTCTGCACCAGGTTCGGCTTAATTGCATCCTTCAACAGGATTGCAACCGCGCCCTGCACCCCCAAATCATGCACTGTAACCGGCTTTCCGGCCGCATTCAACGCAACAACTATGCGTGCAACCCTCTCCTTGAATTCCTGCAGGCTTTCCGAAAGGCAGAGGCACGCCATGATTTCGGATGCCGCGGTTATCTGGAAAGAATCCTTTCTCTGCGTTTTTGCTCCAAGCGAAACGGTTATTTCACGCAATGCCCTGTCATTCATGTCCATTGCGCGTTTCCAGAAAATATTTTCCACATTGATATTCAAGGCGTTGCCGAAATGCAAATGGTTATCAATCGCAGCCGAAATGAGGTTGTTGGCCGCCTCAACAGCATGGATGTCGCCCGTGAAATGCAAATCAATGTCAACCATTGGAAGGACCTGCGATTTCCCGCCGCCGGTCGCGCCGCCCTTCATCCCGAAAACCGGACCGAGGGAAGGCTGCCTCAGGCACACAATGGCCTTTTTTCCAATCCTGTTGAGCGCTTGGCAGAGGCCGATTGAAACAGTTGTTTTTCCCTCGCCCGCCCTTGTGGGCGTGATGGCCGTGACCAGAACGAGTTTTGCCCTGGCTTTTTTCCTGGCGGTTGCACGCGCAAGGATTTTCGCCTTGAATTTTCCGAGCGGTTCAAAATCTCCTTTGGCGAGACCGAGCCCTTCCGCGATCGCCTCTATCGGCACAAGTTTTGCGTTTTGGGCTATTTCAAGGCTGGACGGCATAAAAACCTTCACATAACAAATCACCAAAACAATTTTATTAAATTGCCAACCAGATTTGTCTGTTGCAAATGGCGCTCAATATCGCGGTTTTGGGTTCGACGCGCGGAACAGACCTGCAGGCGGTCATTGATGCCATAAAAAGCGGAAAACTCGACGCCAGAATTTCCATTGTCATTTCAAACAGGCCTGACGCATCCATACTTGAAAGGGCAAAAAATTCCGGCATCAGCGCAAAGCCGATTGAAAGCAAAGGCAAAAGCAGGGAAGCCTTCGACAAGGAACTGCTCCAGGAACTTGAACCGCACAGGCCGGACCTCATTCTCCTCATAGGCTACATGCGCTTCCTTTCCGACGCATTCGTGCAAAAATACAGGAACCGGATAATGAACATCCATCCGTCACTTCTGCCGGCATTTGCCGGCGGCATGGACAGGAACGTGCACCAGGCAGTGCTTGACGCGAAAGCCAGGGAAACCGGGTGCACACTGCATTTCGTTGACGAAACCCCTGACGGCGGGCCGATAATTTTGCAGAAAATCGTTGCCGTGGCTGGAAACGACACTGCGGACTCTCTGAAGGAAAAAGTGCAGGAAGCGGAACAGGAAATAATCGTGGAGGGCCTGAAGCTGTTCGCGGAAGGCAGGCTCAAAGTCGAAGGCAAAAGGGTTAAAATCCTTTGAAGTTTCAAGGTGTTTATCCAAAAGGTGGGTTTATTGAAAGTTTCAACCGCGCTGATTTCGGTTTCGGACAAGACCGGGTTGCAGGAACTCGCAAAGGAGCTTGCCGCCCAGAACATCAGGATAATTTCCACTGGTGGCACCGCGGCCGAGATTGAAAAGGCCGGAGTCAAGGTTACCAAAGTCGAGGATTTGACGGGCTTTCCGGAAATGCTCGACGGCAGGGTGAAAACCCTTCACCCCAAAATCCACGCGGGCATCCTTGCGGTCAGGAAGAACAACGAGCACATGAAAAGGCTTGAAGAGCACGGCATACAGGCAATCGACATTGTAGTGATAAACCTTTACCCGTTCAGGAAAACCGTTGCAAAGGAAAACGTTCCGATTGCAGAGGCGATTGAGAATATCGACATCGGCGGGCCCGCATTGCTGAGGGCAGGGGCAAAAAACTTTGAAAGCGTTGCAGTTGTAACCTCGCCGGACCAGTACATGCAATTGATCGCCGAACTGAAAAAAGGCAGGGGAATCCTTTCCGAGGAATTCAGGAAATTTTTGTGCGTCAAGGCATTCGAGCACACCGCGTCATACGACGCCGCGATAAACGCCTTCCTTGCCGAAAAATTCCTGCCCGAAGAACTGTTCCCAAAAACCCTGAATCTCTCGTTCGAAAAAGCGCAGGACTGCCGTTACGGGGAAAACCCGCACCAGAAAGGCGCGTTCTACCGGGAATTCGGCGTGAAAGAGCCCTGCATTGCAATGGCAAAACAACTGCACGGCAAGGAGCTTTCCTTCAACAATTTCAACGACGCCAACGCGGCAATAGAGCTGGTGAAGGAGTTTTCCCGGCCGGCGTGCGCGATAGTCAAGCACGCGAACCCGTGCGGCGCTGCCGTTTCGGATTCCATTTCACATGCATTCGAATCGGCTTATGCGTGCGACAAGGAAAGCGCTTTCGGCGGCATAATCGCGGTGAACAGGAAAATGGATCCGGAAACCGCACAGAAAATCGCGGCGTTTTTCAACGAAATAGTGATTGCCCCGGCCTTTGACGCCGATGCGCTTGAAAAGCTGCGTAAAAAGCAGAACCTGCGCATTCTGGAAGTTGCCGGCCTCGGCGAAAAGCCTGCTGAAAAAAGCCTGGATTTCAAGCGCGTGAAAGGCGGCCTGCTTGTGCAGGAAAGCAATGATGCGAAGCCTGACCGGGGCTCGCTCAAAATTGCCACAAAAAAACCGCCCTCCGGACAGCAGCTCGACGACATGCTTTTCGCCGCAACCGTGGCAAAGCACGTTAAAAGCAACGCAATCGTTTTCGCGAAAAACTGCGCCACGGTCGGAATCGGCGCGGGCCAGATGTCAAGGATTGATTCCACAAAGATTGCCGCAATGAAGGCCGGGGGCAGGGAGAAAGGCGCGGTCATGGCCTCAGACGCATTTTTTCCGTTCAGGGACAACGTCGACCTTGCCGCAAAGCTCGGCATAACCGCCATACTCCAGCCCGGCGGAAGCGTGCGCGACGGGGAAAGCGTGAAGGCCGCAAACGAACACGGGATTCCGATGGTTTTTTCTGGGGAAAGGCATTTCAGGCACTGAAGCAAAACTATAAATTCGGGTTTCAAGTTGTTTCATGCATGCGGACAAGAAGGCTGAAAACCCAAAGGCTTCCAAAAAAGCCCGGAACGCCGCCGCGTTCAATCCGCAACCCGCACACGACCAGGCCAAATACGCGTTTTGGACTGCCACCTGAAAGGCTTGCAAGATTGGCAGGACCGAACAATGCCACTGCAATAATGGGCGAATTGCGAAGAACCGGGAAACTCAGGATTCTTGAAGGTCCCGGTGAAATTGCCATTGGAATTGGCGATGGGGAATTCCCGATTTCCCCGGCAGTGAAAACTTACTTGACGCGCACTTTCCAGAACTATGTCACGCACGGCGCAACCAAATCGGGAATTGCGAATCTGAGAAGCCAGTTCGCTGCACTCAGGCCGATAAGAAGACGCGGGCCACAAGAATAATCCCGATTATTGCCGGCTGGTGCAGGAAATAAACCGGAAGCGAGTTCCTGCCCAGAAAACACATTTCCCTTATTCCGGCTGCACCTGCGGCTTCAGGCAGAGCGATTCTTCTTTTTGCTCCGCCATAAAGCGTTTCACCGGCAAACATTCCAATAAGCACCAGCCCGAACCATGGAAGCAGCGGGAAATAGTCAAAAGTCGTGAAGCCCGCCGGCTTGAGGCCGATCCACAGCAGCCATGGAAAACCGGATGAATAGCCGGATAAAAAAATTCCCGCCGCAATGACCGCAATGCCGGAAAAAAGGCCTGCCATTTTTTTGCCCAGGAACGGCACGGAAAGAATAACCGAAATGCCGATCAGGTGCAGGATTCCGAACCATATCGTTTCGGAGCGGAAAAAAATGAATGTAAACGCCGTTATAAGCATGCCAAGCGCGAATATTTTTGCGCCGCGCAGGAAAAACTTTTTTTGAATCTCCTTCCGCCCGAGCTTTTTTTTCGCCCTGCCGAAACTTATTGAAAGCGACATTCCGGCAAGGAAAACAAATGCAAGGCGGGCAAACCACCCCAGCTGGAACCAGGGAAAAGAGTAAATGTCCGTTTGCGCCGGCGTGAAATAGCTTAGGTCGAATGCAAAATGATACGCGGCCATCGCGATCAGCGCCAGGCCGCGCACAAAATCGATTTCCCAGAAACGTTCGGGCATAAAAGCAATAACATAAAACAGCTATTTAATCACGCGTTTTTCCGTCAGGATCAGGTCCATTTTCACGTCCTTCGCCTTTGCCGGGATTTTTTCAAAAACCTGGCATTCAAAGGCAAGCCCCGCGAACAGCGCTTTTTTGTTCACGCTCCGGATTTCCGCCAGCAGGCTGTCATAATAGCCCCTGCCGTAGCCTACGCGGTTTTTTTTCATGTCGAACGCAACGCCGGGCACGAAAACAATTCCGATTCCCGCATAGTCAGCCTTGACTGAATCGGGCCGCGGCTCAAGCAAGCCAAATGCTTTTTCGTGCAATTCGCCGAAATATGAGACCTGCGACAAAAAAATTTTTCCGTTGTCAAGCGTTACGGGAACGCAGACTTTTTTGCCGAGGCGCCAGCATTCTTCAATCAGTTCCCCTGTTTCGGCCTCGCTTTTGACCGAAACATAGCACCCGGCACTGCCGGCGGCCTTGAAGGCGCCAAGCGAAACGGCTTTTTCAAAAATTGCCGCGCTTTTTTTTGAGATTTCTTCCGCAGAAAGCGCATTGCGTTCTGCAAGCGCCTTTTCCCGCACGGCTTGTTTTTCGTCTTTCATGGAAATCAAAATCAGGCCAGTGCAATTTGTTTCATGTTATTTTGACGCCTTTGCCTTTAACGGTTTTTCCGATGACAAACGCCTTTTCGCCTGACTGTTCAAGCAGTTTCACTGCCTTTTCCGCGTCCTTTGCCCGGACAACCAGGACAAGGCCAATGCCGGCATTGAACGTCCTGAAAAACTCTTCGTCCGGAAGGCCACCTTCGCTTCTCAGTATTTCGAACAGCGCCGGAACCGGCCAGCTGCCCTTCCTTATTTCCGCACCAATGCCTTTCGGCAGTATGCGCGGAATGTTCTCGTAAAATCCCCCGCCGGTGATGTGCGCGATTCCCATTATTTTCACCTTTTTTGAAACTTGTCCGACCGGCACGAGATAGGATTTGTGCACGCAAAGCAATGCGCTGCCTACGCTTTCATTCAGGCCGGATGGCCGGCTGTGCACGTTCAGGCCCATTTTTTCGAAAAAGATTTTCCTTGCAAGCGAGTAGCCGTTCGTGTGCAGGCCGCTGGAAGCGATTCCGACAAGGGAATCGCCAGCGGAAATCTTTTCCGGAACAAAAATGCTGTCTTTTTCCACTACACCCACGATTGTGCCGGCCAGGTCAAATTCACCTTCGACGTATGTTCCCGGCATTGCCGCGGTTTCCCCGCCGACCAAGGCCAAACCGTTTTTCTTGCACGCGCCGGAAAGGCCGCGCACGATTCCGGTTATCGCCTCCGCATCGAATCCGCTTGAGGCAATGTAATCAAGGAAAAAAAGCGGTTTTGCATTCAGGCAAAGAATGTCATTGACCGAATGGTTGACGAGGTCCTCCCCGACAGTGTCCCATTTTCCCATCAATGCCGCGACCTTGAGTTTCGTGCCCACGCCATCAGTAGAGGAGACAAGCACGGGATGCGAGAATTTTTTGAGATCCTTCGCCGAATACGCGCCGCCGAAAGCCCCTATGTCAACCAGCACGTTTTTGTCGAATGTCTGCCTGACAAGGCGTTTGATTTCTTCCTTCGCCTTGTTGCCGGAATCAATGTCAACGCCGGCATCCCGGTATGTTATGGCAATCTTTTCGCCTTTCGGCAGCGCCCTCCAGCCGATGTCCTTCCTGAAATGCGCGTTCTCAAAGTCTATAACCGAAACAGCCCCGTATGCCATGCGGATTGATTCTTTCAGTTCGGGTGCAACCGCCGTGACTCCCAAAACCCTTCCGCCATTCGAGACAATCCTGCCGGTTCCGGAAAAAGCGGTTCCGGCATGGAACACCATTACATTCCTGTGCCTCGCTGCATCAGCCAGGCCGGAAATTTCCTTTCCGGTTTCGTATCTGCCAGGATAGCCGCCGGAAGCCATGATAACGCAGGCAGAAGCCTCGTTTTTCCACTCGATTTTTTCCTTGTCAAGCGTTCCGTCAACGCAGGCCAGCAGCGCATCCAGCAAATCCGACTTCATGAGCGGCAATACAACCTGCGTTTCCGGGTCGCCGAACCTGCAATTGAATTCGATTACTTTCGGCTCGCCGCCTTTTATCATGAGTCCCGCATACAATATGCCGCGGTATTCCCTTCCCTCGGCAGCCATGCCCTTCACGGCCGGGACCAAAATTTTTTCAACGGCTTTTTTCAGCACCGCATCCGAGACAACCGGGGCAGGCGCGTATGCCCCCATGCCGCCGGTATTCGGGCCAATGTCATTGTCAAACACGCGCTTGTGGTCCTGGCTTGAAACCATCGGCATGACGGTTTTTCCGTCGCAAAACGCGAGGATTGAAGCTTCCTCGCCTTCCAGCTTTTCTTCCAGAAGGATTTTTTCCCCGCTTCTGCCGAAAGACTTTTCCTCAAGCATGTCTTTGATTGCAGCAATTGCCTGCGCCTTTGATTCGCAGACGACAACGCCTTTTCCAGCCGCTAGGCCGTCAGCCTTGACGACAATCGGCACGCCGTGCTTTTCCACATGTGCAATCGCATCCTTTGCATTTTCAAAAACAGCAAACTTTGCGGACGGAATGTTGTGGCGTTTTAGAAATTCGCGCGTGAAAGCCTTGCTGCCCTCAAGAATGGCGGCATCCTTTTTCGGGCCGAAGCATTTGAGGCCGAGCTTTTCAAAAAAATCGGTTATGCCTTCAACCAATGGGCCTTCCGGCCCCACAACAGTCAGGCCGACGTCATTCGCCCTTGCAAATTCCGCCAAAGCCCTGAAATTTCCGGGCTGGATGTCGTGGCATTCCGCGATTTCCGCAATGCCCGCGTTGCCCGGACAGCAAAAAACCCGCGACACCTTTTTGCTCTGCAACAGCTTCCACACTATCGCATGCTCCCTTCCGCCGGAACCCACAACAAGGACATTCAAGACAAAAACCGCCTTAGCCTTTGGACCAAAACCGGCCTAGCCGGCAAAAAAAATCATTACTCGTACGTGCGCTTCGAATTGCCCTTGCCGCTGTCGGCAACCGCCTTCTTTGCAAGCTCTTTTCCGGCCGGCGTCGGGTAATGGCCGTTAAGGCACGCCATGCACAGGTCCTTTTCGCCGGATTCCAGGCCGATGGCGCTCACAAGGCCCTTCAAGGACTGGTAGACCAGGGTGTCGGCGCCGATTTCCTTGCGGATGCTTTCAATGACCTCCGGATTTATTTCCTTCATTCCCGTATCACCAAGGTCATCTTCCTTCAAATGCCTGCACGCAATCAGCTCGTCCATCGTGGACATGTCAATGCCGTAAAAGCACGGGCTCTTGATTGGCGGGCACGAAATGCGGACATGCACTTCCTTCGCCTTGCCCTCCTTGCGGATGAATTCCACAACAGATTTCGTGGTGTTGCCCCTCACAATGCTGTCGTCGACAAGAATTACCTTCTTGTCCTTCAGCACCGCCTTGTTGAGGCTGTACTTTTCCTTGACCTTGTCAATCCTGTTGCGGCTTTCAATGAACGTCCTGCCGATATAACGGTTTCTAATGAGGCCTTCCATTGCCTGCACTCCAAGCTCATGCGCATAGCCGTCGGCTGTCGGCCTCGCCGTGTCAGGCACGGCCACAACAACGTAATCGCCGTTTTTTATCTCCAAAGGCTCGACTTTCGCAAGCTCCTTTCCCAGATTCCAGCGCACGTTGTAAACGTTAGAGCCGTCAATGCTTGTCGAAGGATGCGAAAAATAAACCCATTCGAACATGCAGAACGCCTTTTTTTCGCATTTATGATAACGCTCAATCCGGGAATCATTGCCCTCGACAATGAGCATTTCGCCCGGCTGGATGTCCTTCGGTTCCTCCCTTGACACGAGGTTCAATGCAACGGTTTCGGATGCTGCGCCGACAAAATCCTCTGAAACCACGTAGCTCAGGGGCCTTATGCCCATGGGATCCCTGCTCGCAACCAGCGAATCGTCGCCGTTCAGGTAAACTATTTCGTACGCGCCGTCAAACGACTCGGACATGTTAGTCCATGCATCCTTCAGCTCGACCTTCTTGTCGCCGATGAACTGCTTGGCAATCATGTGCATCATGAGTTCGGTGTCATTGTTCTGAATCAGATGATACTTGCTTTTTTCAAGCGAAGCCTTCAGCTCGGAAAAATTCGCGATGTTGCCGTTGAAGCCGAAACTGAACCATTTCCAGATCCTGCCGTGATGCCTTTCAAACGGCTGGGCGCAGCACGCGTCATCCGACCCCGAAGTGGCATACCTGGTGTGGCCTATGCCCTTTGTGCCGGAATACTCGTCAAAAATCCGTTCGAACTTTACGTGGTCCGAGCTGTGGAAAACCTCGTTGACCGTGCCAAGGTCCCTGTACGTGTCAAGCATCTGCATCCTGTCAGCGCGGTAGGTGCTGATGCCCGCACTCAGCTGGCCGCGGTGCTGCTGCTGCAAAAGCATTTTGTATAAATAGGATACAACCCCGCCTTTCGGATACTTGCTCAAGGGTTTAGGCAAAAACGCGGCCGCAATACCGCACTTCTCCTTAGCCTCAGCCATCAGCACACCAGACGGAAAAAAGAAAGAAAATGATAAGAAAATAATAGTTGGCTAACATTTAAAATAAAAAGGTTTGTCATGCAGCCAGAAAAAACCGCAAGCGCAAGCCAGCATTTAAAAAAAAGCTAAAAAAACAGGAAAAAGATGCCTGCAAAAAAAGCTTACTCGGCGTTCTGCGATAGCAGAACGCCTTGGTTTCGAACCAGCCGGACGAAACCGGCTATTTGCAGGCCGGGCAGACGCCTTTGACGTGCGCAAGCTTTGACACGCCGAACAGGCCCAAGGCCGTGCCCGCGACAAGGTGGGCAGTGCTGACATCCAATGATTTCATGCCCATCAAAAGAAACGAAACGCCTGCCACAAGGACAAGAACGCCCATAACCAATCCACAGTTCCCTTTCATACCAGAATTCCTCCAAAAAAATTATGGAAACTATGTTATAAGATACAATTTTCCGGTATAAAAATCCATTAGTCCGAAAAGCGGCCTGACCGCAAGCATTTTATTCCTCCAAAGCTTAATTCGTTCATGCCGCCAAAAATAACTTTTTCCATCACCCTGCTTCCGGAACAAAAAGGCGAATTCGAAAAGCTCAGGCACAGGATATGGCGGCTTGGAACCATGCCGCCCAACCCGAAAAGATTCCACAGGATTTTCGCATATCAGGATGACCGCCTTGTCGGCTATATCCAGCTCATTGACCAGCCGGAATCGCTTGCAATGTATGTCGACGAAATCGCGGTAAGGGAAGATTTTGATTCCGGAAAAGGCAGTAGAGGCGCGGAGGCGAAAGGCGAAAACGCGGGCTTCGGTCTTGCTACAAGGCTAATGCTTGAAGCCAAAAAAGAGGCCATCCGGCGCAATTACAGGCACTTGGCTGCAGAAAGGCTTGTTCCAAGATTCCCTGCGGGAAGCGGCAGGATGCTTTTTGTCCGGGAACGGGGCGGATTTGCAAGGCTCATACCCTTGCCGGGCGCAAAAAAGGGCATAAGGGTGCTGCGCGGGCCGCACTGACTGCGCCGTATGAAGTGCTCACACCCCCAAAAATTATTAACTTTGAAGGCACCAATATTAACGTATCAGTGCAGGCGGTCGGAATGAGGCAGAGCATCGGGGCCATAATCATCGCCGTCATCACGTTCTTTGCGGGCGCGCCGCTGTGGGTTTCCATAGTGCTGCCTGTAATCTACGTGGTTGCCGCCGCATCCAACGGGCAGAAAAAAACCGAAGAAAACTACGACCAGTACAAGGGGGCCCTTGTAGGCATTGGCATAATCGCCACGGCCTTTGCAAGGCGCCTTGAAACCCAGTTGTTGTGGATGGCAATGACGGCGTGAAAAAACGCATTCTCCGCAAACGCGGCATTCAAGAGCCGTCAGTCTAAAAACTAATCCGGGCCACAATTGTTCACGGCATTACCACAAACACGCCTTTTCCAATCTTCCCGGCCCGCACTATTGCGGCATCAACAAGCTTTTCCGCCACTTCAACTGCACGAACCACAGGCATGCCCTTGGCGAGGTTTGCGGCAATTGCGCCTGCAAGCAGGCAGCCAGCGCCATGGCATTTCCTGCCGGCATCCTTTTTTTCAAAAACCCTGAAACGCACAACGCCTTTTTCCTTCCATGCAAGCAGGTCGCAAACCCTGCCTTTTTCCCTGGCCGCGTCTTTCACCAAAACGTGCTTTGGCCCAAGGGCAAGGATTTTGCAGGCAGTGCCTTTCGCGTCCTGCAAACCAGAAATTTTCATGCCGGACAGTTTTTCCGCCTCGAACCTGTTCGGAGTGCAGATTTCCGCGTTTTTCAAAAAGCTTTTCAGGGCGCCCGGTTCCGTGGCAAACTCGTGCGCTGTTGCCGCAACCATGACGGGGTCGACGACAAAACGCCTGCCTTTCAGCATTCTTTCCATTATGCCAAAATGATTTTTGTTAGTGACAACGCCGACCTTGACAACGTCAAATTCAATGTCATCCAGAACCGCTTTGAGCTGTGCCTCGAACAATTCGTCCGAAACGCTTTCCACCATGGAAACGCCTTGCGTGTTCTGCGCGGTAATGCACGTCAAAACCGTTGCTGCGTAAACACCCAGGGCATGGCTCGCCTTCAGGTCCATCTGCACCCCCGCGCCGGCATCGGAAGAAGAGCCCGCGATGACAAGCATTTTGGGAATGGGCATAAAAAACCAGCCGGCTTACCCGGCCTTTCACAAAAAGTGAAAGGCCTTGGTTTCGCTCCACGCAGCCGAAACTGCGTAATTGCTCCGACCGGGATTCGAACCCGGGTTACCGGCTTGAAAGGCCAGTGTGCTTGGCCGGACTACACCATCGGAGCTTCTGCCTGTGCGCTTTTTTAATTGTTTTGCTTTAAAAAAACTTAATAGCAAGCAGGATTTTAATTGGATTCTGTTAAGACTAGTTCAATATTGAATTGTTTTTAAGGCTATCATTGGCTGGTGAGGTTTAATGGCAAAGTTTGAGGTTGCTGTGGCAAGGCTTTTTGAGAACGTCTGGATCTGCATGAAATGCAATGCGCGCAATCGCGGCAGCGAGGGCAAGAAGCCTGACCGCTGCAGGAAATGCGGCAGCATCAGGCTCAGGTTGAAGCATAAAACCAAGAAGGCTTGAATGAAATGGACATCGCCGGTTTTGTGAGGCTTGCAAGGCCAGTCAACTGCCTAATGGCATCCGTTGCGGTTCTGGCGGGCTTTGCCGTTTCATCCGGTTCTTTTTCCTTCGGAATGCCGGTTCTGCTTGCAATGGCGGCCGCGTTCCTGGTCTGCGCCGCGGGCCAGACGGTGAACGACTATTTTGACCACAAAATCGACGCGGTTCTGCATCCAGACAGGCCGATTCCGAGCGGCAACGTCAAGCATTATGACGCACTGATCTTTGCCATGCTTTTGTTCATTGCAGGCAACTACCTTGCCGCGCAAATCAATTACATTGCGTTCGTGATCGCCGCGACGATTTCAGTGCTCCTGTTCTTTTACTCCGCATTCATGGAGAAATTCAAATACGTTGGCAACTGGGTCGTAGCGCTTGGGACTTCCCTGACTCTGGTTTTCGGCGCAACCATAGCCATGGACTTTTACGCGGTTTCATTCCTTGCCGCGCTTGCATTGTTCTCCAATGTCGGCAGGGAGATAACCAAGGACTTTGAGGACAGGGAAAAAGGCGAAACGGGGAAAATTACCTTGCCGAGGCTCATCGGAAAGAAAGCCAAGCTTGTTGTCCTGTCCCTGTTTTTCGCCGCAATTGCGTTGAGCTATTTTGTTTTCTTTGCGGGAATTTTCGGCAACATTTTTTATCCTGCAATAGTTTCGCTTGCAAATCTGGCTTTCCTTTACGCGTTCCTGCTTCTCAAAAACGATTCGTTTGAAAAGGCGCAGAAATACTGCAAGCTCGGCATGGTTTTGGCCCTGGCGGCATTCTTTGCCGGCGCAATGTAGGTGTGCCGATGCGCCAGGCCCTGCTGGAAAAGATTTCGGGCCTGCTTAAACGGAACGGGTTTTTCGTTTCAACCTTTTTCGCGTCAAACTCGTGCTTCGACATCATAGCAAAAAAGCCCGGGACCGGCACGATAATCCTGAAGGCGCTTGAGAACATCGATGCCATCAGGCCCGGCCAGGCCGCGGAACTCGAACGCCTCGCGGAAGTCTTCGGCTGTTCAGCCATGATTGTCGGGGAAAAGACAAAGGCTTTCAGGCTCAACGACAACACGGTTTATTCGCGGTACGGCATTTACGCCGTCAGCTTCGCCACACTGGAAAATTTTTTTTCCGGCAGGATTCCGGAGATAAGCTATTTCAAGGGCAAGGAAATAGTGGAGCTTGACCCTGAACTGCTCAGGAGAAAAAGGCTTGAATCGCAGTTGTCGTACGCATCCCTTGCCGACAGCCTTGGCACGACGATTGAAACATTGTACCGCTACGAGCAGGGCAACAAGGCTTCCCTGGAAATGGCAAAAAGGCTCGAGGACTTTTTCGGCCAGGGATTCGTGAAGGAAATAGACTTTTTCGGGCGCAGGGAAAAAGCCAAATCGGAAAAATCGGAAAAGCCGGCGCCCGCACCGCAAGGAAACAAAAGCGACCTGGCGGAAAGGCTCGAAAAACTCGGCGCCAGTGTTTCGGTTTTCAGGCACGCGACATTCCACGAGGCCGCGCTCGGCGGAAAGGAAAGGCTTGTCATAAGCGAGGCCGCTTCAAAGCGTGAAATCCTCCGCAAGGCCCCGGCGCTTGAAAAAACCGGCTCAGCACTGGAGGCTCATTCCGTGATTTTCGTTGACAGCCAGAAAGACGCGGGAATGCGCGGCCTTGACACCCCGCTCATGGAGAAAGAGGAAATCGCCTCGGTTTCAAAGTTCAAGGACATCATAAGACTTATCAAGGAAAAGAAAAAAGATTAACGAAATAGAAATGAAAAATCAGAGAGAAATGAAAAACCCGAGCAGGATCAGAACCACTTGTCGAGGCTGCTCTGGTTGCCCTTTTCCTGCGCCTTTGCCTCGATTTTTTTCAGGGCATTCGAAACGCGTTCCTCGGAAAAGCCGCGCTGTGCGCACAGGAAGTCGATTATTTTTTCGCACTGGGGCTCTCGGAATTCAAGCGAATAGCTTGTTTCAGGCTTCTGCTCCAGAAAAATCTCTTCAATTTTGCGGTAGTCGAAATCCGGTGCGTGCCCGGTTTCCTCAATAATTTTTTCGAACGAATCGTGCGCCTGCACAAGCTTGAGCGCTGTTTTAGGGCCGACCTTTGGAAACTTTTCATTGAAGTCCGTGCCGACCAGGATGCCTATCCAGACCAGTTTGCGGCGGTCGATGTTGAGAATGCGCAAAGTCTTTTCAAGTTCGATGCGCTCCGGCTCAACATCAATGTAGATGTTCCTGCCGGGAACCTTTCTCTTGCCGGAAACAGCGATGTTCCTGAACAGCAATGGCGCGCCGAAAAGCAATGAATCGTAGTCCTGTGAAACGCAGCCGAAAACATCGCCTTTCGCGCACATGAATGCTGCCTGCGCCTCGCCCTCGCTCGGCGCCTGGACAATCGGAATGCCCATCAGGGACGCAAGCTCTTTTGCTTCTTTCACCATGTCGCCGGTGATTGTCGCGGCCTGCGAGGCAAACTTTCTGGCATCCTCTTCCCTGCCCTCGCGCTTTGCCAGCTCGAATTTTTCCTTCGCCTGCGTCCTGATTGCCGAACGCTTTTCGCGGGTTTCGGCTTTCAGCTCGGATGGCTTGCCGTCGAAAACAAAAACCGGCCTGATGCCCTTTTCCATCAGGTTTGTCGTGCGGTAAAGCATTCCAGTGAGATGGCTTGTAATCCTGCCCCTCGAATCCATCAAAGGCGTGCCGTCCTGCCCGCGGATGGTTGAAACGAACTGGTAAAGCGTGTTGAAAGCGTCAACCCCGACAATCCTGCCCTGCAAGTGCTCAAGAGAAATCTTCTCCTTTTCCAAAAGCTCGCCGATTTGGGTGCCCATGCAAAATGTTAAACATGGCAGAAATAAAAAATCAATTGGTTATTTTTCGGAAGCGGCCCGCCCAATTTGTACGAATTTCGTAAATTTGCCGGAAAGCCTTAAATACGTCGGAAGCACCATTTGTTATGTGGCGGTTTTCCGCCCGTTCGAGCTTAGTTTGGTGAGCCTATCCGGATGTTGCCGGCAAAAGCCGGCGCTAAGTTCAAAGTTGGATGCGAAGGAAGGGATTTTCCCTTTTCCTTCCACATCCACCCCATTTTTCATTCTACACCCGCAATCTTCACCGGCCAGCCAAACCGATAAAAAAATGGGCTGCCTTGCGCAGTTAAAGTCACTGCCTGTGCACGCGCTTGAGCCACCAGGCCCTGAAAAACGGGATTGAAAGCGTTGAAAGCACGAACGCAACCGACGGGATGAGCGCGTTAAGCAGAGGGTTTGGCGTGCCCATCGCAAAAAACAATGCGACGACCACAAAATAAGTCAGCGCAAAAATAACCGCCTTCCGCGACCTGCTTGTTTCCCATGCCTTGTCGGCCTCGACGCGCGCGTTCCTCTTCTTTATTTGCAGGATTTCGTTTTCAAGTTCTTTGACGGACGCCAAAAAAGCACCTACTTTTTACCGAAAACCGCGTTTTTGCCGAGGCAGTCCTCTATGCGCAGCAGCTGGTTGTATTTCGCGTTGCGGTCGCTTCTGGCCGGGCCGCCGAACTTGCTTTGCCCGCAGCCCAAACCTACAACCAGATCTGAAATGAATGAATCCTCGGTTTCGCCGGACCTGTGGGAAACAACGACGTTCCAGCCGCTGCCGGAAGCAAGCTTTGATGCGTCAATGCTTTCGCTGAGCGTTCCAATCTGGTTGACCTTCAAAAGCAGTGCGTTGCACGATTTTTCTTCAATGGCGCGCTCAATGCGCGTTGTATTCGTCACAAGCAAATCGTCACCGACGATTTGAATTTTTTTGCCAAGCTTTGAATTCAATTCCTTCCATCCCGGCCAATCCTGCTCGGCCAGGCCATCCTCGATGGAAACAACAGGATAAGTTTTGCAAAGCCCTGCATAAAAGTCCGCAAGCTCGCCCGCGGAATATTTTTTGCCGTAGAGATGGTACGCGGAACCGTCGAAGAATTCCGATGCCGCGGAATCAAGCGCAATTTCAATTTTGCCGCCATAGCCGGCCTGGCTGACCGCTTCAAGCATGAAGTCCAGCCTTTCCTGAACAGACTTAACAGGCGGAACAAAGCCCCCTTCGTCGCCTAGAAGCGTGGCCTGGGCGCCGAACTTTTTTTTCAAAATTTTTCCAAGGCAATGGTAGCTTTCAACCGACATCTGCAGCGCCTCTGAAAAGCTTTTCGCGCCGGATGGGAAAAACATCTGTTCCTGTATGTCCTGTTCCAGGCCGGCGTGCTTTCCGCCGTTGAGGACATTAAGCTGCGGCACGGGCAGGCAGAATTTTTTGTTGCCCGCAATGCTTCCCAAATGCTCGAAAAGCGCAATTCCCTTTGACGCTGCGCCGGCCCTTGCGCAGGCAAGCGAAACCGAAAGGATTGCATTCGCGCCGAGGCTTGACTTGTTTTCCGTGCCGTCGATGCCGAGCAGAAAATTGTCGATTTCCCGCTGGTTTTCCGGGTTCATGCCCAGAGTTTTCGGGCAGATTTTTTTGTTGACGTTTTCAACGGCTTTCAGTACGGACTTGCCGCCGAAACTTTTTCCCCCATCCCTCAATTCAAGCGCCTCGAACGAGCCTGTCGACGCGCCGCTCGGCACGATTGCAGAAAAAACGCCTTTTTCTGTTTTGACTTCCGCTTCTACAGTTGGATTGCCCCTTGAATCCAGAACCTGCCTTGCATGAACCGACAAAATCTTTGACACCATGTTTTCCTCACCCGCAAGAAAAGATAACCGGCATTTGGTTATTAAGTTTTTCTTTGCCAAAGTTCTTCTGCATGCAATGCGAAATCTGCGGCAAAAGCTTTTCAACCGGAAAAAAAGTCGAACTTGACGGAACGCTAATGTTCGCGTGCGAAGACTGCGCCGGCTTCGGCAAGGCAAAAGAGGACATAAGGCCGATTGTGCGGGAAAAGCCGAGGCAAAACCCGAATGCCGGCAGGCATGGCACGGCCGGACAGGCATTTGCGCCCGCGCCAAAAACCCTTGACACGCAATTCGATTTTGGCCTCGATTTGGCACCGGATTTCGGCCGGAAAATCCGGCACGCAAGGGAAAAGCAGGGCATGACAATCGAAGAGCTTGGCCTGAAAGCCTACGTTCCGGCATCCGAAATCAGGCGCATCGAATCGCAGTCACTGAAACCCAATGATTTGCTCATAAAAAAGCTTGAATCGTGCCTCGGCATTTCTCTTAAGGAAAAAAGTGCCGGCAAAAGCGCGCCGGAAGGAAAAACCGCTACAGCACAGCCGGCAAAAAATGCCTTGCTGGGCGGGTCAACGCACGCTTTCACTCTTGGCGACATGATAAAAAGGAAGTCAGAGGAAAAACAGCAAAGTGAAAAGTGAAATCTATGGCCGACCTTTTTTTGCTGTTCTCCGCATTCCTCGCCTTCGCGCTCATCACGACCTGGCTGCTGAAAAGGTTTGCCGGCGCGCAGACTTTTTACGTCGCCTCTCTTGTCCGGACGACCAAACTTTTGCATCTGCTTGACAAGCCGCTGTTTCTCGGAAAATGGCTCGACAGGCTCTGCGACCTCGGTTTTGTTCTGGGCTTCGGGGCGCTTGCCGTGGATTACCTGCATGGCAGGAAAAGAAAACCGTGGCAGCGCGCCGGCATCTTCGTTGTTTCATCCGCAATCCTGTTCATTTTTTTTGAAACTGTTTTTGCGGCAGTTCTCTCAAACCCATTCATTGCCGGTGAACAGCGCCTGCTGTCGGTTTTCTTCGCGCTGTCCGGCTTTGCGGGTTTCACTATTGCCTCGCTTGCGGCATACGCGGTTTTCATAATCTCGAATTCGCTGGCAGGCCAGGCGGTCTGCCCCGGCATCGCGCCGATCATTCCGGGCGTTGACATTCCAAAAGTGCCGATTTCCGTGCCCCTGCACGCGTGGATATCGTTTTTCATCATTCTCGCGGTGCATGAGGGAATGCACGGCGTTCTGGCAAAAAGGTTCAAGGTCAAAATAAAGAGCGCGGGCCTGCTTTTGCTCGGCCTGCTTCCCATCGGGGCGTTCGTCGAACCAGACGAGGAAAAGCTCAAAAAAATAAAGCACCAGAATGCCATAAGGATTTTCAGCGCAGGCCCGACAGCAAACCTGCTGTCCGTACTGGCAATAATAATCGCAGCC
Source organism: Candidatus Diapherotrites archaeon (assembly GCA_016205145.1). NCBI lineage: Archaea > Nanobdellati > Candidatus Iainarchaeota > Candidatus Iainarchaeia > Candidatus Iainarchaeales > Candidatus Iainarchaeaceae > Candidatus Iainarchaeum > Candidatus Iainarchaeum sp. The sequence goes on from JACQJH010000002.1 coordinate 69,287, forward strand.
AACCTGGTTGTTGCATTCGTGTTCATGCCGTTCATTTTCCCGCAGGCGCAGAAAATCAGGAACAGCATTTCCGCAGGCGTTTTTGTGGGGGAAGTCGAAAAGGAAATCAGCTTCTGCGGAAAAAAATATTCCAGCCCGGCCAGCGGAATACTTGACGGGGGAATGCAGATAGTTGCCGTCAACGGCGTCAAAGTCAAAACCCTTGCGGAACTCGTGCCAAAACTGCAGGAAAAAGCAGCAAACACTTTCACTGTCTTGGACGCGCAGGGCAATGTTTCCGAAAAAACCGTTGTCCCGAACGAACTCGGCGCAATGGGCTTTGCCGTCGAGGAAAAACAGAAGGAAAACGCCGTTGTGCCGCAATGGTACAAGGCGTACTCCGAAATTGTTTCGTTCCTGGCAAGCTTTTTCGTGTGGCTGGCCATTTTGAGCGTTCTTGTCGGCATAGTCAACTTCCTGCCGGTTGAGCCCTTTGACGGCGGAAAAATAGCAAAGCTTTTGCTCCTGCCATATTTTTCATTCGCAAAAATGCCGGAAGAGGACACGAAAAAGCTGATTGGCAGGATACTTGCATGGCTGGTTTTCAGCCTGCTCGCGATAAACGCTTTGCCGTTCATACTGCCGTTTTAAAGGCAAAAAAACGCTCAAATGGCAGAAAAGGAATCATTTAACCCTTTAACCGTACAAGGGCAACGCTTTTATTCTTTTTTTGGCATATGCTATAGTGCATGGATGAGTTTCTCAGCCTTGCCACTGACCGGCAAACGACAATGGGCCTTATTCTGGTCATTTTCGGCATCATTTTCGTGCTGAACGCAATCGGCATGTTCAGATTCTCCGCAGTATTCTTTTCACGCGACCTTGATACCCTGTTCGCATTCGTGCTATTCGGCATCGGCATGGCGACAATCTACAACGATTCAAATTGAACAAAGCATTTAATCAATACTTCAAACAAACAGGCATTAGCGCCTTTTTAGCGGGTTGATTGCTTCGATCCAGCTTATTTTTCTGAAATCTTTCTCGTTTTCCGTGAAAATCACGGTTATTCCGTGCTCGCGCATTGTTGCCGCGACAAGCGCGTCCCAGAAATGGACTTTGCACGCCTGCTTTACGTTTAGGGCTTCGATAACCGTTTTTTCGTTGTGCGAAACAACCCTTGATGCTTTTGACAGGTCCAGCAGGATTTGCTTGGCTGTTTCAGTGCCTAACGCGTTTTCAAGCTTTTCCGTGGCAGCCGAAGAGAATTCCGAAAAAACCTGGGCCGAAAAAACCGCGCTGCCATTCAAAACCATTTCTGAAACGAATTCCGCGGCCAGCGGATGCTTCTCGGTTTCACTTGCGTCATAAGCGTAAATCAGAATGTTTGAATCAATGAGGCCTTTTTTGCCGCCCAAGTCATTTCCTGCCATACAGTTCAGCCCTGTGCGAGAAATTGATTTTGCCAAGCTTGAAGCCCTTTTTCATCCACTGCGCCTGCCTTTGCGCGGCGCTTTTGGCGTCGTTTTCTGCCGAAAGCATTTCCACTGCCTCCGCAATGACCTTTGCCATGGAACCCTTCCTTCCATCGTATTTTTCATCGGCAAGCTCGCGCAGTTTCTTTTCCGCGGATTCGTCCAATGAAACTGTGATATTGGCCAAAATTACCACCAACAGATATACGTAGATAACAATTATTTAAATACATCTGTTTTTCGTCTTTTGCCGTTTTCCGGCATTGCTTTTTATTCGGAATGGCACGACCGGCGCATCAGAAAAAAGGCGACTACCGCGGTTTTAAGGCTTCAGCCCCGCCAATTCAATCAATTGCAGATAAACTGGTTGCAGGCACGCCTGACAAAATAGAAAAAAAGAAATGGAAGGGAGAAGGCAAACGCCCCTCCCTAAAAAAAGTTTTGGCCGGCCGCTTACCTGATGAAATCCAGGCCTATGTCGTTCCTGCCGCTGCCCCTGCTTCTTGACGAAGCAGAGGAGGACTCCGGACTCCCGCTCTTTATGTAAGGGGAGTGCACGCCAGTGAAAACCGTGATGACTTCCATCTTGTTTTCAAAGGTCGGGTCAACCCTCGCACCCCAGATGACCGTTGCATTGGGATCGATCCTTTCCGTGAGCAGTTCGCCGACGGCGTTCGCATCTCCAAGAGTCAGTTCGGGTCCGCCGGTGATGTGGATGAGCGCGCCCGTTGCCCCGGTGATGTCAACGTCAAGCAAGGCGTTCTTGAGGGTGTCCTCGACAACCTCGCCGACCTTGTTGACCGACTTGGATTCGCCGACTGCTATGACTGAAAGGCCCTTGTTGCTCATTACAGACCTGACGTCCGCGTAGTCCAGGTTGATCAAAGACGGCTGGGTTATTGTTTCGGTTATGCCCCTGACTGTCCTTGCTATGACTTCGTCCGCAACCTTGAATGCGTCCTGAATCGGCAGGTTCGGCACCAGTTCGACAAGCCTGTTGTTGTCGATTACGACAACCGTGTCGGTTACGCCGCGCAAAGCGTCAATGCCTTCCTCGGCCTTGATGAGCCTTGCCTTTTCCAAAGCGAAAGGATAGGTGACCATTGCAATGACAATTGCGCCCTGCTCCTTTGCGATTTCGGAAACAATCGGCGCTGAGCCTGTGCCCGTGCCGCCGCCCATGCCCGCGCAGACAAACAACAAGTCGACGCCGGACAAAACCTCTTCCAGTGCGCCCCTTGAAACTTCCGCTGCCTTCGAGCCGATTTCAGGGTAGCCGCCCGCGCCAAGACCGCGCGTCACGGACTTTCCGATAAGAATCTTTGTCAGCTCGTCGCTCACCAATGCGAGGTGCTGCTTGTCAGTGTTGATTGCGACAAGCTGTGCGCCGCTGATGCCCATTGTTGCGAGCCTGTTGACTGTGTTGCAGCCTGCGCCGCCGCAGCCAATAACCATTATTTTAGGCGTGCCAAACTCTTCCAGCTTGTCATCCTCGACTTTGGACTGCGAAGACTTCTGGACGGCACTATCTATAACAGATTTCACAAAACCACCCCTCTCCGAAAAAAAACTCTTTCCAATCGGATCCTTCCACCAACAAGTTCAATGGAATTCGATGAAAAAATCCAATTGCTATTACAATACCTAAACTCCTTAATATAGGTTTCTTATTGCCAGCGCAAAAATATTAACGCTGAAAAGCAGGAAAAAGCCCAAAATAAGCCCTGTTTGCCAAACAGCCACAAAAAAGGCAAACAAAATGTTCGCAAAACCCGGCAAAACATGAATTCAGGGCTATAAAAGCGCAAAAAAAGCGGCACAATCAAAAATATGCCAACAAAAAGCTTTTCAGCCAAAAATAAGCCAGCTGACAGTGTTTTAAGGCGACGGAAAATGAGCCGAAAACGCCAATTTTTATGTAGCTGTGCTGAAGGGGGCATTTCCGAATCCATAGGCAGGCCAAAACAAAAAATAATTTATGTAGAATGGGCCTTTTCTGTTTTAAATCATGCAAAAAAGCAGGAAAAAATGCCTTAACGCAGGCAAAAACAGCCAACAAAAAAAAGGCCGAAAACGCAGGCAAAAACTCAAACAAAAAACAGCGGCAAAGCAAACCAAACAACAAACTTTTGGCCAACGTGGTTTTTTCGCCTGGCAAAAACAGCTTTTTAAAAGCAACGCATATTAATGTTTTGAGCCAAAAAAACTTAGCGAAAATTGCTGTTTTATCGGCTGGCCATGCCCAGGTAGCTCAGTAGGTAGAGCAATCGGCTGTTAACCGATCGGTCGCAGGTTCAAGTCCTGCCCTGGGCGCTTTAATCTTGTTCTTTCAACCATTCGTGAAACTCATTAGTTGCCTCCCCTTTTGAAATAGCCAAAGAATGCAACCAAAAAAGACTAAAAAAAGCTTTTCACGGCAGCCGGATTCAGCCTGTTTATAAGTTGTTTCACGAAAAGCATTTTTAGGGGTCGAATGCTCGATTGGCTGTTCAAAAAGAGGAAAAGGAAGCGGGAGATGGACGGCGAAGAATTCTTTGACAGCGACGAGGATTCTGATGCCGGCGCGGATGACGCCGGCCCCACTGACGCGGATTCGGATGATGCCGGTGCCGACGACGGCGATGCCGACGATTGAGGCCTTGCCGGAAAAACCGGGCGGTCAAGGCCGATTGCCGGATAAAATCGGTTAAAGGCCCGCCTGAGCGGGCCCCTGTTCGTTTTGGTTATTTTTTTGCTTTTACCTGTTCTTTTTCAATCTGCCCCAGTTTTTCGTGCGCGATCTGCGCGGCTTTTTCCCCGCTCAAGAACATTGCCCCAAAAATGGGGCCCATTCTCGGCAGGCCGTAAGCCGAGTTGACGGCCATTCCGCATACAACCAGGCCGGGATAGATTTCCTGCGTCTGTTCGACCGTCACTTTTTCGGATTTGTCGGCCCACATGCTGCCCTCTCTGCCGCGCACTGGAAACCCGATTTTGTCGCCGGCAACGGAAACTATTTCTGTTGCATGGCCTGACGCGTCAATGACTATTTTTGACCTGAACGCCAGCGGGTCGACGCAGGTAACCCATTCCGGGTAGTTTGAGACGGCGTGCCAGTTTGCTACGACTCCTTTTATGCCGTCGTCGCGGTAAACCACGTCAACCACTTCGACCGCGTTCAGCATTCTTGCGCCGGCATCAAGGGCCTTTGCAAGCAGCTTTGTGGAAACCTCGCATGCGTCCCCGACATAGAGGCTGTCCTTGTAGGGCTTCATCGACCTGACGCCCGCTTCCCTGAGCAAATGCATTGCATTTTCCTCGACGACAAGCTTGTTCATCAGCATTCCGCCCAGATACATGCCCCCGCCCGGCTTGATGTTTTTTTCCATTACCACCACTTTATGGCCTTTTTCGGCAAGCTTCCATGCCGCAATCGTGCCGGCAGGCCCGGAGCCAATCACTATGGCATCGGCATCCGTGCACGAATAGAGTTCCTGCATGAACTCCGAAATTATCGCCTGCGAAATGTCCTTTTCGTCTATTTCAGTTTTAGCCATTTTCCATTACCTCCCAAAAAATTGCTGTTATTTCAGATTCTTTTGACTATTATGTCCTTGCCACGGACAACGTACCGCAGCAAACCGCGCTGGGCCATGCCCTTTTCGCGCAGCTCGTTCAGGATTTCCATTGAAAGCGTTTTCGCGTTGACTTTTCCCTGATGCCTCAAGATTGCACCTCCAAATGTTTGCCTTTGCGCACGCTTGCCTTTGCATTTCGGATCAGCGCCTCGATTTGCGCCGCCTTTTCCCGCACGTTTTCCGCACAGGCGATTTCCGAAACCATGCATGCGAAATCCGCGCCCGCGCAGATGACCGATTCAACGTTTTCCGCTTTTATTCCGCCGATTGCGCCAAGCGGCTTGGAAACAGCCGCACGCGTTTCCCTTAGAACTTCAAGACCGAGAGGCGGGGTTGAATGGTGTTTTGTGCTTGTCGGAAAAATGTGGCCGAGGCTCAGGTAGTCGACATGAAAATCATCGGCCCGCCGTGCCTGTTCAACAGAATGCACGGTACGGCCCAGAATGCCGGAAAAATGCCTTCGGATGTCTTCCACGCTTAAGTCGTCTTCGCCGGCGTGCAACCCGTCAGCGTCAGAGGCAAGGGCAATGTCCAGCCTGTCGTCAACAATGAAGTCCGCCCTGCCGGCGCAGATTTTTTTCAGCTTTTTCGCGGTTTCCGACATCGTGCGCGAATCAAGGCTTTTTTCGCGGTATTGCACGGCCCTGACGCCGGCATTGACGGCCGCTTCGGCGTCATCCAGAACGGTTTTTACTGTAAGCCGCGAATCGGTTATGAAATAAAGGTTCCAGCCGCGCATGCAAACCGAAAGACAAAAGAGCGGAATTGATTTTAAAAACGGCAAAAAAAATTCCGCGAAAACCGGGCAAAATTCGGTGTTCGACGGAATTTAAGCCGGCTGTAAAATATTGACCGGCCCCATGGTTACCCGCATCCTCGTTCGTCCTTGACCAGCCCAATCATGTGCTGATTTCATCATACTTCTTCATACAAGCGCATACCATAGCTTCTGCGAAACAAAATGCAACATTTTAAATATTTGGATGCATATTTTTGTTTGTCAACGGGGTTGGTTTTTTTGGACCGGAATCTTGCCTTGGAGTTTGTCAGAGTCACTGAAGGCGCGGCAATTTCCTGCGCGCGCTTTGTCGGCTTGGGCGACAAGAATGCGGCCGACCAGGCCGCAGTTGCGAGCATGCGCAAGCTTTTCAACGACATCCCCTTCAGCGGAACAATTGTCATCGGCGAAGGCGAACGCGACGAGGCGCCGATGCTTTTCATCGGCGAGAAGGTCGGAGGCGGAAACGGCACAAAGATCGACATTGCAGTCGACCCCCTTGAGTGCACGAACAGCGTTGCCTTCGGCAGGCCGAACGCCATTTCGGTTCTGGCTGCCGGGCCTGACGGCTGTCTGCTGCATGCGCCCGACACTTACATGGACAAGATTGCGGTAGGCCCGAAAGCCGCGGATGCCATTGACATTCACGCGCAGGTTGCAGAGAATTTGAAGCAGATTGCGGATGCATTGAACAAGGAAATCAAGGATCTGATGGTTGTTGTCCTGGACAGGCCGAGGCACGAAAAGCTGGTCGGGGAAATACGGGCTGCGGGAGCAAGGATTACACTGATTCCGGATGGCGACATTTCCGGGGCGATTGCGCCTTCGATTGAAGGTTCCGGAATAGACGTTTTGATGGGCGTCGGCGCGGCACCGGAAGGCGTGATTGCGGCCGCTGCATTGAAATGTTTGGGCGGAAACATGCAGGGCATCCTGAAACCGAGAAACGAAGAGGAAATCGAAAGGGCGAAAAAAATGGGCGTAAAGGATTTGAACAAGGTTTTTGAAATCGATGACCTGGCGAAAGGCGACAATCTCATGTTTGCTGCAACCGGCGTCACGGACGGGCCGATGCTGAAGGGCATCAATTTCACGAGCTTTGGCGCGGTTTCGCATTCAATGGTCATGAGGAGCAGGAGCGGCACGGTCCGTTTCATTGAATCAAGGCATGTTTTTGAAAAAGAACCAAAATACTGATGGAGGCTGGTTTGGATTGAATGGGCACAATTTCAGGGTTCCGGCGGATGTCCCGCCGGCAATGAGGGAAACGTATGCGAAAAACCTTTCCGAGGCAACGCATGGAACCGGAAAGCTGATGCTGTTCGCGGGCGACCAGAAACTTGAGCATTTGAACGACGATTTTTCCGGCGAAGGCATTGCAGCCGACGACAACGACCCTGAGCACATGTTCAAAATCGCAGGCAAGGCCACGATCGGGGTTTTCGCAGCTCAGCTCGGCCTGATTTCGCATTACGGTTTGGACTACAAAGGCGTGCCATACCTTGTAAAGCTGAATTCAAAAAGCCATCTCGTCAAAACCGACCAGGCCGATCCATTCAGCGGCCAGCTTGTCAGCGTGGATGACGTGGTTGAGTTCAAGAAAAACAGCGGCCTGAGGATTCTTGGCGTCGGATACACTGTTTATTTGGGAAGCGAATTTGAAAGCAGAATGCTTGCAGAGGCGTCCGAAATAGTCAGGAAGGCGCACCAGCACGGCCTGCTTGTCGTGTTGTGGGTTTACCCCCGCGGCAAGGCAGTGAAAGACGAAAAGGACCCGCACCTGATTGCAGGCGCAACAGGCGCTGCAGCCTGCATCGGCTCGGATTTCGTCAAGGTCAATTATCCGAAAAAAGAGGGCGCGAATTCCGCTGAAATTTTCAGGGAAGCAGTGAAAGCTGCGGGCAGGACAAAGGCAATCTGCGCGGGCGGCTCCTCGACTGACGCTCGCAAGTTCCTGCAGGGCCTGCACGACCAAATCCATATCAGCGGCGCGCAGGGAAACGCGACCGGAAGGAACATCCACCAGAAGCCTTTGGATGAGGCTGTGAGGATGTGCGACGCGATTTCAGCGATAACCCTTGCCGGCAAAAGCGTGGAAGAAGCAATTGAAATCTACGATGGAAAGAAAAAGCTGGCTTTGAAATAAGAGATTTGTTTTAAACTGAAAAAAAGCCACACCAAGCCAGGGCCGCTTTTTCACTCGCCATATCCGCTTCAAACAATTTTTCCGGAGCCGATTATTCTAGGCTTGGAATCCACGTCAATCAGCGTTATCTTTTCCCCTTTGCACAGCGCAATCGGCTTGGCTGTCTCGATTTTCAGCGGGTTTTCAGCGGAAACTATTTTGCAGCCCGTAATCTGGCACCTGCACTGCAATTGCAGTGAAAGCTGCGGTGAAAGGTCTTTTTTGAAATATTTTGACTTGCGGAATTCCGCGGAAAACTGCTTTGAACCGGAAAAAGCCGGGTCGTTTGTCAGGACGAATCCGCGCGAAAAATCCTTTGCTTCAATGCCCTTCAACGCCAAACCCACGCGCTCCGGCTGTTCGGCCTCATTAAAGTCCTTGTCCTGCTTTTGGATGGATTTGACCACAACCTCCGCTTCCAGAGGCAAAACTTTCAGCTTGTCAAACTTTTTCAGCCGGCCGGACGCGACAAAACCCAGGCCGATTTCGCCGATGCCTTTAACGTTGAACATCGAATCCAAATCCACAACCGTTCCGCCTTGTTCCGGTGGCAGTTCAACCTGCGCCACCCTGTCGAGTATTTCCTCCCGCGTTATGCGCTCAAACTTTTCAAGAGTCGTTCCGGAAACAAGCTTGTTGAACATTGATTCGTCCACTCCCGGGGCAAGGATGATGAAGCCTTTTTCCTTTTGCATTGCGTCGATTGCCACGATCAGCTCGCCCAGAACAGCGTCAATGCGCCCGGCTTCAAGCAAAACGGTTTTTGACAGGAAAAGCGCCTGCAAAAGCGAATTGATTTTTTCTGGATGGCTTGCCGGCAGGATGAACGTCAAAACCTTGCCATTGTGGGGGCGGTGGTAGAACTCCAAATCGGATTCGCTTTCCCTTTTGCCGAGAAACTTTGCAAGCTCCCCGCTGAAAACCGCGCACGTCATCGAATTCATAAGCTTCGGGAACAATCTTGCCTGCGAATTGTTTAAATTGCTTGCCGAAAGTTTCACAAACCACGTGCCGCAAGCAACGCTTTCCGATTTTTTGGCAGCCTTTTGATTTCCGCCTCGCGTTTCATCGCCCGGCTCTGGCTTTCCGCCTTTTCCGAGAAAACCAGCCTTACCGGCAATCTGGCGCGCGTGTACCTGCTGGCCTTTCCCGCGTTATGCGCTTCAACGCGTTTTTCCAAATCATTCGTCCAGCCGCAGTAGAACGAATTGTCGGAGCACCGGAGCAGGTAAACAAAGAAACCCCGTTTTGCCCCCTTAACTTCACTGCCTGCCAAGGGTTTCAATCACCATGCTGCCGTTCTGCATGTAAACGACTGCCCTGTCCTTTTCCAAAAGCTTGTGCAAAACCGCCGGCCACGGAAAGCCGTCGGGCCGTTCAATCACTATCTTGTAGCCCGCGCCCGCGATGCTTATCGAGGCGTTGCCTTCAACCAGGGACTTTAGTTCCTCGAAGAGGTCGGGCTGGCCTGTGGACATGAGCTCGATTGACCGGACATAGGCAAGGAACCTGTCCGAAACGCGCCTGTTGAGCTCCTTGAACTCCCTCACCACCATTTTCCTTATCTCGGCGCTTTCGATTTCGCCCCGTTTTTTTCCGGCCTTAGACGCAATCCTTTCGGAAACCTCGGCGGCCTGTTTAGGGGTTGCCCCCGCCAGTTCCAGGGATTTTTTGAGCTTGAGTTCGTTGAAATCCTCCCTGGACCCGTCGCGTTTTATGACCTTCACCATTTTTTTCACCCCTGCAAAAGCAACGGAATCTGCAAGAAAATTGCGCCGAACGCAATTAAAGACGTTACCGCCACAATGGGAAACGCGGTTTTTATCCATCCAAGCAGGTCCATGCCGTGAATCCCCTTCCTTTCAAGAATACCGATTGCCACAATGTTTGCCGTGCTGCCAATGGGCGTGAGGTTACCGAAAAGCGTTCCGCCGAAAAGCATGCCCCACCACAGGTGCGCGGATGGAACGCCTGCGGACGCCATGCCCTGCACGATGGGAACGAAGATTGCGACCGCGAGGACGTTGTCAAGGACCGCGCTCAGGCCGCCGATGGAAAGCATTACGACCGCAAGCGTCCTGACCGGGTCTGTGCCCGTGAAACTGACCATCCTCTCCGCAATGATGTCGGTTACACCCAAAAACTTGAGCGAGCCCACGGAGGCAAACAGCATCATGAAGAAGATTATAGTCCACCAGTCAACGCGCGTTTCAAGCAGGCCCCTCGCGTTCTCGCCTTCCGCGAACAGGACAATCGCCGCGCCCACCAGCGCGGACGCGATCAGGAGAACGTTTTTTTCAAGGTGCAGCGCCTCTTCAATGCCGTGATGCGATACGAGAAGGCCCAGAACAAGCAGGAAAACGCCCGCGCTGAACCACAGGTTACTGCCTTTCACGGGCTCGAAAAGTTCCCCTTTGGCGGCCCTCAGCTTCTCCGAAAATTCCTTCACTGCGGGCGAAAAAATTTTCATCGCCAGAGGAATTGCCGCGGCCAGCGCGATGACGCTTATCGGCGCGGCCCACCTCAAAAAATCCGAGAACGAAAACCCGCCGCGCAGGGCAATGAGCACGCCTATGGGGTTTCCGACGACGGTTGCGCTGCTGCCGATATTGGTTGCGAAGACAATCATGAGAATGAACGGAAGGGGGTTCAGCTTGAGCTTTGACGTGAGGTGCAGCATTATGGAGGTCATGAAAAGAATCGACGTGACCTCGTCCACGAGCGCCGCGGAAACCGCGGCAAGGACCGAAAACAGGACAAGCGACTTGAGGCCGTCATGTCCGGAAAAGTGCAGGAGCTTTGACACGATGAATTCGAAGAACTGGTTTTTTTCAAGGAACCCCACCACAATCATCATTGCAATCAAAAAGACGATTATGTCAAGGGACGCGAACTCGACGAAATGCGCTATGTCGAGGACGCCGAAAAAGAACAATGCGGCGATGCCGGCAAACGCAAAGGCAACCCTCATGCGCCAGAACAAAAGCGTTCCGTAAATGAAGGACATCATCGTCGTGAGTGCGACGACCTGTTTTCCGTTCATGCCCGCGGCAATCGAAATTATTACGGTCAGGAGGACAAGGCCGAACAAGACCAAAAGCCTGTTGTGAAAACCGGAAAGCCGCATGAAAAAAACCATCTACCGATGATGTTATAAAAAAAAGCATTTTTTAAGGGTTGTTCAAGGATCGCACGGCCGCTGGCATTATTTTCTCTGGATCAGGTACTTTCCGACCGCCTTTGAAAGGTCTTTCGCGTCCCACAATTCGACTTTGTTGCCTTTAGCCGCAACCTTTGCCTTCACTTCAAAGCCGGCTGTGCCGATAATGATGCCTTTTGTCGCGCCGATGCCGGGCGCCTTCATTTCCGCGAGAAGCCTGCCCATGCTTTCGGCTGAAACCAGCGCCTTTTCAGTGAACAATTGTATGCCAATCGCTTCCCCGCCTTTCCTTGCAAGCAAATGCAGGCCGAAATTGCCGATGGGATGCACGACCTGCACGTCATAATCCATTTGCCTGAAAAGGTTCGCGCACATCGCCTCGAATTCCTGCCCGTCAAGGTTTGAAAAATTGGTTGTCAGGCCGAAATCGATTTTCTGGCGCTTCTGCGCCTCGTCAGGCGGAAGCCACAATCCCTTGTATTCGACAAGGCCCTTTGAAGACTGTTTGGCCAAAAACTTTTCCCTGCGCTCGGACAAGGCCTTTGCTTCCGACACCGCTTTCTCGTCATCCGATTGCCTGCCGACGGAAATCGCCCTGAAAAACCAGAAAAGCGGCATCCCCGCCAAAACCAGGAGGATGAACGCCGATGCAACAACCCATCCAAAGAACATGAACAGGCCAAAAACCAGCAGCAATGCGCCCCAAACGTAAAAACTGCGCTTCAAAGACGCGGGGTTGAAAAAAGGATTAACATCGCGTTCAAACTTTTTGAGCAGGAAAAAAACCGAAGCCGCGAAAACCAACCCGAAGATTGCCCCGACCCATGGCAATCCGAAAAATGAAAAAACGCACAGAAGAGCAAGGGATGCAAGCGAAACCGCAAAAACCCTGTTCTTCAACAGCAAACCGGCAACTGGCGCGGGTGCAATCGGTTCAGGCATATGCTATAACACAAAACTAAACGGTTTTCAGGTATTTATTCTTTTATTCGTTCTTTTTTGGAAAAAAAAGCCGCATAACCGCACGCCATCCGACCGAGATTAGCTTAAAAAATACTAACGCGCAGGTGTGTTTCCATGGTTGACGCCTGGCTTTATTCCATTGCAAGCGTTTTCGCCGTCAGCCTGATTTCACTTGTCGGCATCCTCACCATCCGGATGGACGCCGAACGCCTGAAAAAATTCGTGTTTTACCTTGTCGGATTCGCCGCCGGCGCATTGTTCGGCGACGCTTTCATCCACCTCCTGCCGGAAGCAGTTGAAACCTTCGGGTTCGGCCTTGAAATTTCGTTGTCAATCCTAGCCGGAATAGCGTTCTCGTTCATAGTTGAAAAGTTCATTCGCTGGCGCCACTGCCACATTCCCACATCCGAGGAACACCCGCACCCGATGGCAGTGATGAACCTTGTCGGCGACGCCGTGCACAACTTCATCGACGGCGCAATCATTGCTGCAGGCTACCTTACAAGCTTTCCCGTCGGATTCGCGACAACAATGGCTGTTTTCTTCCACGAAATACCGCAGGAAATAGGCGATTTCGGGGTCCTCATTCACGCCGGAGTTACAGGCAAAAAAGCGCTTTTCCTGAACTTTGTGACTGCGCTTACTGCAATTGCAGGCGCGATTGCAGTGCTTTTGCTGGGCTCGCTTTTCGACAAAATAGAATTCTTCATCACGCCTTTCGCCGCCGGAATGTTCATTTACATCGCCGGCTCCGACCTCATACCTGAATTGCACAAGCGCGAGGAAAACCTGGCGAAATCATTCTTCCTTTTGCTCGTGTTCTGCGCAGGAATAGCCGCCATGGCATTGCTGCTCGGCCTCGAGGCGTGAAAAAACAACCAGCTCCGGCAAGTAAATCTAAAACATTCTCACGGCAATCAGGCGGCCTTTTTTGAGGCTTATCAGGGCCTTTCTTCCCGCAAGCTCGTTGCTCATTCCCCTGCCTTCGCCCACTTTCAGGGAAATGTTGCGCGCATTGAATTTGAATCCGGACAATGACAGGCCGGAAACGTTTTCAACCGGAATCAGGGAAACCCTGTCGCCCTTTTTTCCTTTGACCGCGCGGCTTTTGCGCACAAGGAACAGCTCGCTTTTTTCCTCTAGAATGCGCGCGTCAACGCCTTCCGGCACCTGCGACAACAGCATGACGTTTGAAAGCAGATGATCGGTGCGGCTGCCGGTTGCGCCCAAAAAAACTATTTCCCTGAAGCCGTGCTCCAGGGCAAGCCGCAAGGCAAGCTCCGAATCAGTGAAATTCATGTTTCTGGGATAGGCAAGCTTTTCCACTCCGGAAAAAATCCTTTTCGCGTTTTCCGTTATCGAGTCCATGTCCCCGACAATTATGCCTGGAATGATTTTGGTCTTCAGGAAATGGTTCGCGCCGCCGTCCGCGCAAACGAGGAAATCGTTCTTTCGGCAGGTTTTTTCAATCAGGCCGGTTTCAATGTTGCCGTTGCAGGCTATGATTGCACGCTTTTGCGCAGCCATGCTAAAAATGGCTTGGCAATATGTTTTAAACCAAATACAGGCCATTTGCCTTACTGGTCAAAATGAGTTCTGTGACGCGGTTGTCGGAACAGCGCAGGCTGCATGACCTTAAAGAGAACACTGTTAGGGGCGCCATTCTCAGGCAGCTCATTCTCGGCGGGCAGGATGGAATTGTCAACACTTTGGGCATACTCCTGGGCGTTGCAACCGCGACAAGCGAGGCAAGGCTCGTCATAATAACCGGCATTGCCGCGGCTTTCGCGGAAAGCATTTCCATGGCGGCCGTTGCCTACACTTCGGCAAAGGCGCAGAAAGAATACTATCACAGGCAGCGCGAACGCGAAGCCTTTGAAATAGAAAGGTTTCCGGACATAGAGCGCGAGGAAGTCGAGCACATCTACAGGAAAAAGGGCTTTGACGGAAAAATCCTGAATGACATAGTAAGGCACATCACAAGCGACAGGCAGAGGTGGCTTGACGAAATGATGCTTAACGAGCTGGAGCTCACTGAAACTGATTTCGACCACCCTGCAAGGGAAGGCGTTGTAGTGGGATTCTCGTCGCTTGCCGGCGCGTTCGTGCCCCTGCTTCCATTCATTTTCCTGCCGGTCCAGGCGGCAATAGTACTGTCCGTGGCTTTCTCGGCATTGGTGCTGTTCTTTGCCGGCGCGTTCAAGACAAAGCAGACAATCGGCAACTGGGCGAAAGGCGGCATGGAACTCGCAATTGTCGGCATTTGCGCGGCAATCGCGGGCTACATCATCGGCATGCTTTTGGGCGCCAGCGGAATTTAAAGCAGGCGGCTTTTGCGGCCTCCCGCCTAACCGGCTTAAAAAAGGTTCCAGACACAATATTTTCCATGGCAATGAGGATTTTCACCGCGGCAGCGGTGATAGCCTTGCTGGCATTCCTCTGGCTTTATTACAATTACGGTCTGCCGGTGCTTTTGGCCGGCTTAATCCTGGCGCTCCTGGCGGGATTCGTTGGAGTAGGGGCATTGAAAAAAGACAACGCCCAGAAAAGGAAATGGCAATAGCATTCCCTTTCCCGGTTCACGCCAAAATTTTCTGTTTTTCAGCTGCCTGCTCTTTTTCAAGGCAGTCGAGTTCCTCAATCAGGTAAAAGAGAAAATCAAAGCCGGTTTCAGCGCTGATTTTATCCAATTCAAGGCCTTCATCCAGGCCGCGCTCAAGGCAATACGTCCTGAAAATTTCGTTCACGGCCCAGTCAAGGACCGGGTCATCCAGCGGAATGTTTCCGTCCTGCAGTCTTACGACTAACCGTTTAAGCTCCTGTCTCATCAACTCACCCCAGTACACGGGACTTTCTTCCAAGAAAAAATCCCGGGAAAAATTTCCGCGAAACGCGGAAAAAACTGAATTTCCACAAAAAAACGTGGAAGTAAATGAGAAAACAGAAAAGGCTTTTATAACTACTTGGGGTTTACATAATGATTTTCGTTTTCCAAAAAAATCCGCGCATAAAACATGCAGCCGGCTTTTTTATCACAGGAGACCGGAAGTGAAATGCAGTATTATGCCGCCGAAAAACAGGCCAAGGTACAGGATAACAGCGCCCGGCTGGGTCAGGAAAACGAATGCGGAGCCCATGAACAGGAGGATTGACACCATAGCGTGCTTGTCAGCCTCTTCGAAACGAAGGAAGAACCAGACGCTCGGATCCTCTTCCATGCCACTATTATATATACAAGAGAAATTGGTTTAAGCTTTTCGCTTTAATGCATTTCCGCAAAAAACAGCCCCGAAGGCAAAAACTCACAAAACCTCGAAATCCCTGGTGCCGCCAAGCTTTTTCATGCGCTCGTTCAGGGCCTTCTGCCGCTCGGGGGTTGCGGCCGGCGCATCCCTGTTCCGGCCGGTCAAAAACTCCGCATCCGAGGACGACTGCCTCGATCTTGCGGACCGCCTCGCGGCGTTGATGACGTCCATGGAATCATAGTTCATGTTCCCTGAATAACCGCATTTGGCGCAAACCAGTATGCCGTTGGACATTTTCATGTCAAGGCTGACGCACTGCGGGCAATACCTGAATTTCAATCCAACACCAGAAAAATAATTCCAATAAAACCAATAAAAGGCTTGCGCCACGCAAAAATCCGGCCGAATCGTTTTGTTTAAATTCGTTTCCATGACATTTTTTACCAATGGAGACCGATTCTTTCGACGCAATCGTTGTCGGCGCCGGCCCCGGCGGAAGCAGCTGCGCCGCACTGCTTGGAAAACAGGGCTTCAATGTCCTGTTGCTTGAAAAATCAAAATACCCGCGCGACAAGATCTGCGGCGACGCGATTTCAGGCAAATCAATGTCCGTGCTGCGCGATCTCGGCCTTGAAAGCGAAGTCAGAAAACTGCCGCACGGAAAAACGCATGGCGTGGTTTTTTCCTCGCCGAAAAAGGACGTCGTGCAGATTCCGTTCGGAAGGGACGGGAAACGCGTCGAGGGCGTGGTGTGCAGGAGAATGTTTTTCGACAACCTCGTGTTCGGCACAGCCAAAAAATACGCGCACGCAATCGAAGAGTTCATGGTCACTGAAATCATTCAGGAAAACGGTTTTGTTGTCGGAGTGAAAGGCACGGATTTGAAGTCAAAAAAGGCCATGGAATTCAGGGCAAAAGTCGTGATCGGGGCTGACGGCGCGCAGTCAGTCGTGGCAAAAAAGCTCGGCCTCGCGGAACAACAAGACAAGCACCATTGCACCGCGCTCAGGGCATACTATTCCGGCATCGAAGGCATGTCAGACAACATCGAACTGCATTTCATCGATTCCGTGCTTCCGGGATATTTCTGGATTTTTCCGCTTGAAAACGGCAACGCGAACGTTGGAGTCGGGGTTGTCACGGCGGAAATGAAAAAAAGGAACATAAATCTCAAACAGGCAATGTTTAACGCCATTGAAAACGACAGCCTGCTGAAAGACAGGTTCAGGAACGCCAAAATCGAGGGCGACATCAAGGGGTGGACCCTGCCTTTCGGCTCAACCAGGCGGAAAGCGCATGGCAACGGCTTCGTGCTCATAGGCGACGCGGCCTCGCTCATCGACCCGTTTTCCGGGGAAGGCATCGGCAACGCAATGCATTCCGGAAGGCTGGCTGCGCGCATTGTCGGAGAGGCAATCAAGGCAAACAATGTTTCGGAAGAATTCTTGAAGGAATACGAGGACACCTTGTGGAATGAAATCGGAACCGAACTCAAAAACAGCTACAACCTGCAGCGCATCGGCAACATCAAGCCGATCCTCAACTTTGTCATCCACAAGGCCGCAACCAAAAAGGAAGTGCAGGAACTCATTTCAGGCATGCTCTCCAATGAAGAAGCCAAGCGGGAATTCTTCTCGCCGCTGTTTTACCTCAAACTGCTTCTGCCATGAACGTCATGCCGGCAGAGAGGCTTCTTTTTAAATTTGTTTTAATAGTCAAATAACCTATAGACTGCATGCGTTGCAGATGCCGGTTTGTTGCGAGCGCAGCGAGCCAGCCCGATGAAGCGAAGCGGAATCGGGCGCGTACCCGGCGGACGCGACGCCGTGCGGGGGTGGCGGAGTGGTCTAACGCGGCAGCCTGCTAAGACCCTTTTTCTTTCTTTGCGAAGAAAGAAAAAGTGTTCCGTTGCGAAATCAAAGATTTCGCGACGCGACGCAAAACCGAAAGGTTTTGCATCGTACCCCAAAAAGAAAGCCTTTCTTTTTGCGGAATAGAATGTTGCAGCAAGCTGTTTCCCGAAAGGGAGCGCGGGTTCGAATCCCGTCCCCCGCGAGCCGTCACGCTCGGCTGGTGCGTGCACTATGCTCGTTTCACTCGCATAGCGCTGCGCGCTGTTGCGCGAAGCCGCCACAGCCGGCTGGTCTGAGCGCCATGCTTGGCATGGCCGAAACCAAGGCCTTTCACTGTTGTGAAAGGCCGAGTAAGCAGACAAAAAAAAGGTTCACTTGCTTGCCTGCGCCGTTCTTTTTCTTCTGGCAATGAAGCCAGCTATTTGCAGGATTATAACGATGCCCGCAAGCAACAGCAAGGCGATTTCGGCATAGTTCAATGTTTTCGCCTGCGCGGTCCACGGCAGGCCGTTGGCAACCTGCACGAAGTGCGCGAGAATGAGTATGAACGCAATGTAAACCAAGCGGTGCAGGCGCTTCCAGTTTTTTCCCATGACGCGCATTGCCCAATCGGTTGACGTCAAAGCCATGGCAAAGATTATGAAAAACGCGGGAATCGCGATTGTGAGCTGGGGCATCGTGCTAAGCAGGGCAAAATCGAAGTTGAAGTAAAGCATGAGCACTAGCAGGTAATGAGCCGCCATGAAAATGAAGGCGGAAACGCCGACCGCCCTTCTCGGCTCGAAAAGCTGTGCAAACGTTTTAGGCCAAAGCGTTACAAGCGGCCCTATCATGAGCGAAACGCATAGAAGGAAGAATCCGCCCAGGCCCAAAGTCCTTATTATCTGGGTTGCGGGCGACGGCCCCGGAAGGAAGGCGTTGTAAAACGCCAAAAGCGCGATTCCTGCCACGATTATGAGCCACATTTCGCTTGAACGCTGCATGATTTTGCCTTAAATGGAATAGCACAAAGCGGTTTTTATTTTTATTCCCGAGCCCAAAAACGCATGCCCGCGCTTTTTTCCCGGCAACACCTTTTTTAACCAGAAAAGCCGTTTTATGTAGAGGGGTTTTTTTGGGACTGCTTGACGTTCTCGAACTCAAGGGCAGAAAGCCGAAAGACATATGCGTTCCGGAGCACGCGAAAAAGCGGCTTGCCGAGCAGGCGAAAGCCGAGGCAAGAGAGCTTGTCGCAATCGCATCGGAGAAGCGCGCAGAGGAGAAAAAGAAAAAGCCCGAATTCTTCGACGACATCGCGCGCTTTGAAGTCGAATCGTTCTACCGCACCCCGAAAGCGTTTTTTGTAATGGGCACATGCCTTTCCGGAAAAATAAGCAAAAAATCGGTTCTCAGGCGCGGCAGCAGAAACTTAAAGCTGAAAGACGTGAAAGCCGGGTTCTTCAAGGGAAAAAAGCATCTTACAAGATGGGACAAGGGAACGATCCAGTTCGAAGAGCCGATGCCGCTGTATTCGGGCGACATACTCAAATTCTGGTGAAAACGCAAAAACGCCAAGGCCATGGCACGGCCCGGAAAAAACCGGCTGAAAGCATTCACCAAAAGCCAAATTTATTTAAATTGTCTCCCCCAAAATTGTTCTTTGCTTGCATGCAGGGGTAGCGAAGTGGTTAAACGCGCCAGACTCAAGAAACCTTTTTTCTTTGGAAAAGAAAAAAGCTTTGCCAAAAAAGAAAGGCAAAAAAAGGTTTGAGCAATCTGGTGGCTTAGTGCCTTCGGGGGTTCGAATCCTCCCCCCTGCAAAGCCGGTTTCGTCCGGCTGGTTCGACGACGGGTATTTCGCTTTTGCTCAATACCCATCTGCTTTTGAGAGTAAAAAAATGGCTGCATTCTTGCTAGCCCGGACTACTTTTTCATCCACGCGATTATTTTGTCCGCCAGGCCGGAATCGTTTGCCAGCATCTGCGTTCCGTGGCCGGCTTTTTCAAGGTTTATGAGTTCGGTGTTTTTCGGCGCGCCTGCCGCAATCTTCTGGCTTGAATCGTAGGAATACTTGTCGTCGGCGCTTGAAACAAGCAGGACTTTCGTCATGCCTTTCTGGCTGTTCATGGAACTCACCATGCCGCCGCTGACAGTCAGGCCATGGTAACTTTCTCCCGCGGACAATAGGACGACTTTTTCGACTTCTGGGTTGCTTCTCGCGAAGTTGATGCCTGCATTAGCGCCGATGCTTGCGCCGGCAACGATTATGCCGTTGTTTGAAAGCTTGTCCTTTGTGCCGAAAAGGAAGTCTCTCGCAGACTTCTGGTCCTGCGTCAGCAATTGCCAGTCATCGTCAAGGAAGGCCTTGTAGGTTATTATGGAACCGTTCTGGATTTTGCTTTCGCCATGGCCCCTGAAATCAATTGCCAGGACATTATAGCCGGCATCCAGAAGCTTTGGAATGAAATTGTCCCAGACGTGCCTGTCGTTTCCGAGTTCGTGAAGCAGCAGAACGGTTTTGGCGCCGGCGCCGGAAAAATAAAAGTCTCCAACTATTGTCACGTTGTCGAATGTCCTGAACGAAACCTTTTCAGGCTGAACGGCGGGAGTTTCGGTTTGCTGGGCGTTTCCGGAATCGCCAGACGTGCCGTCACCGGAGACTTCAGAATTCACGTCGTTTGTTTGCGTGTTGTCCTGGCTGCCGGTTCCGACTGCCGCATCAGCGTCATCTGTTTGGCTGCCGGCTTCGCCGGAAATTTCCGTGCCCGGCTGCTGTGCATTGCCTCCGGTGTTTTCTGCCGCGCCGATGCCTGGCGCAGGCTCATTGGCCTGCGGTTTTTCCTGCTGCTGTGAAACGCAGCCTGCGGCAAGCGCAAGCATGACAAACAACATTGCCATGGCAAAAAAAGCATTTTTCATTTCCAACCACCGCCAAAAACAAAACGCAAATCCCAGATAATGGAAAAGCGTTTTCTGCTTTTAAAGCATATGCCCCATTTTTTTTTCCTTTGTTTCCAGGTATTTTTCGTTGAACTGCGTTGGCTTGGTCGTCAGGGGAACCCTTTCCGTCACTTTCAGGCCGTAGCCTTCAAGCGCAACCATTTTTTTCGGATTGTTTGTCATGAGCCGGATTGTTGAAAGGCCGAGCTTTGCCAGCACCTGCGCGCCCAAACCGTATTCGCGCAAATCCATCGGAAAGCCAAGGGCCTTGTTCGCTTCAATGGTGTCAAGGCCGTTGTCCTGCAAATGGTATGCCCGGATCTTGTTCATTAAACCAATGCCCCTGCCTTCGTGCCGCGGAATGTAAAGTATGACCCCCTTGCCTTCTTTTTCGACAAGCCGCATGGCATTCTCAAGCTGTTCCCTGCAGTCACACCTGCTGCTCCCGAAAACGTCGCCCGTCAGGCAGCCGGAATGCACTCTCACCAGGACGTTTTTTTTGCCCCTCACGTCGCCTTTCACCAGGGCAATGAATTCCTCGCCGACCGCACTCGCAGTGAAACCGGTTATCCTGAAATTTCCGAAGCGCGTCGGCAGGTTGGCCGAATCGACTTTTTCGACAAGCGATTCGCGTTTGAGCCTGAACTGGATGAGGTCTTTCAGCATCATGATTTTTATGCCATGCTTGGCCGCGAACTTTTCAAGGTCCGGCAGCCTTGCCATTTCCCCATCCGGGCGGATTATTTCGCAGATGACCGCGGCCTCGCCCAGCTTTGCAAGCCGCATCAAATCGGTTGCGGCTTCGGTGTGGCCGGCCCTCTGCAAAACCCCGCCTTGTTTCGCAATCAGCGGAAACATGTGCCCCGGCTTTGTCAGGTCCCGGCTGGAAGCGTTGCCGTTCACGAAAACGCGCACTGTTTCCGCGCGGTCATGCGCGGAAATGCCTGTCGTGATGCCATAGGCCGCGTCAACGGATTCAGTGAAATTGGTTTTCATTTTATCCGAGTTTTTGGGCACGGCGTGCAGGTCAAACTTTTTGGCGAGGGCTCCGGAAACGGGAATGCATACCAGTCCCTTTCCGTGGGAAATCATGAAATTTATCCTGTCCGCGCTGACCTTTTCGCCTGCAAGGACAAGGTCGCCTTCGTTTTCCCTGGCCTCGTCGTCAACGACTATGACGAATTTTCCGGATTTCAGGTCGCGGATCGCCTGCTCGACAGAACAAAACATTTTTCCACCAAAAAAACGCTTGCTTTAAGAGAAGAACTGGAAAAAAGCTTTTAAAGAACACGCTGGGCACATAAAATGTATCTGGCTGCATTAAGCGGACGGAAGCAAAATCAACCCATGCAATCCACTGGTCAAAAATAAAAATTGCCGGCTATTTCAGGTATTTTGCGTAAACGGCAAAAAACCTGTCAAAGGTTTTTTTGTATTTCTCCAGAAAAAAGCGTTCCAGGTTTTCGGAGTAACCGTTCTGGAAATCTTCAAGACAGTTTATATATGAAAGCCGCTGGGTTTTTCTGATAATGAGCGGAGGATAACCGTTGTTAACCAAAATCGTGTTTATGATGAAACGCCCAACCCGCCCGTTCCCGTCAGCAAACGGGTGTATTCGCTCGAATTTGCCATGAAACAAGGCCGCCATTTTCAACGGGTGGGTCTTGGTTATTGCCTTGCCATACCATTCAATCAGCAGACCCATCTCTTCTTTGACTTTTTCTGGCGGAGTGAGTTTCACCCTTGAGCCGACTATTTCATTCGGAAACTGCTTATAGCCAAGCCGCGGGTCAATGTTTTCCATCAGCAGTTTGTGCATGCTGACTATGTCCTTTTCGCGGACCTTGAATTTCTTTGATAGGATTTTCTCAACAACTTTCCTTGAGTTTCTTGTTTCATATATTTCCCTCAGGTCCTTGTTTTCAACCGACCTGTTCTCAAACATCACTATCGCAACATCCTTCAGTGTGAGAGAGCTTCCCTCGATTGCGTTTGACTCATAAGTGAAGTTTGCCGTAAACCTATCAAAAACGTCCCTCAACTGCTCCTTTGAAAACCCATTTATCAGGCGCTTGTAATCAACCCGTATGGCTTCAACCCTTCTGACCTGTAGTTCCGGGAAGACAGAATCCGTGCCAAATGCTTTGACGGCAAAACTTGCCGCAAGACTTTTTTCTTTCTGCAGGAAATAGTCTGCATGCTCACGCTCGAGTTCCTTCAGTGGCCTGTTGTCATTGCCTATGAGCTTTTGGATTGTCGTTACAGTGCCATCCGGCAAACGCACGGATTTGACCAGATAACAGTATGTCCCGCCGGAAATCTTTTTCCTGGAAATGTAAACCATAAAGAAAGAGTTTAACCTTACACTTTTTAAATATAAGCAAAAACGTAAGGTTAAATCTGCTCTGCCAAGGCCCTTTCAGATGCCCGGATAATTCGGGGCTTCCTCGGTTATGGTAATGTCATGGGGATGGGATTCGCGCAGGCTTGCCTCGGTTATCTTGATCCATTTCGTTTTTTTGCGCAGTTCGTCGATGTTTTTGGCGCCGATGAAGCCCATGCCGCTTCTCAATCCGCCCATCAGCTGGAAGACGACTTCCGACAGCATGCCCCTGTACGGCACTATGCCTTCAATGCCTTCCGGCACGAGCTTGCCCTGCTTCGGCTTGCCCAAATGGAAGTATCGGTCACCGGAACCTTTTTCCATTGCGCCCAAGCTGCCCATTCCCCTATACTGCTTGAACTTGCGGTTGTTCAAATAAACAATCCTGCCCGGCGATTCGTCGCATCCAGCCAGAAGGCTTCCGGCCATGACGGAGCTTGCGCCCGCGGCCAGGGCCTTTGTGATGTCGCCCGAATATTTTATGCCGCCGTCCGCAATGACCGGAATGCCCTTCCTATCAGCGGCCTTTGCGCATTCGAGGATTGCAGTGAACTGCGGAACCCCGACGCCTGAAACAATCCGTGTAGTGCAGATTGCACCCGGACCGACGCCGACCTTGATGGCGTCGGCGCCTGCCGCGATAAGGTCCTTGGCCGCATCCGCCGTGCCGATGTTTCCGGCAATGAGCTGGACTTCAAACTCCTTTTTTATTTTGGCGACAGCATTGACAACCATTTTCGAGTGGCCGTGCGCTGTGTCAAGCACAATGACGTCGACTTCGGCTTCAACCAGTTTCTTTGCCCTTTCAAAATCCCTGGGCCCGATTGCAGCGCCCACCATTAGCCTTCCGCGTTTGTCCCTCAATGCGGCGGGATACCTCTGCCTGTTCTGGATGTCCGTCAGGGTTATGAGGCCCTGAAGCTGCCCGTCCTTTCCGACAATCGGCAGTTTTTCAATCCTGTGGCCGTGCATCAGCTTTCTCGCTTCGTCCATGTCGACAACCCTGTCGACCGTCACCAGGTCTTTCGACATTATGTCCTTTGCCCTGCCCTTCGAGTTTTCCTCGAACAGCAAATCCCTCGTGGTGACGATGCCCACAAGCGTTCCGTTTTCCACCACGGGAAAGCTGGAAATGTTTTTTGTTTCGTAAATTTCGATTATCTCGCTTACCGGCATTTCCGGCGGAATCGTGAGCGGCTCCTTTATTATCCAGTATTCCGCGCTTTTCACGCGCTTCACCTGTTCGGCCTGCTCTTCCGGGGAAAAGTTCTTGTGGATTATGCCGATGCCGCCGTGCTGGGCCATTGCAATCGCGGTCCTGTATTCGGTTACGGTGTCCATTGCCGCGCTGATCAGGGGAATGTTAAGCTCAAGCTTTTTTGTAAGCCTTGTCTTTAAGGAAACTTCGCTTGGCAGGACGCTCGAAGGGCCGGGTAAAAGCAGTATGTCGTCAAAAGTCAGGCCAGTTTTTTCCACCGAAAACCCTGCTCCTTTATTTTAAAAGTAGGGCGGCAAGCTTTAAAAAGGGGTGCGTCGGAAAGATGCCGGAAAAAGGCCGGCGGCAGACAAAAACGCAATCTTTTCCAGTATACGCCCTGCAACATAAAACGCCAAGCGCGGTTAGCCAGATTCCCTTTTTAAGTTTTACCGCGTTTTATTAGTTGGGTTTTTTCCTATGCCTTGCACTGCCGTCATTGGAATGCAGTTCGGCGATGAAGGCAAGGGCAAGATAACAGACTATTTGGCAGAAAAATCCGATTTTGTTTTCAGGTACGGCGGCGGCAACAATGCCGGGCACACAGTTGTGGTGGAAGGCAAAACCTACAAATTGCATTTGCTTCCCTCCGGCGTTGTCAGGGGCAAGCGCTCTCTTCTGGGCGCGGGCGTGGTGATCGACCCCCAGGTTCTGCTGGATGAAATCTCGGCGCTTGGAAAAAAGCCGAATCTCGGCATCGACCCGAGGGCGCACATCATAATGCCGTATCACAAGTACCTTGACGCGAATTCCGAGGCGAAAAAAGGCGAAAACCAGATCGGCACGACGGGCAGGGGCATAGGCCCATGCTATGCCGACAAGGCGGAAAGAACAGGCATCAGGTTCGAGGACCTGTTGGACAATGAACGGCTTGAGGAAAAGCTCAGGCAGGTCCTGCCAATCAAGGAAAAAATCCTGAAACATGTTTATGGCGTGGAGTTTCCGCATTCCCTCGGCGAAATCGTGCAGGAATATTCGGCTTACGGGGAAAAGCTCAGGGAATTCGAAGCCGATGCCTCGCTTGAAATCGCACAGGCATTGAAGGCAAAAAAAAGCATTCTGCTTGAGGGCGCGCAGGGCACTTTTTTGGACATCAATTTCGGCACATACCCATTCGTGACATCATCGATTCCGATTGCGCCGGGCGCAGGCGCGGGCATAGGCTTTCCTGCCGCGAAGACGGAAAAAGTCGTCGGCGTCGCAAAAGCCTACACCACGCGCGTCGGCGCCGGGCCGTTTGCAACCGAGCTTTTGGACGGCCTTGGCGACAGGCTGAGGACTGCGGGAAACGAGTTCGGCACTACAACAGGAAGGCCGAGAAGAGTGGGCTGGCTTGACATGGTTTTGCTTAGGACTGCTGCAAGGCTGAATGGCGTGACTGAAATAGCCCTGACAAAGCTTGACGTTTTAAGCGGCGTCGAATCGCTTGAAGTGTGCGTTGCCTACGACTGCAACGGCAAAAAAACCGGGGAGTTTCCGGCAAAAATGTCAGACGCGGAAAAATGCGTGCCCATTTACAAAACATTGAATGGCTTTTCAATAACCGGCTCGGAAAAAAAGTTTTCCGCTCTTGACAGGCACGCGCAGGAATACGTTAAATTCGTTGAAAAAGAGCTTGGCGTTCCAGTCAGCATTGTTTCAACCGGCCCGAAAAGAAGCCAGACAATAATGAAAAAATAGGCGGCCGGAAACTGCTTTTCGATTTTTCATCCGGGCAGCCATTTTTCACGCCAGTCTTCAAGCGCGGCAAATGCGAATGCCCTTGAAAAATTCGTGCCTTTCCGCAGGCAGTCAAGCGCGTCTTCCGCAAGGCCTTTTTCCACGAGCCCGGACCTTTTGAGGCTTAAAATCTTGTCCTCGAAAACGCCTTTCAGGCTTCCTGACAGATACTTGTCAACCGGGCTGCCTAAGCCGGTTTTTGCCCTGCGCTTGACTGTTTTTTCAGGCAGCCTGTCCGAAAGCATTTCCCTGAAAAACGGCTTGTTGCCGCGGATGAATGAAAACTTCCAGTCATTCGGAATTGACTTTGAAAATTCAAACAATTCCCTGTCAAGCAATGATGGCCGCAGTTCAAGGCCGTGCGCCATGCTCATCCTGTCGGATGACGCAAGGTAGCGCGTCACAAAGTTCGAGCTGATGTCGACAAGCCTGATAGAGTCGAGGAAACCGTTTGATTCCATGAAACCGGAATGCATTTTTTCAAGTTCCGCCAGCCTTTGCCCTGAAACAAAGCCGTCCGGCCTTCTTTGCCGGGAAACCGCGGCCTGGATCCAGTCAGCCGGCAGCATTGACGCTTTGAGTTCCGAGCGCAAGGAATGGCAAAAATTTTTTCCGAACGGCAGTGAAAGCGCGTTGAACGCGGACAGGGCTGCTTTGCTGAAAAGCCTGTGCCGCATGAAATAGTCCATGCGGTAGAACTTGTGGTGCCGCGGATAGGCTCCGAAAAACTCGTCGCCCCCTTCCCCTGCAAGGCAGACGCTCACCTTTTCCTTTGCGGTTTCGGATAAAAGGAACAGCGGGACAAGCGAGCCGTTCGTCAGGGGCTCGTCGCAGTAATGGTAGATTTTCCCGAACGCCTCAACAAAGTCGTTCTCTGAAAGGTAGCGCGAATGATGGTCGGTGCCGAAATGCCCTGCCGCCGCTTCAATGTATTCCGATTCGTCCAGTGCGTTGTCTTCAAAATAAATCGAAAAAGACTTTATGCCCGCATCGGGATTCAGCTTTTTCATTGTCGAAAGCACTGCAGAGGAGTCCAGGCCGCCGCTCAAAAAAACCCCGACTTCGACATCTGCAACCTCCGACAGCGAACACGCCTTGTCGAGCAGGATTCTTCCTTTTGACAGGAGTTCTTTTTTTGAAAAGCTTTTTTCCGCAAAGGCGCCGATGTCGTAAAAACGCTTTAAGGACAGCGTTTTGCCTGCGATGTCCAGAACAAGGGAATGCGACGGCGGCACCTTGAAAACGTTCTCAAAAACCGTGCCGGTTTCATGCGGGCAGGCCTGATGCAGGTAAAGCTCCAGGGCGGACCGGTTTATTTTCCTTTCAACGCCATGCCGCAAAATGCCCTTGATTTCGCTGCTGAAAATGAACTTTTCGCCGTCCCAGTAATAGTAAAGCGGTTTTATCCCGAAATAGTCCCTTGCGAGAAAAAACTGCCTTTTAGCCGAATCATAGATTGCGAATGCCCACATGCCCCTGAACTTTCCAAGGCAATCGTGCCCGAATTCCTCGTAAGCGTGCAGTATCACTTCCGTGTCGGAATCGGATTTGAACCCATGGCCTTTCGCCTCAAGCTCTTTTCTCAATTCCCGGTAATTGTAGATTTCGCCGTTGAATACGATCCAGATGCTGTTGTCCTCGTTTGCCATCGGCTGTTTTGCCTTGTCGGACAGGTCGATTATTTTGAGGCGCCTGTGGCCAAGCGAAACCCTGTCGACAAAAATGCCTTCACCGTCCGGGCCGCGATGCGCAATGGCATCATTCATTTTTTTTACAAGGGCCTTGTCTTCCCAGCTGAAGCCGTTTATGCCGCACATTATCCCACTTCAGGTTAGTTGCAGGGCGGTTGCGAAAAAACCCGAACCCGCCAATGCAAAAATAAGCCAAAACAATAAAAATACGGCTTGTTTGAAACGGTTTGAAAGACTTGAAACAGGTTATCCGGGCAATGCCCCGGATGTTCCGCCGGAAGAAGGGCCGGTTCCAACAACCTTCTTGTAGATGAACTCAACCATTTCCCTCGGCACGAGCGGCCCCAAAAACGCGGAGAACGGCCCCGGCATGAAATTGACTTCTATTACCTTCAGGCCGTCCGGGGTTTCAATCAGGTCAACCGCGCAGATTTCCATGCGCATCACCTTCGCGGACCTCAGCGCAATCAATTTCATTTCATCCGTCGCCTCGATCAGGGTTGCCTTGCCGCCCCTTGAAACGTTCGCCCTCCACTCGCCCTGCCTGCCGGTCCTGCGCACCGCCAGAACCTTTTCCCCGAAAACATAGCATCTTATGTCCGTGTTCCTGTCGGGCACAAACTCCTGCGTCGACAAAAACTCGTCAAGCATGTGCATCGTGTCAAGAATCGAACCGAACTGCGTGGAATCGTTCACGAGCACAACGCCTTTGCCGGCAAAACCGGAAATCTTTTTCACCACAACCGGAAAATCCGAAACCTTTTTCTTCGCGGTTTCAGGCGAAATGAACAGGCCGCTGCCGACAACCGGAATGCCGGCGTCGCACAATTCCTTTATAGTGTAATACTTGTGGTTTGAAATCAGGAAGCCGCGCACTGAAACCGGCGAATACATTCCGGAGTCCTCGACAAGCCGCAGTATGGCTTCCGCCAGCACGAAGTCCGTGGAGCTCAGCCTCGGATAGCACGCGTCAAACGAGAAGAGGTCACGGCCCCTGAACCGCATTTCGACCTTGCCGTTGTTGAGGGAAACCCTGATTTTCGTGACCGGCACGAACAGCACTTCCCCGAAAATCCTTTTGGCTTCTTCCCTGAGGTCGCGCACAGTGCGCTTGACGTGGTACCTTGAGCCGATTATGAGTAGGCTGGGCCTGCGGTTTCCCGCCTGCAAATCCGGTTTGCCATTGCCATGCTTGACGCTTTTCCTAATCACGCCCTGCACTCTGCCGCCGGCTGCCTTTCGGCCCTTTTTCTTGCCGCCGGCTTTTGGGCCAATGCGCGCCTTGCCTTTTGCGATGCCGGCTTTTTTGGAAATCATTCGCCCACCCTTTTTTCCGAGGCGTTCTTGAAAAAGAATTCCGCGCACTCGGCAAACAGGTCGACGCCAAGGGTGTCGGATAACGCCAAAAACTTTACTTCGGGGGAAACCCTTGTTACAAGGCCGTTGGAAATCTTGACTGTCGCAACCTTGCAGCCGCACGCCTTTGCCGCCCGGATAGCAATCTTGCGCTCGCGTTCCGGCAGGTCGAGAGGCTTTCCCCTGCGCGGCAATTCGAGTTTGCCGTTTTTCCACTTGCGCTGGACGCAGAAAACCTTTTTGCCTATGACAACGCAATGGTTGACTGGCGTGAACAAAAAATCCATCAGGACTGCGGCATCAATGCCCGAATCCGCGGAAAAGCTTGTCATCTGCTTGTCCAGCTCCTTCTTGGTTTCGATGACAAGGCTCTGCGTTTTTTTCTGGCCGCTGTAAGCCTCGAAAATCGCCGGAAAAGAAAGCCTCCTGCCGGTATGGCTCAGATCCGCCTTTGCCGCGCCGAAAACCGTTTTTGGCAGTGGAACTTTCGCCTTGTCAAGCACGACCAGCTGGAACAGTTCATTGGAATTCAGGTAATACGCGCCGGGCACGACCTGCGAAAAAAGCCTTTTGCGCGAAATCTCGTCAAGCAGAGGCTCGACGAACGGCGCGAGCTTGAGCTTTGCGTTCAAAAAAACCGCGGAAAAATCGTCGATGTTCACCGGCCCCGACAAAAGGGTTTTCCTGCCATTGCCCGAAAAAATCGAAAAATCTGACAGCGATGCAACCTTCGCTGACTCGAAGCCGGCTGCAACAAAAGCCTTCTTGAGCCGCGGCATGGCCGCAGTCTTTTCGGTCGAAAGGATAAGCGCTTTCATTTCCGCACCAAAAAAATTCCAAGCCTATTCAACCATTGAACGGTTTTTAAGGCTTTTGAGGCCGGCATTGCCACTAACATTACGGGCAAGCGTTCTTCAGGCGTTGCCGTGAAATTTTTTGGCTAACCGTTCCTTTATCCTGCCGGCCTTGTGGATGTGCTCGTTGAAAGGTTTCAGGCGCACGATTCTGCCGGAAAAAAGCGATGAAAGCCTTTTTTCGTCCGCAAGCTGGTCGTAGCCGAGGGCAACAACATCAGGCTTTCTCTGCCTGACGATTTCGTAGATGTCGCCTTCATTGCCGAGCACGGCCTCGTCAACGACGCGCAGGGCGCGAATTACTTCAAGCCTGCTGTTTTCGTCGTTGACCGGCTTGCCGCCCTTCAGCCGCGCGACAGTGGAGTCCCTGCCCACGACAACCACAAGCAAGGCATTTTCGCCGCCAAGCGATTTGGCTTCGGCTAGGCAATGCAGGTGCCCGGGATGGAGTATGTCAAAAGTGCCGAAAGCCATCACAGTCAAGGGTTTTGCCATGCTATCACCGGCCACAGCCAGAAAAGCTTGGAAAACAAAGTTTTTATTAAGTGTTAATTCATTCATAGTCTTGGAAGGCGCAAGAATGGAACTGCAGGAAAAACTGGAACTCGTCAAAAGGAACACTGCGGAAGTAGTCACTGAAGCCGAGATTGAAAAACTGCTGTCGGAAAAGAAGTCGCCGCTCGCTTACTGCGGTTACGAGCCTTCGGGGGAAGTGCATCTCGGACACCTTGTCACGATCACCAAGCTGCTGGATTTGCAGAAGGCCGGCTTCAAGGTCAAGGTGCTTCTGGCGGACTGGCATGCCTGGCTCAACAAAAAGGGCGACTGGCAGTTCATAAAGGAAAACTGCAAGCTGTGGGAAAAAACCTTCAAAAAATCCGGCCTCGAAAAAGCGGAATTTGTTCTGGGTTCAGGTTTCCAGCAGGAAAAGGATTACGTGAAAGACGTCCTGGTTCTGGCACAGCACACCACGCTCAACAGGGCGACGCGCGCCATGCAGGAGGTTGCGCGCGATTTGGAGAACGCGAGCGTTTCGCAGATGATCTATCCACTCATGCAGATAGCGGACATGAAATACTTGAAGGTTGATGTGGCCCAGTCCGGAATAGAGCAGAGAAAAATCCACATGCTGGCGAGGGAAAACCTCCAAACAATCGGCTGCAAAACCGTTTCATTCGTGCACACGCCGCTCGTGAACAGCCTGCTCGGCCCCGGACAGAAAATGTCCTCATCGGTTCCGAATTCCCTGATTTCAATGCGCGATTCGGAGCAGGAAATTTCGGCAAAACTCAAAAAAGCCTACTGTCCGGAGGGCGTGGTGGAAAACAACCCGGTTCTTGAAATCGCCAGGCTCGTTGTCTTTCCGCGCATCAGGGAAATCAAAATCGAGAGGCCGGAAAAATTCGGCGGAAACGCTTCCTTCGCGGATTATGCGGGGCTGGAAAAGGCGTTCGCGGAAAAAACCCTGCATCCCGCTGATTTGAAGCCCGCGATTGCAATTGCGCTGGCAAAAATCCTGAAATAACGCAGGCCAAGCGTTTTCAAAATGCCGGCATCCGCCAAAAAAAAACATGGCTTTGTGAATGAAAAAGCCTTATTTTTCCAAATCGCGTTCCGCCTAAAAAATCCCACCGCAACCTAATTAAAGCGCGCGCGCATTATCATTTACGATGGCTTCAGCCGCGGTTTCGTGGGATATTTTCTTTGCCTTGCTCTCGGCGCTCATACTGTTTGTTTACGGCATAGAGCATTTCAGCGAACGCATCAGGCGCATAGCCGGGGAAAGGTTCAGGTCACTGCTCGGAAGGCTGACAAAAAGCCCGTGGAAAGGCGCCTTGCTGGGCGCAGTCGCAACAGCCATCACGCAGTCGAGCACCGCGATAACAGTCATTTCGGTCAGCCTGGTCAACGCGGGAACGATTTCGTTTGCGCAGAGCCTCGGTATAATAATCGGCGCCAACGTCGGGACGACTTTCACCGGCCAGCTGTTGGCAAACAATCTCGCCTCGTTCGGACCGGTTTTCATCATTCTCGGTTTTTTGATTGACGTTTTCGGCAAAAAATACAGGTTTTTGGGCAAACCGGTTTTCTATTTCGGCCTGGTGTTCTTTTCCCTTACGCTTGTGACTGCAACTCTCGCGCCGTTCCGGGATGACCCGGCAATCATTTCGCTTCTGAAAAACAACCTCAGCCTGCCGGTTGCCCTCCTGGCGGGCATTGCCTTCACTATCCTGTTCCAGTCAAGCGCGGTAACAAGCGGCGTTGTAGTTGTCCTCGCGCAAAGCGGCTTTCTATCGCTTGAACAGTCCATTCCCATAATCCTTGGCGCAAACATCGGCACGACCGCAACCGCGCTTTTTGCTTCCTCCCGGATGAGCGTTTTCGCCAAAAGAGCCGCGGCGTCACATTTCGTTTTCAATGCCACGGGAGTCATAGCCTTCCTCGCCTTGTTGCCGTTTTTTGCCGGCGCTGTCACCGCATTGGGCGGCAGCACCGGCCAGCAGGTTGCAAACGCGCATGTCATAGTGAACCTTTCAACCGCAATCGCGTTCCTGCTGGCAATCGGCCATTTCAAGTCCTTCATCGAATGGCTTGTCAAGGGCGATGAAAAGGAAATCGTTTTCAGGACAAAATTCATAATGGAAAAGCCGCCTGAAAGCAATGCCGGGGCGTTCAACGCAATTGAAAATGAGCTGAGGCACGCGGTCGGAATCACGGCGGAACTGCTTGACAACTCAATCGAAATGCTCGGCTCCGCTTCCCTTGAAAACAGGAACCGCGTTGAAAAACTCGGGGAATTCGGCGATTTCCTGAATGAAAAAATCGAGGCCGCAATCCACGAGCTTTCGACAAGGCAGCTTTCCGAAAAGGAGGCCTTGCAGACCGTGCTGCTTGTCAGGATGTCGAACGAAATAGAGCGCATCGGCGACAACGGCGTGAACATCTCACTGCTTGCGGTTGCGGTGGCGGAAAAAGGCCAGCCCCTGCCGGAAGGGCAGGCAAACGGAATCCGCGAAATTTACGGCCTGCTCAAAAAGGACTTGGCGGAACTCGGAAGGACCCTGCCGAGAATCAGCGAGTCGTCAGTGAAATCTATCAAGGATGCCGACAAGGCGTTCTGGGAAAAGGTTTCGCGCGAATACGGCTTGCATCTCAAAAGGCTGTCATCCGGAAACGAGCATGCGGACAGCATGCTCCTCGAAGCATTGTCGCTCATAGAGGCGATAAGCACCAAAACGAGGGAGCTGAGAAAACTCTCGGAAATGTACCCGGAACATGAAACCGGCGGAAATCCAGTCCAGGAAAACGGGCAGAATGTTTAAATACAAAAAAAGCTTAATATTGGAAGTCAGCAGCATGGACGTCAACATTTTAAGCCCGAAAACCGCGGTTGCAAACGCGTTCAAGGAGCCAAGCATAAGCCAGGCACTGTTCGTCGTGGTCCTGGCATGGATTATTCCAATAATCGCGCAGGCAATCCAGGGATTCGGCATAAGCATTTCAAGCGAGATTTTCCAGCTGGTCTTTTCAGCGGCAAGGCTGTTTTTGGGCGCCGCGATAATTTACGCCGCGGCATACCTGTTGAAGGCCGAAAAGGCCAAGGGAAAATTCAATGCAATCGTGTCAGCCTGGTCCCTTGTCTGGATTGTTTCGCTCGCGGCCGCAATCCTCGTGTTCATTTTCCTGCCGCTTGCATTCGCCCCGTCAGTCGTCGACCCGGTCAAAAAGTTTTCCAACAGGGAGATTGGCATTGAAACCCTCTCCGCAAGCCTCAGCGCGGCACTGGATTCAGCCGATAGCCCCGTGAATTTCCCTGTCCTGGCGGTTCTCGGCGTTTTAAGCCTGATACTGTTTGCACTGGCATTTTCCATTGTTTACCGGATTTTCAAGGAAATCCTCGGATTCAGGCCGATTCCCGTGCTTGCAACCGAAATTGCCGCATTGTTCGCCTTTTTCCTCATAACCGGCCTTCTCGGCATCTGACCGGCAGAACCGGAATATGCTCTCCAAGATTTGTCTTGCACGCCCGGAAATCTTTGCTATAGCCTACTCGGCGCCTCGCGAAGCGGGGCGCCTTAATCCCGACGCAGGGGGCTCCGCCCCCTTGCAAGCCCCTGAAAAATTTACCTCTACTTACTCGGCGGTTCATAACGTGAACCGCCTTAGTTTCGGCACGCGCGGTCGAAAACGCGCCCGGACGAAACCGCCGCACAAAAGACTTTTAAGCGCCGCGGAGCAAAAAAAACTTTTAAAAGGCTAACCGATGCCAAAATAATCCTGAAAAAAGTGAAAATACTATGAAAAAAATCAGGTGCCCGGACTGCAGGGAACTCTTTGAGATAGACGAAACCGAGTACGATGAGGGCGACTACGTCAACTGCCCGGAGTGCAACACGGAGCTTGTCATAGTCGAGCACGTGAAGGGCAAATTCAAGATAAAGCTTGCAAAGGAAGTCGAAATGGAAGACGATGACGAGCCTGAAGAGGAAGAGGTCCCTGAAGAATCAGAGTGAAAACAGAACCCGGGGCGCCTGGCCGGGCTTCCGTTCAACCCATTTTTATTTTTCTTTCCCGCAACCGCTTCAAGGTCTTTTCGCTTTGCAGTTCGCGCAATGCGTCAGCCGCAATCCAGCGGCCGGGTTTAGAGCCAAGCTTTTGGATTTCCCTTGCCACGGCAACCGCCCTTTTGTTCAGGCGGAGATTCCGTTTGCCGATCTGCCTCAATGCCCAGTTCACGGCTTTTTTCACGAAATTCCTTTCGTCCCCGGATTCGCGCACAATCAGCGGGAAAAACTTTTCAAAATCCTTGTCCTTCGCGCTTTTGTCATGCACTGAAAGGCACGCCATGAGCACGAAGCCGGTGCGTTTCACGAATTCTTCCTTGCGCGAGCACAACTCAACCGCTTTTTGCCAGGCAAAAGGCGTTTTGTCGAAAAGGTTGCTGCACGTCTGGTCGACGACATCCCAGGAATCAAAATCAGACACCCATTCCTCGAACTGCTTTTCAGAAACAAGGCCCGGGTCACCGGCCATTCCCGCCAAAAGCCTGGCTTCATGAATGCCCGTTTTCCACAACGCCACGGCAAGCTTGTGGTCTGTGCCTAGCTCTTTTGCAAACGGCCTCAAATCATAAATCGAAACGCCGAGCGTGCCCTTCGGGTTGATGCCGAAGCGTTTCATGCCCTCGACGTTTTTTGGGTTCGCCATCGACCTAAGAGTTTTAAGAATTTTTTCAAAAGTATCCATTTTGACCGAACTCAGGCCAGCGCCTTGGTCTTTTCTTTAGGTTGGCCGATTCCGTCCATGGACTTTCTCAAAAGCAGTCTGTCAAGTTCAATAAGCTGCTTGACGACAGGATTGGCAATGTTAAGCTTGTACATTTTCGCTTTTCCGACCTGACGGGTGTATTTTACTGCCCCTTTCTCTTCAAGCTGCCCCCAAAAAGTTTCCATTGTGTTCCATGAAACGCCTGCGTTCCTGCAAATTTCCTTTTTGCCGTAATCAAATATGTCGTTCTCGATAAGGAAATCCAGAACCCTTATCATCGGGTAGTCGCCAAAGAAGTCAACAAACAGGGATTTTTCAGTTTTCATATTATACCACAGTGTAGCGAATACTATACTATTCGCCAATAACAGTTTAATGAAAACACAAGTTTAAAAATCTATATTATAAAGTATTAATTTATGAAACTTTCTTCTTTCGAGATTCGCCGGAAAATCCTTTACAAAATGGCAAGACACAACATCTGGGGCGGCAAGCATACCGCTTTCGATAACATCCCGCACGGTTTTCCAAAAGAGTTGTGGAAAGACGTAAGAAAGGAAACCGAAGAACTGATAAAAGAAGGAATCATTGTCAAAAAACCAACCGGCTATGGCCTGCATGTTTCATTGAATGTCGGGAAAAAAGCGGAAATTGAAAAAATACTCTTTGAATAAAAAAAGCTATAACTTTCCGGCACAATAAGCGAACGCGTTTTCGAAAATTTTCATGCCCGCGCCTTTTTCCGGCACGGAAAGGCCTTTCCGCAACAGCTCGTTTTTCACCCTTGCCCAGTGCGGATGCTGGTAAAAAGAAACGTGCCCTTCGGGGTGCGGCATCAGCCCGAAAACCCTGCCGGTTTCGTCGCAGACGCCTGCAATCGCGTTCACTGAGCCATTTGGGTTTTCAGGATAAGAATTTGTTATGTTGAAGTCTTTGTCCGCGTAACGCATGGCGACAAGGTTTTCCGCTTCGAGCGCTTTCAAAACTTCCGCGCTTGCCGGAATAAATTTGCCCTCGCCATGCCGCACAGGCAATTCAAGAGTTTCAATGCCGCGCGTGAAAATGCACGGGCTTTTTTCGTTAACATTTAGCCCGACCCACCGGTCTTCAAACCTTCCCGAATCGTTGGCAAAAAGCGTGGACTGCTGTTCAAAATATTTTCCGCCCAACGCCGGAACGATTCCAAGTTTTACCATCATCTGGAAACCATTGCAAATGCCGAGAACAAGCTTTTTTTCGTCGATGAATTTTTGCAGTTCTTCGCGGAACGAATGCGAATTGAGTTTGGCAAAAACGAGCTTGTTTGCCATGCCCTTTCCCGCGCCAAGGTCGTCGCCGTAGGAAAAGCCGCCCGGAAACGCCAGAAGCGAATAATCGGAAAGGCTCGCCTTCCTTGCGAGGATATCGTTGACGTGCACGCGCTCCGCAAGAAAGCCCGCGGCATTCAGCGCGGCCTGCGTTTCAAAATCGCAGTTTATGCCATAGCCCGTCAGGACAAGCGCAGTCGGTCTTTTTTGTTCCGCCATTTTTACCACTTCAATGTTTTCTGCCAAGACGCTTTCAGAACGTCAATTTTTTCGTCAATTACGGCTTTGCCTTCAAAGCCGGTTATCAAAAGCCTTTTTTCCCGCAACACCAACCCAACAAAAGATATGCCATTGCCGGAAAGCGCCTTTTCAAACTCCGACTTGTTTTCCGGTGCAACAGTCACGACAAAACGCGAAGGCGACTCGGAAAACAGTGCAAAATCATCGCGCCTTTCGCCCGCGAATTCGAGCTTGCGCAAATCCGCTTCAATGCCGAGACCGCCCGCAAACGCGGTTTCCGAGAGGCATACCGCGAGGCCGCCGTCGCTGATGTCGTGGCAGCTTGCAAGCAGGCCTTTTTCAATCGCTTTCGCCAAGGCGGAGTAAAGCTTCCGCGCCTTTTTCGCGTCAACCTTCGGCACTTCGCCGCCGAAAAAGCCCTTCGAGTCAAAATATTCCGAACAGGCAAGCTCGGCTTTCGTTTCGCCGAGCACGTAGACAAGGTCGCCGGCCCGCTTCGCGTCAATCGTGACGGCTTTGCGCACGTCGTCAATTTTTGCAATCGCCGAGACAAGCACTGTCGGCGGAATTGAAATCTTTTTGCCGCCAATGCGGTAATCGTTTTTCATGCTGTCCTTTCCGGAAATGAACGGCGTGCCATAAGCAACCGCCAAATCATACAACGCCTTGTTTGCGCGCACGAGCTGGCCGAGTTTGAACTTTCCATCCGGATTTTTCTGCGAATCGAAGACCGGGTCGGGCCAGCAAAAGTTGTCAAGGACCGCGATGTGTTCCGGGTTGGCGCCGGTTGCAACCGCGTTTCGCACCGCCTCGTCCAGGGCGTTTGCCGCCATCCAGTAGGCGTCGGCGTCGCTTAAGCGCGGGCACAAGCCGTTTGAAACAACGATCCCTTCAAAAGAATCAAACAGCGGCTTGACAACTCCCGCGTCGCTCGGGCCGTCGTTTTCCGCGCCCTCCAGCGGCTTGACAATCGAAGAGCCCTGCACTTCATGGTCGTACTGCCTTACAACAAATTCCTTGCTGCAAACGTTCAGCCTTGCAAGCAATGCATTCAGTTCCGCGCCCAAATCAGACGGCTCGGCGAAAACATTTTCTTCCGCCGTGCGCGGTTCCCATTCCGCCTCGAGTTTCATCTGCGGGACCCCGTCGTGGAAAAAATGCATTTCAAGCAAGGCAACGGTTTTGTCCTTGAACTTTGCGTGAAAAAACCCGCTGTCCGTGAACTTGCCGACGGCGGTGGATTCCACCGCATGCTTTTTGCAGAGCGCGTTGAACTTTTCAAGATTTTCCGGAATGATTGCAACCGTCATCCTTTCCTGCGACTCGGAAACAAGTATCTCCCACGGCTGCAAACCCGCGTATTTCAACGGCGCCCTGTCGAGCCAGATTTCACATCCGTTGGTCGCGCGCGCCATCTCGCCGATGGAACTGCTCAGTCCGCCCGCGCCATTGTCGGTAATGCTTTCAATAAGGCCGAGGTCGCGC
This sequence comes from Candidatus Diapherotrites archaeon, assembly GCA_016205145.1. Taxonomy (NCBI): domain Archaea; kingdom Nanobdellati; phylum Candidatus Iainarchaeota; class Candidatus Iainarchaeia; order Candidatus Iainarchaeales; family Candidatus Iainarchaeaceae; genus Candidatus Iainarchaeum; species Candidatus Iainarchaeum sp. Next base: position 107,019 of record JACQJH010000002.1, read on the forward strand.
GCCTCAAGAATGCAGTCAAGCATTTTTTTCTGCGTTATCGGGTCGCCAAGCTGGACCGCGGTAACCGGCGAACCCTCGTGCAGTTCCTCGGATGAAAATGTTGCGCCGTGGATTCCGTCTTTTCCAATGCGCCCGCCGACCATCAGCGCCAAAAATCCCGGTTCCGCGTTTTTTTCCACACTATTCCTTTTTCCGATTTTTTTCGGCGCAATCCCCGCGGTGCCGCAGTAAACCAACGGCTTTCCGCGAAATCGGTCGTCGAAAACAATGCAGCCGTTGACTGTCGGGATTCCGGACTTGTTTCCGCCGTGTTCGACTCCGCGCCTTACGCCCTCGAAAATGCGTTTCGGGTGCAGCATTTTGTCAGGAAGCGTTCCCGCGTAAAATGGCGAGGCAAAGCAAAAAACGTCGGTGTTGAAAATCGGCTTGAAGCCGATGCCCGTGCCGAGCGTGTCGCGATTGACGCCGACAATTCCGGTCAATGCGCCGCCGTACGGGTCGAGAGCGGAGGGCGAGTTATGCGTTTCAACCTTGAAGGCGATGTCATGCGATTTGTTGAACGAGATGACGCCCGCGTTGTCGTGGAAGACCGAGACCAGCCAGTTTCTTTCCTTTGAAACAGTTTCGGTTGCGGCGCGGATGTAAGACTTGAAAAGCGAATCGATTTTTCGCGTTTTGGCATTTTTGCCGTTTTTTTCAGCATAAGAAATTTGCGCGTTGAAAATCTTGTGCTTGCAGTGCTCGCTCCACGTCTGTGCGATTGCCTCAAGCTCGACGTCGGAGGGATTGCGGGAAAGCCCGTGCGTTTTCCTTTTCTCGCGCACGCCCGCGTCCAAAAAATATGCCTGCACGGATTTCATTTCATGCAAAGACAATGCCAGCAGGCGGCCGCGGGACATCTTTTCCAGTTCGGTGTCGGAAACGTTCAAATCGATTTCTTCCACTTTTGGCGTGTGCCTGTCGATGACGCGCGCGGATTGCGCGGAAACGCCTTTTTCAAAATCGAAATCTTTTGCGGAAAAGATTTCAAAGCGCTCGATGAGCCCGTTGGCAAGCAGGCCGGAAGCGATCTTTTTCACGTCTTTTTCATCCAGGCCGCCTTTGAGCAGGTACTGCATGCCGGTAAAGACGTTCTCGTCCTCGGCCAACGCCCTTTCAAGCGCATAGCCCACTGCCTCGCGCGCGGTCCTGCCGACGTTGTCCGTTACGCCCGGCCTGAAAGAAACCTCCACAAGCCAGTCGAAGCCGCCTTTCCTTGCCAGCGGCTTGTTTACCGAAAATTCCTGAATAACCGGGTCGATGAAAACCTTTTCCGCAAGAAATGCAAGGTCTTTTTGGGAAAAGTTTCCTTCAAGCGTAAAAACCCGGATCGTCTTGACGCTTTTCGCGTTAAGGCCCAAGTCCGAGGAAACGCGCTTTTTCACGCTTTCGCCCAAAGGGTCGCAAAAACCAGTTTTCAAGCCGACCTCAACACGAGAAAGCATTGCCGCACCAAATTTAACGGAAGAGAATAGATTTGGAATGGGAAAGCTTTTTTAGGCGAACGCGGCGGACGGAAACAAGGATTAAAAACTACAAATGCCAATTATATAAATCATGGAATGGAATCATACAGACCCAAGGCTCTTGAGGCGTGGAACCGTGCGGCTTGAAAAGCCGGCATACCAATCACAGTTGAACGCAGTCAAGATTGCCGCGGAATCCGCTATCGGCCAAAGCGCAATCGCCGACGCGTTTGAAACATTCACTTACGGCGCAGAAAGGCACTCGTTCAGGCTTTCAGTGCTTTCGGCGAAAAGAAGGCGCCAGATTCTGAGAGAAAGGCGCGTTGAGCCGCGGCAGGTCCTGCGCGTCGAAGTGCACATTCCGCTCGAAAAGCAGGGGGAAGTCCGAAGACGCCTCCAAGAACAGGAATTTGTATTTATCAATCACAGGGGATTTGAACCCAGGCGCAAGCTAAGGGGTTTTCCGGGCGTTTTCTTTTTCAAAACCGGCCCTCAGGGGCATTCGACACTGGAATTGGATGTCGTCCTGAAAAGCTGGGACCCCGCCACAAGACACACTGCCGAAGACGGCGTAAGGCAGGCTCATGAACTGTTGGACGCATTCTTCTCAACCCATGAAGACACAAAAAACATCAGGTTAAGACGAAACGGCAGAGTCGAGCCGGAGCAAAGGGAACTCCTGATAGGCTATGAGCGCGTCAAGGAAGCCATAGAAAAAGGCATGTCGGCAACAATCACGGATTCCCCGGAAGGCAGTGTCGCAATAACAACGGATTTTGAGCCGGATGCGCATGCGATGGAACGAACATACCAAGAGGAACGGGCACGAGCCGTGAGATTCAGGCCCGCCGACGAGGTTTTTGGGGAAGTCGTGGACCATTACCCTGAACTCAGTGCCCGATTGGCAGAGAAAAAACCGCACCGCCCAGGCAAAAAAACCGGTCCGCCGCACAATCGCCCATAACCCAGTTCACCCGAACGTGAAAGTGTACAGCTCAAACCCATTTCCTTTCACGTCGAAGACAAGGGTTTTTTCCGCGTAGTCCTGTGCGGAAACGAGATTGTACAGGCGCTGTTCGTTTACGTGCACTACAAAGTTTTCATCCTGCACGGCATCGTCCCCGGCGTTTTCCGTTGAAACCGGCTTTCCGCCAACCGAAACCGACAAAACCGAGCCGTTCGGCGAGCCCGCAACGATATTCGCGTTTTTCGCCTTGAATTTCAGCGCAACCTTTCCCGTGTCGGATTCAAGCTGCACGTTGTCGGAATTGTTTTTCCAGTCGCCTTCAAGGAAAACAAGGTTTGCGGAAAAGTCGCGGTTATCCGGAAATGAATAGGAAACCGTTTGTTCTGGCACGAAACCTTCCTCGTTGCCGAGGCCCTGCCGCGCAAAATCGTAGCCGAGGTAGATTTCGGGCGTGCCTATGCCGGCAAAATCGGTTTGTTCCGGGGGCATGCCGGCATCATCGGGGTTCATTTCGACCTTCGGCCCGTTTTCTGACAGCAGTTCAACTATCTGCTGTTCCGTTTCGTCATAGCCGCCTTCGCCGATGTGGTCGAAGCGGATTACGCCGCTCTTGTCAATCAGGTACTTGTGCGGCCACCAGTGGTTTTGGTATGCATTCCACGTCGCATAATCGCTGTCCAAAACAACGGGGTATTCGATTCCGAATTTTTTGACCGCCTCGCGCACGTTGCCGATGTTTTTTTCAAAATCGAACTCAGGAGTATGCACGCCTATGATTACAAGGCCCTTGTCGCGGTATTTTTTGTCCCACGCGGCAAGGTATGGAAGCGTGCGGATGCAGTTGATGCAAGAATAGGTCCAGAAGTCCACCATGACAACCTTGCCTTTCAGGTCTGCAACGCTTATGTCGGAAGAAGTGTTTATGTAGCCCGTAAGTCCGCGAAGTTCGGGCGCCTGCGGCCCGGACGCCCCCAAAACCGGTGCCGCGGAAGAATTGCCATCGGATGCGTTTCCGCCCGCCCAGAACGGCCTGCTTTTCGTCGACTCGACGACAAGGATTGCGCCGATTATTATGACCAGGACAACCGCGATTGTCACTGGATTGTTGGGTTTGATCTCAAAAGCCATTCCTATCCGCCCACAAGCATGTCCTGCGGCACCCACAGGTTTGCAATGACTCCGAGCTGGTTTGTGAAAACCAGTATGCCGAGGATTATCAGAAGAACGCCGAAAATGAGGTTGAACCATTTGAGCCACGGGCTGATGCGCTCGATGAAGCGTGTGGCGCGCGAAAAGAAGAAGCCCGCAAGAAGGAAGGGGATGCCGAGGCCGACCGAATAGGTCAGCATGAGCGGGAACGCGGTTTCGGGCTTTGTTGCCGCAAGCGTGAGGATTGTCCCGAGAATCGGGCCGACGCACGGCGTCCAGCCCACCGCAAACGCGGCACCGAAAAGAAACGAGAAACCGTATTGCGCGTTTCCGGACTTTGCCTTCTTGAGCTTCAATGTGTGCGGCGCCTGCAATGCGTCAATTTTTATTATGCCCAACAGCACGAGGCCGAAGAAGATTATCACGATGCCACCGACATATCCCAGATATGTGCGCACGTCGTACGCTACATTCAGGAGAACGCTTTGCAGAAGCACGCCAAGCAGTGAAAACACCACCGCAAAGCCCAGCACGAAGAGGATGCTGTTGAGGAAAATCTTTTTTCTCACGCCGGGCGCGTGCGCCTTCACTTCGTCAAGGCTTGTCCCGCCCAAAAACGTCAGGTATGCGGGAATCAGCGGGAACACGCACGGACTCAAAAAAGAGGCGAGGCCCGCAAGGAACGCTATCAAAAACCCGGGTTCAGCCATGCCATTTCACACCCGCAAAAATTCCGCCATTCGCAATGCAAACCATTCAATCCATCAGTTTACGGAGCCCGTGTTTTTTATTATCTCTTCCCTGCTCCACTGGCCCACGCCCCTCAGCAGAACCTCTTCGCTTGCATTGGTTATAATGTGCGTGTGCTGGTACGTTATGCCGAACTTTTTCGCAAGCGCCCTTTCGCTGTCATCGGTGTCGGAATCGTTATAGTTTACCTGGAAGGCAATCACTTTTCCGCCGTCAAGTTCCTGGAACGTGCTTTCAAGGACGGGTTTCTGCTGTGCGCACGTCGGGCACCAGTTCGCGTAAAACTCGAGGAAAATTATTTTCCCGCCAGCCTTTGCCTGCTCGTAGGCGGCCTGCGAGAACGGCACGTAAGACGAATTCTGCGTTGCGGCGCCGGGCATTGCGCCGCCATCACTGCCGTCAGCCGCGGGACCGCCCTGCATCGCGCCGCCGGAATCCGGTGCGGCGCTGTCCGCCTGCGTGCCGGAAGTTTGGATGCAGCCAAGAACAAATGCCATTGATGCCAGAAGCAGTGCCGCAAGAATTTTTCCGTGTTTTTTGCCCATTCAAAAAACCCCAAAAACCGCCTTTAAAAAAAGCGCTTCAGAAGGAAAGGTTTCGGGCGCCTTTAAAAGAGTTTTTCCAGTTCTCGCCAGAAAACTTCCCGGTTTTGTCCCGGAAATTCCGGTTATTCCCGCCATGTGACCCAGGAAAGCGCGGCGAGCGCGATTGTCTGCGCGCCAGAGAGAATGAATGCATGCTGCATCACTTCAAGCGAATAGTATGCAAGCATCGTGAAATGGAAGTAGGCCGCAAGCATGTTCTGGATCAAAAGAAAGGCCGCAAACATTATGAGGCCCAGGCTGAAAGCGCATTTCATCTGCCGGTAGTTCTGCACGTAAACCGAGAGCAGGAACACAAGCAGCAGGATGTTCGCAATTTCAAAGAAAAACGCAAGCGCCATAGCTACAACAATCAACGCTGTTCCTGATTTTTAAAGTTTTTTCCCAATTGGGTCCAGATTTCCGCAAAAACCTCGCACTGTTCGTCGGTGAAGGCCGGAAAGAACAGCTCGCCGTATTTGTCCATGCTGCTTGTTACCCAGTTGTGCTTTTTCAGGACGTCAAGGTGATGCCTTGCGGTCTTGTAGTCGACGCCCAGCCTTTCCGAAAGCTGGTTCGGATTCAGGGGCCGGCCCATTAGCGAATGCATTATTTTTGCGCGCATCGGCCCGCCGCGCGTGGCACCAAGCAGATACCAGACATTGCGCCTGAAAAGCCTTGAATCATACAGCATTCCGTTTCACCAGAAGCAAAGGCCGTTAAAACCAAGCCTTTTAAAGGTTTTATGACGAAAAAGCTTTTTATATGAATTGTAATTCATATTTTTCAGGCAGGAGAAGCTTATGACGAAATCCACGACAAAAAAAGGGCACGCCAAAACAAAAACCGAAACTGTCCGGATTGACAAGAACTGGACGGTCGGCGACATTGTAAGCAGGTTCCCGTCCAGCGCAGAAATCATGCTGGGCCACGGCCTGCACTGCGTCGGCTGCGGCGTTGCGTACTGGGAAACCCTTGAACAGGGCGGAAAAGGCCACGGCATGTCCGACGAGGAAATAGGACAGATAGTCAACGAAATCAACGCCGCGGCAAAGGACATGAAGACCAGCTCGGACGGCGAATCGCTCACGGTTACAGGAAAAGCCATTGCAAAGATAAAGGACTTCCAGGAAAAAAACGGCCACAAGAAAGGCCTGCGCATCGGCGTTGTGGCCGGCGGATGCTCCGGCATGACCTACAGGCTTTCATTCGAAGACAAGCCCGTCGAAGGCGACAGGGAAGTTGAAATCGACGGCGTCAAATTCTTCATCGAAGGCAGGAACTACGGCATGCTCAAAGGCATCACAATAGACTTTTTGGAATCACTGCAGGGCGCCGGCTTCAAAATCAACAACCCGAACGCAACCAAAAGCTGCGGCTGCGGGGAAAGCTTCGGCTAGCCGGTTTCGCCCGGCTGGTTCGACGCACTATGCTCGTTTCACTCGCATAGCGCTGCACCTGTTGGCGGGACGTCACGCCCGTCTGGTGCGAGTTGAGGGACCTCGCTTTGCTCAGCCCCTCTGCCTGCTTTTTTATTTAAAGCGCTTAAGTTATTGGTTTAGCGGCTCTGAAAAAAATTCTAATTCAAGTTGCATAGCCTTGCGGTAGGCATTCCGGGTTTTATCGGAATAATCCGCGGTTTCATCGAGTAGAGCTTCGACCTTTTCCGCCAGAGACCGGATTTCTTTGCCGGAATAGGTTTCAATCCAGCCGCTATACGGGTTGCCCGGCTGCGCGAAGCCCGCGAGTTTTTTTCCTAGAAACGCGTAAAGCACGACGCACGGCGCAATCGCAGCCAGGATTTCGGAAACATCGCCGTTCCGCGCTGTTTCAAGCAGAAAAGAAGTGTACGCCGAACAGGCCGGAAGCGGTGCAACGCGTTCAATGTTTATGCCAAGCTTTTTGCTGTAAGCGCGGTGCAATTTCAGCTCATCGTCAACGCCTGCAATGAATTCCGAAAAAATTTCCCTGTGCCTTTCCTCAGCGCTGTTGTCCTTCGCGGCCCGGTAAGCCTGCCTGAAAGCCTTCAGGAAAAACGCGTCCTGGCAAACGTAAATTTTGAATGCCTTCATTTCCAGTCTGCCGGAAGCAATGCCCTGCACGAACGGATGGGAAAGGCAGGCATCCGCCAGATCAAGGTTTTCATTCCACAGGCGTGCATGCACTGCGACTGGTTTTGAGGCAAACGCTTTTTTTGGCACCATTCTTACCGCCTGCAAAAAAGGAATCACTTTTCGAGCGGCACGACTTTTTTTAGTTCGCGGAAATCGAAGCGCGCGTCAAATAGCCTTGAAAGCAGCACGGAGAAAAGCCCGGAAACAATCAGCGTGACAAAAAAAGAAACGAAAAGGCTCTGGCCCAAAGCCGAAACACCGAAAAGCGCCTGCGCAACGCTTTTCCCATAATCCGGCAGGGGAAAGAACAGCCCGCCGAAAACAATGCCCGCAACGCTTGCAACAACCGCGGACCTGCCGGAAAGCCGCCTGGAAAACATCCCGAAAATCACGGGGAACGCGGCCGCGACGCAGACAAGGTCGGCTATCAGGAACAGGTACAGGACGCTGTAACCCTGCACTGCAATGAAAACCGCGGCAATGCCTACAACCGCAGTGAAAATCCGTCCTGCAAAAAGCACTTTGTCATGCCCCGCATCCGGCCTTATGCGCAGGAAGTCGACGACAAACAGGCTGACAAGGCCGTTCAACAGCGTGTCCATGGTGCTCATCATCAAGGCGACCGCCAGAACCATCAAACCAACCCAGACCCACGGGGGGGTTGCTTTCAAAACGAACGAGAACATCGCCACGGAAGGATTTTCAACCACTCCGGCCTGCGCCGCAAAAATGCCGAACAATCCGACGACAAGGATTATCGGGATTATTATCAGGCCGGAAAACAAAAAGGATTTTCGCAGCATTTTTTTGTTGACGGAATAAACGCGCTGCCAGTTGCCCTGGTTGAACAATTCCGCGCCGACAATCGCGATTATCAGCGTCAGGCCATACTCTATGCCCGGCCAGAAACCTAAATCCAGCAGGAACGGCGGAGCGGAAGCGGAAGAGTGCGGCACGGCCCCGAAATAAAACAGGCTCGCAATGAAAATGACCGCAAGCAATGGAATGATTATGACAAACTGGATTATGTCAGTGAATACCGATGCGCGGAAGCCGCCTGCAATGGCATAAGCCATTGTTCCCAGGCCGATCAAAATCGCAGTGAACATGACGGGGATACCGAAAACCATTTCAGCGGCCTGCGAAATGCCAGTCAGTTCGGCCGTAAGAAAAGTGCCCATGTAAAACGCGGTTATGAACAGGACAAAAACGTACATCGGCAGGCCGAACCTTCGCAAAATGAATTCCGCCAAAGTCTGGCCGCCGGGCATCATTTCCCTTATTTTCGCGCCAAGCCAGATGAAAACAAACAGGGCGGAGGCGCTGCCCAGAGCATAACCTATCAGAGCGGCAATGCCGGCCGTTACCGCCGCCTCTGCCGGCGAAAAAAGAATCCAGGCGCCCATTCCGGAAGCGACCAGCGTTGCCACGGTGGCGAAAGCCGAAACCTTGTCGCGGTGCGTGATGAATTCGCCGAGCGAGAAACGCTTTCCCTTCGAATACCACAAGCCTAGAGCGGTGAAAATTGCTATCGTGACCAGAACCAATGCAAAACCGAAAATATCCATTGCAACCAAATCCAATGAAACCAGGAAAAATTTAAATCAGGCCGCGAATAAAAAACCCGAAAAACCGCAATAATAAGCCGATTGCCGAAAAAAATGCCGGTTCAATATAACACTTCTTCAGGCAAGCAGGGCATTGAAAAGAATGCCCGTCAGGACAAACGAAACAAACAATATTGCCACGAATGCCGCAAGCAGTTTCGGCTTCAAAACCCGCCTGAGGATAACCAGTTCAGGAAATGAAAGCGCGGTAACGCTCATCATGAATGCCAGCGCCGTGCCCAATGCCATGCCTTTGCCCATCAAAGCCTGCACAATAGGAACTGTGCCCGCGGCATTGGAATAAAGCGGGATTCCGACCAGAACTGCAACCGGAACTGCAAGCATGCTGTCCTTTCCCGCAATGCCCGCAAGAAAATCAACCGGGACAAAGCCGTGGATAAGCGCGCCTGCGGCAATGCCGAGAATGGCAAACGGCACGACTTTGAAGGTTATCCTTGCAGTTTCCCGCCTTGCGAAAGAAAGCCTCGCATTCCAGCCGGAAGGCATTTTTTTGTCCCTTATGCGCGCGGTTTCAAAGACCTCCGGCTCAATCTGGTTTTCAAGGCCGAGCCTGCCAATAACAATGCCTGAAACGACCGCGACAAAGAGGCCGGACAAAACGTAAAGCAACGCTATCTTCCAGCCAAAAAGGCCCAAAAGCAGGGCAATCGCGACCTCATTCACCATTGGCGCGGAAACAAGGAAAGAGAACGTAATGCCCAATGGAATGCCAGACTCGACAAAGCCGATGAAAATGGGAACGGCGGAACACGAACAGAACGGCGTTGGAACGCCTAGCAGCGCGGCAAGGACGTTGCCGATTCCTTCCCTCCTGCCGCCAAGCCATTTCCTGATTCTTTCGCGCGTTATGAAGGTGCGCACAATCGAAACAAGGAAAACCATGAATGCCAGTAGAAGCACGACCTTCACGGAATCGTAAACGAAAAACCGGAGCGCCTCGGCCGGAGCCGAACCGGCCGGAAACCCAAAAAAAGAGACAACCATGTCGGCGGCAAGGCCAAGAAAATCCACGCAATCACCGCCAGGACGCAATGCCGGACAAAACCTTTCTGCCCAGGCCCGAAACTGAATAAATGCGTTTCACGCCATCCCTTTTCATTTCGACAAGCCCCGCGCCCAGCAAAACCGCAAGATGCTGCGAAACCGCGGGCTGGGTCTTTTTCACCTTTTTCGGCAGTTCGCACGCGCAGACCGGCTTTTTTGAAATCTCCCGCAAAAGTGAAAGCCTCGTTTGGTCGGAAACAGCCTTCAGTAAGGCAAGCATAATATAAGTAAACACTTATATATTTTTAAAACCCCGCCATGCACAATCAACGCGCGGAATAGTGCAGCAGCAGGGAGCCCTTTTTGTTCAGCTTTTTGGCGGAAACCATCCGGAACCTTTTCAGGCCGGATGCCTGCGCATCGCCGAACATGCTTATGCCCTTGCCGAAAACAACCGGCTCGATCGTCAGCCAGACATCATCCAACAAGCCTTTTTTGAGACAGTAATTGTAAGCAGCCCTTCCACCCAGGACGCAGACTTCCTTATAGCCCTGTTCCGCAACGAATTTTTCAAGGCCCGCCTTATGCGGATTGAGGAAAACAAGCAGTTTGCCTTCACGCCTCACTCCATTGCCGCCGACCCTGCGCGTCAGGACAATGCAGTTGCGCCCGGCAAGGTTTTTTTTTGCAACTTCGAAGGTTTTTCTCGCCAGCAGCAGGACATCCGCCTTGCCTTCCATTGCGCGCAAGTGCTTTTTGTCCTCTGCACTCGTCCAGTCAAAACTGAAATCGCCGGCATGCCTTGCAATGAAGCCGTCGATTGAAACCGCTGCAACCGCAAAAAAATGCGCGCCATGCTTTCCATGCCCTGTCATCATGCCACCAACCGCCAGCCCGAACAATGATAAACAATAATATGCAGTTGCGCAAATATATTCCTTTATGCATGCGGCAACGCTTTTCGAGAAAAAAAGCAACAAACTCGTGAGATGCACGGCATGCTCGATGTACTGCACGATTGCCGACGGCCTGACCGGCGTGTGCGGCGTACGGCAGAACAAAAGCGGAAAACTGTTCCTGCTCGTTTACGGCAAGGCTTCCGCCGTCAACATCGACCCCATGGAAAAAAAGCCGTTATTCCATTTCCTGCCAAACACGGAAATATTTTCACTCGGCACGGTTGGCTGCAATTTTGCCTGCTCGTTCTGCCAGAACTGGGACCTAAGCCAGGCAACAAGGCAAGTGAAAGAGGAATTTGCGGCGGACAGGAGCGAGCAGGCTTTGCGGATTGGAAAGCTCACCGGACTGGGCCAAAGCCTTGAACCGGAAAAAATCGTGGATTACTGCATTGAAAACTCGATTCCAAGCATTGCTTTCACTTACAACGAACCCTCAATCGTTTTCGAATACGCTTTCGACGCTTTCAGGCTGGCGAAAAAGGCAGGCCTGAAAACCGTTTTCGTTTCAAACGGCTACGAAAGCCGTGAAGCCACGAAAAAGCTGGAAACATGCATGGACGCAATCAACATCGACCTGAAGGCCTTCACAGACGAGTTCTATCTTAAAACCTGCAGGGCAAAACTCGAACCAGTGCTTGAAAGCATCAGGCGCTTTGCGAAAACAAAGGTCTGGCTTGAAATAACCACGCTCGTCATTCCTGGAAAAAACGATTCAGATGGGGAACTGCGCGAAATCGCGGAATTCATTGCCTCGCAGGGAAATCACATTCCCTGGCACATTACCGCATTCCACCCGGATTACAAGATGCGCGGCGTCAACGCCACGCCGGGGGAAACGCTTGCAAGGGCATACAAAATCGGAAAGGATGCAGGCCTGAAATTCGTTTACGCAGGAAACATCCTGGACGAGAAACTGGAAAGCACGTTCTGCCCGGAATGCAATGCCCTGCTCATCCGCAGGCGGGCCTACAATGTCGGCATCGAAAATTTCGACCTCAAAAAAGGCAAATGCAAAAACTGCGCGAACAAAATCGAGGGCGTGTGGAAATGACCGGAAATGACACCCTCTCCGCCCCAAAAAGCGGGAAATTCCACAGAAGCAGATGGGTATCGAGCAGCGCGAGATACCCGTCGTCGAACCCGGCGGACGAAACCGCCGGCGTGCGTTATCCAGCCGTTGCGGGCGCATTCTATCCTGCGCAGAAAAGCGCTCTCGAAAAGATTGTTGAAAAATTCCTGGCCGAAGGCAAAAAAAGCGCGCCGCAGATCCGCGGAAAAATAAAGGCGATAATCGCGCCGCACGCCGGATACGTCTACTCCGGAAAAGTTGCCGGAGCGGCATTTTCACTGCTTCAAAACAGCAAAGCGAAAAAGGTTCTGCTCATGGGGCCCAGCCACTTCAAGGCGTTTGACGGCACGGCATTGTCACCGGCAAAGGAATGGCTTACTCCGCTCGGCCCGGTGCCATTGCTTGACAGCAGAAAATTCGAGGCGGACGGCATCGCGGAATCCGGGGAAGCGCATTTGCGGGAGCATTGCCTTGAAGTTGAATTGCCGTTCCTGCAGAAAACCCTTTCAGGTTTCTCAATCCTGCCGATCCTGACGGGCAAGGTACACCACAAAGAGGTTGCCGAAAAAATTTCCGGCTTTCCCGGCTCGTTCGACCTGGTTGTTGCGAGTTCCGACCTCAGCCACTATTACGATTATGAAACCGCGAACCGGCTTGATGCAATTGCAAACAAAGCCATCCCAGGCCTTGACGTGAAAGCCGTCGAGGAAAAGGTTGAAGCCTGCGGCAAGACCGGCATCCTCGCCGCAATGCTGCTGGCGAAAAAATTCGGCTGGAAAGGCAGGCTTATCGCATACAACAATTCCGGCGACACAGCCGGAAGCAAGGCGGAGGTCGTTGGCTATGGCGCATACGCTTTTGTCGAAGAGTGAACGGCTGGAACTCCTCAAACTGGCAAAAAAAGCCATTGAAAACCGGCTTGAAGGAAAGGCTCTGCCTTCGCTTGCGGAAACGCGGAAAAAGTTTCCCTCGCTTTCGGGAAAAAAAGCAAGCTTTGTGACGCTCATTGACGGCAATGGGCTAAGAGGATGCATCGGAAGCATTTATCCGCACAAGCCGCTTTGCGATGACATAGCGGAAAACGCAATTGCCGCCGCTTTCCATGACCCGAGATTTGAACCCCTGACAATGGCGGAGTTCAAAAAAACTGAAATAGAGATTTCTGTGCTCTCGAAGCCAGAAGAAATCAAGCCAAAAAGCGAAGCTGAACTGCTGGATTGCCTGAAAGCCAGGCCCGGCCTCATTCTTGAAAACCGCGGCTTTTCCGCAGTATACCTGCCGGAAGTGTGGGAAGAACTGCCGGACCCGAAGGCTTTCCTTGAAAGCCTCTGCCTGAAAGCCGGCCTCGGCAGGAACGCATGGAAGGACAAAAACACGAAGTTTTGGGTTTTTTCAACGCAAGGCTTTTAGCAAAAAAAAATCAAAATGCAAAAAAACCGCGCTAAATATGTTAATAAATCTTCCACAATAAACGAATATTTCCAGTAAAAACAGGTTGTTTTTCCACAATAAACGAAAAGGGGCGTTGTGTTATGAACTTGGACGGTTATCTCAAAAAGGGCAGGTCAAACACTGATTACAACAAGGCTCTGCCGCCGAAAACGTGCCTGAACTGCGGCACGCCGATAACGGAAGACGGCACTTTCCTGTCAAGGACAAGGTTCTGCAACATGGACTGCAAGGAAGAATACGTTTCAAAATCAACTTCAATGGACAGGCAATACTGAAACCAAAGCCGAAGGCAAAAAGGCCAATGCTTTCCGGCCAGGCGGCCTGCAACACCGGCAGCGCATATTTTGCTGCCGGAAACCAAATCACACGTCAGCCATGCAAGGGCTTTCTGCATACAACGCCGGCGGGGTTCTCAAAGCGCTTGCATTGCACAAAGCCGGTTTCCTGCAGGCGCTTCATGGTCGAAGCCGGAAGGTCCTTTCCGCTTTTTTCGCCGGTCTGGCCAGTGTAATGGAACAAAGTTCCGCAGTTTTTGAGGACGCGGAACAGCCCGGCATAAAAAGGCCTGCCGTAAAGCTCCCCGGCAATCGAAATCGACGGAGGGTCGTGGAGAATTGCGTCAAAATGGCGGCCCGGAAAAGACTTTATGCCTTCAGCCGCGTCTTCCAGCCGGACAACGATTTTTTTGTCGGAAAAAAGTTTTGCGCTCGCAGGATTGTTCCTTGCGACCTCCAAAACGTTTTGGTCGATTTCAAACGTGCAAACCTGATTGACGCCAGGCCTCGAAGCAATTTCAATCGCGGTATAGCCCAGGCCGCAGCAGGTGTCAAGAACATTCCCTTTCAGCTGGCCAAGCGCAAAAACCATGCGCTTTGTGGTTTCAGCCACGCTTGAATCCTTGAAGCAGTGCATGCGCACGCCGGAAATTTCAAGGCACGGCAAAGAATCGGTTTCAAAAAGCCTGTAAAACCGGTTCGTCTCGGGCGAAAAAAAAGAAAAAAGGGTTTTGTGCTTTGCCATAAAACAGTTTTTTACTGCAATAAAAATAATATTTGGTCTGTGGCAAAAAAAAGCCCGGTAGCCATGCCGGAAAATCATTCCAAAAGCTTTTGGATGAAAATTTGCCAAAACTAGGAATAATTTATAGAATAGCTGCCGCTGCCGCGCTCTTTTTTGACGCAAATGTGCTGTATGGAGCCGCCGGTCTGCCAGGTTATGCTCTCGGAAAAGCCGGCAACTCCCTCGTTGACCGAAAAAGCCGCATTCTTGCGGTCCTTGTTTGTTTTGCCATAATACATGAGGTCCCAAGTCGTGTCCTTTCCGCCCTGGTCGCGGACCGTGAAACTCACGTCAAGGTCCTTGCCTGGCGAGACAACAACCGAGGCACTGCTTCCAGTGGACAGCCTGAAACAGTCCACGGTGTCAAGATAATTCAACAACGCGCTGTAATCCTTGTTGCCCGGCGATATTTCCAATGCACCATCAGGGGTATCGCCTGCATCCGTGCCGCTGCCGGCATCGTTCTGCGGGGTTATTTCAAGCGCAATTGAATATTTTCCTGTGCCCTTCTTGCTTTCAACGCTGAAATATTTGGTGTAGCTTTTCTGGGCCGAGCTTTCCTGGCTCCAGAAGGATTCCGGCTTGCCGGCGATCGCCGCATCAATTTTGAAGTCCCTGCCAACATCGCTGCCGCCGTCATAATACAGGAAATCCCATGTCCTGTCCTTTCCGCCGGCATCATAAATCCTGAGCACGGCGTCAAGACTTGTGTCAGGTGCGACAGTTACCTGGAACCTGTCACCAGCGCCGACAGTAAAACTGTAAAAGTCAATGTCATCCGTGGCGGAAATAGCGTTATCGACATAAGCGCCGGCCTTGAGTTCAATTTGGCCATCCACAAACTTGTTGGGCGCATCACCCGCGCTTCCGCCATCGTTCTCCAAAACTGCGCTTGGCTGCGGCTCAACTGGCTGGGGCTTGGCGGCAGTAGTGCCAGTTCCAGTTGACGGAACAGAAGGCGTTGGGGTTTGTTCCGGCTGTGAAACGTTCGCTGCCTGTTCTTGCGGCTTGGCGCAACCCAGCAAAAAAAAGCTGAAAACGATGAGGATTGCCAGAAGATTCAGTTTCCCCATTTCCAAAACCGTTGGCATAATTGTCTCCGCCGCCATATTTATTCTTTTCGCCAAGACAAATTGCGGCACTGATAACAACCTCGGTTGGTTGCTTTTGCCAGGTTTTGAACCGGTGCATTCGGCGATGAGACGTCTTTGTGGAACCGATTTTTCACCAACCGAAAATATCAGCACCACCCACAGGCGGGAAAACGAAAAGCTTTTATTGTGTTTAACATATTATTTACGTTGGTGAACGCAAATGGTGAGTTTAACTTTGTCAATTCCGAATGACCTGAAAAGGCGGATGTCGGAGCACCCGCGGATAAAATGGTCCGAAGTTGTGAGGGCCGTCCTTGAACAGCAGATAAGCGAAATCGAGGAAACCGGGCGGCTTGCATCAAAAAGCAGGCTGACGGAAAAAGACGTTGAAGCGCTGGCGCTGGCTGCCGACGGGGGCATTGCAAAGCGGTGGAAAGATGCTGCTCGTCGTTGACGCGAACATCCTTTTTTCAGCGTTCCTTAAAAAAGGCCTGACCCGACAGGTGCTGTTGGACAGACGGCTAAGCCTTTTTGCGCCTGAATTCCTTCTCGACGAATTCAAAAAATACTATCCTGAACTGCTCAGGCGCTCGGGCCTGGAAAAGGAAAAAGCGCTCAGGCTTTCAACAATTTTGCTTTCAAGAATCGATTTTGTTGAAATGCAGGAACTCGAACCTTACCGCAAAGCCGCGGAACATCTGACAGCCGACGCAAAAGACGAGGCGTACATTGCGTGCGCCCTGGCGGCAAACGCCGAACTCTGGAGCCACGACAGGCACCTCAGGCAGCCGAGAATAAAGTGCTTCAGCACGAAAGAGCTTGCGGAAAGGCTGGCGAAAAAAACGCGCTGACCGCCAAATCTGGCCATGGAACCGGACTGTTTTTTATAAGTTTGAGACAAGTATTTTTGGGTTTGGAAAATGGAAAACGTTTCAGTTGTCATACCGGCGCTCAACGAGGAGAAGACGATTGCAAACATCGTCAGGATTGCGAAAAAAACGCCGCACGTGAAGGAAGTCATAGTGGTTGACGACTGCTCATCGGACCAGACCGTGAAGGAAGCGAAAAAAGCCGGGGCAAAGGTCGTGCAAAGCAAAATCCTCGGAAAGGGCGCGTCAATGCGCGACGGCCTCAGGGCGGCAACGCAGCCGGTGGTGGCGTTTATCGACGCGGACCTGTCCAACGTCAAATCAGACATAGTCTGGAGATTGTGCGAGCCGGTGCTGGCGGGGGAAGCGGACTTCGTGAAATCGACTTTCGGCAGAAAAGCCGGCAGGGTTACGGAGCTTGTCGCGAAGCCGTTGCTTGAACTGTTCTTTCCGGAGGCGACGAATTTCACGCAGCCGCTGTCAGGAATGGTCGCGGGCAGGAAAAAATTGTTCGACAAAATGGAATTCGAAAACGATTACGGCGTCGATGCCGGCATACTGATCGATGCAGTCATGCTTTCGCCATCCATAGAAGAAGTCGACATAGGCTTCATCGGCCACAAAATGAAGTCCTGGCGCGAACTTAAACCTATGTCGCTGGAAGTTTCAAGGGCAATCATTGCCAGGGCGACAAAGTACCGCAGGCTCAACCTGCTTTCGATGTCCGGCATGGGCAGGTTTTCAGGCGCCCTGGAGGAAACCCTGCAGGAAATGATTCCGTTAAAGCGCAGGCTCGCCGCTTTCGACATGGATGGCGTGCTCCTGGACGGAAGGTTCATTTTCGAGTTCGCTAAAAGGCACGGCTTCCTTGACAAAATAGAAAAAATTTCAAAAGAAAAGTCGGACACTTTTATCAAAACAAAAAAAATGGCGCTGCTCATGAAAGACTTCACGGTTCATCAGATAATCGAAACCGCGGACTCGATTCCGATCATGCCGAACACGAAAATAGCCATAAAGGAGCTGAAAAAAGACTGCATTATTGGCATCATAACGGACAGCTACAGCATCGCCGCGGAAACGTTAAGGAAAAAGCTGGAACTGGATTTTGCCATCGGCAACGAACTTGAAATCGTGAACGGAAAGGCAACCGGCGAAGTAAGGGTGCCGTCAATTTTCCTTCCGCCGGAAAACGGCTGCAAAAAGCACGGCGTGTGCAAGTCAAACGCCCTCAAAAAAACCGCGGAAAAACACGGCATCCTCCAAAAAGACACTATTGCCGTGGGCGACAATACTGCTGACATTTGCATGATAAGGGAAGCCGGCATCGGCATTGCCTTCATGCCCAAGGACCGCGAACTCGCGAAAGCCGCCAGAATAGTCATCCGGAAGAAAAACCTGGCGGAAATGCTCAAATACTGCTGATGCAAAAACCTGAAAAGGACCGGCAAATAGCAGGCCTAAAAATCATTCAAAAACGTTTGAATGAAAATTTCTCCGAAAAATAGAACCAAGCAGGATAACCTGTTAAAATGTTAAATTTGACCTGCCCCAGTCATTCATCAGCCCTTTTAATTACGCGGACCGTGCCTTTAGTGGCATCAACATCCAGCAGATCGCCGTTCCGGAATTTCTGCGTCGCCTTGTAGGTTCCGACAATGCAGGGAATCCCAAACTCTCTTGCAATAATTGCCGCATGAGAAGTCATGCCGCCCTGGTCGGTCACTATTGCGCCAGCCTTTTCCATCAAAAAAACCATATTAGGCTGAGTCATCGTCGTAACCAGTATATCACCTTGCACAAAATCAGCAATATCGGCATACAACGCGTCAAGGCCACGGAAAATTATGACTTTTGCCCTCCCTTCAACATGGCCTGGGCTGGCTGGCGTCCCTTTCAATTCAGCCGCATCATTGCTATCCGCACCAAGAACATCCGCGGCCATCTTTTCTGCCATGGAACCTGAAAAAAACTCTTTTTTTGCATTATCCTGGAAAAAAACAAACACGTTCTTTCTTGCCATTCGCTCAGGATCGGAAACAACTACGCCGGATTTAAGAAAATCCCTTGTCTCATCCAGCCGATAAGTTTTGAGGTATTCGCCAACCCCGATGCCAATCCGGGACGCAATTTCCTTAAACAGACCTAAAAACTTGTATTCTGCACCGTTTTTCCATTCCTTATATTCGAACCGTATTCTGCCCTGCTCCCTTAAAAACGCAATTAAGTCAAGCAAATCCGAATCATCAATCCGCGCCAGAAGTTTCTGCCGCTTAGCCTCGACCTTTTTTTTCGCAGCCAGTATTTCTTCAAGATATTTTTCGTGCGAAAGCTTGTTTCGTTTAGCTTCCGAAACCCTGTTTTTTATCGAGTCTATTATTATCTGTTCATCATATGTGCCAAAGAAGAGAAGAGAATAATTCAGCGCGTGGGTCCGCAGGTCTTCTTCTGGGACAACCTCATTCACGGCGAGTTTTCTAAGGTCAATTTCTTCCCGGTTCAAAAGGTCCAACTCGGTTGGAGTCAAAAGCAGGCCGTATATTTCCTCCAAATTCTCCCCCGCAAAATGCTTTGGAAGATATTCCCTGACGTGATGTTCAAGCAAAGAAAAGCTTCTTCCACCGGAAACCTGATAGTAAGCAAACATTCGCTTAAGCCGGTCAGAGTATCCGTCAAAAAACTTTAACAGCCCGGCATTTGAAAGCTCCCCGACATCGAATTCCTTATAACCGCTGAAAAAAATTTTGAACTCTTCTGCGCAGGAAGCTATCTTCCTTTGGAATTGCGCCCGGTATTTTGGGTCAAAAAATATTTTTCCTTCAAGCTTGATTCGTTCAAGTTCTTCTGACGGAATGTGACAGGTCTGCAGGCCGCCCTTATTGACATAAATGACTTTTTTCAGCATTCCGGGAACAGGCGCAAAATCAGTGAATCCCGAAAAAAATATGTCGTTCAATATGAGGGAGTGAATTTCACTGTAAACAAAAATCCAATCTTCCCCCGCCATGCCAGAATTATCCCACAAATGAAATTTAAACAGAACTAGAAACACACGGCAGCCGAAATTCTAAGATAAAGCTAGATTATCTTTTGAATGAAGATTTCGCCGAAGAACTCGTCCTGCCATGCGAAGATTTTGCCCTTGTTCATGAGGAAAAGCATCGGCACGAAATGGCCGACTATTTCAAGGGCATCCCGCTTGTCTCCGAGCAGGCGCGAGAATAAAACTATGCCCTGGCTGTCGGCTGTTTCCACGATTTGGAGCCAGAGTTTTTCAACGCGCGCTTCAATGCTTTCGCCGGCGCTTGGAATCCTGAAAACCGGGATGTCTATAAGCCTTGCCTTGATGCGCTTTTCCTGCGTTTTCTGCAGAATGGACTCGATCGAGTTGACCAGGTCGTCAAGGGTTACCGCGCCTTCCCTGAACCTGCGCAAGCCGTGCAAATCCGGCAATTGGCCTTCGTCGAAAATGAACTGCTGTTTTGCCATTGCCCCTTCAACATCGTCCTCGAATTCTTCCAGCGAACTGAGGCGCAGATATTTTGCCTTGTGTTTCAGCAGGATTGCGGAAGCAAGAATCGCGTTTGCCGGAACCCTCAAATCCGCTTTGTCCATTGCATTGATTTTTATCAGATACTTGTGGGCAAGCTCGGCAACGTCGATGTTCCAGGGATCCATTTTTTCAGTGCGCACAAGGTCCAAAAGGATTGTTTTCCAGGCCGGCTGGTCAATCAGGTCGACCAAGTCGACGTTGGCATCATAGCCGAAGCTCGGACTTTCCTCTTCGTCAGCGAAGCCTAAGGCATCCGGCAAAGGCACTTCAGAAGGCATAAGATTTCAACTATTTAAAAGTAAGCGTTAGGTTGCTTAAAAAGGTTTTGGGAAAAAAAAGCGCACCAAATGACAGTTTTGGCTTTGGAATGCTAATGCCGATGGAATCAGCTTCGCCAGCAGGCGCAGCTCCATGCGACTGAAAGGAGCATAGCGCCCCGAACCAGCCGGACGGAATCGGCTATTTGCGCTTCCATTTCGTGCCATCAGGCGTGTCCGACAGCAGATAGCCCCTTTTTTCGGCTTCAAGCCTGAGCCTGTCGGATTCCTTCCAGTTTTTGTCCTTGCGCGCCTTTTCGCGTTCAGCAATGAGCTTTCCGATTTCTTCCGGCAGCTTTTCTCCGGCGCGCTGGAACGAAAACACTCCAAGCACGGCATCGATTTCTTTCAGGAACGACAGGATTGCGTGTGCGCCATTTTTGCCCAGTTTTCCTTCAGCCAAAAGCCTGTTTGCATTGCCTTCCAGCTCGAAAATTTTTGCCCACGCGTTCGGCAGGTTGAAGTCGTCGTCCATTGCCTCGGCAAAGCCTTTCCTTGCCTCGGCAACAAGCTTTTCAGCGCCGGCGTCCGATTCGCCTTTTTGCATTGAAACTTCCTGCAGGCGCGCTATGAAATCGTTCAATCTTTCAAGCGTTTTCTTTTCCTGTTCCATCTGCTTTTCGTTGAAATCGATTGGCGAGCGGTAATGCAGGCGGGAAACGAAAAAGCGGAAAACCTTCGGGTCGAATTTCTCCAGCAGTTCAGGAATGATTATGAAATTGCCAAGCGACTTTGACATTTTCTGGCCGCGCACGTTGAGGAAACCGGAGTGCAGCCAGTATCTGACAAAAGGCTTTTTTCCGCTGAAGGCTTCGCTCTGGCAGATTTCATTCTCGTGGTGCGGGAAAACAAGGTCGACTGCGCCGGCATGGATGTCCAAATGCTCGCCCAAAAGCTTCATTGACATTGCACTGCATTCGATGTGCCAGCCGGGCCGGCCCTTGCCCCACGGCGAATCCCAGAATGGTTCGCCGGGCTTGGCCTTTTTCCACAACGCGAAATCGTGCACCGCCTCTTTCTCGTACTTGTCGGTTTCAACGCGCGTGCCGGTTTTCGCCTCGCTCGTGTCAATGCCGCTCAGCCTGCCGTAATCCTGGAATTTTTCGACTTTGAAGTAAACGCCGTCAGTGGTTTCATAGGCAAAGCCGTTTTCTTCGAGCGTTTTCACCATGGCAATTATTTCCGGAATGTGTTCAGTCACGCGGGGATAATGCGTGGAGCGCTTTATGCCCAGGGCATCCATGTCCTTGTAGAACAAGGCGATGTTTTCATCGGCCAACCTGAAAATCGTGGTGTGAAGCTCGTTGGCTTTTTTTATCATGTCGTCGTGGATGTCCGTAAAGTTTGTTACAAAATCGACCTTGAAGCCGCTGAATTCCAGGTACTTGCGTATGATGTCAAAGGCGACGTACGTGCGCGCGTGGCCTATGTGGCCGGGCCCGTAAACCGTTGGGCCGCACAGGTACATGCGGATCCTGCCCTTTTCAATGGGCTTGAATTCCTCTTTCAGCCTTGTCAGGGAATTGAAAACCGCCAAAGGCATTTTTTCACAACCAATTGTTCCGGCGAAAAGGCTAAAAAAAGCCTGCCCGGGCTTTCCGCAAAAAAAAGCCTGCAAAAAGCTTATTAAAACAAAACAGGCAAATGTTGTTTCCATGGCAATCATTTCCACGCTCAAAGCCGATGTGAGGGCGGTAAAGGCAAACGATCCCGCCGCCAAAAGCTATTTTGACGTCCTGATAAACCACGCGCCATTGCATGCAATCATGGTGCACAGGTTCAACCACGCGCTTTACAGGGCCGGAGTGCCGATCCTGCCAAGGTTTTTCGCGAACATCATCCGCGTCTGGAGCGGCGTCGAAATCCATCCGGGCGCAAGGATCGGCAGGGGCTTTTTCATCGACCACGGCTGGGGCACGGTCATAGGCGAAACAGCGGAAATAGGCGACAACTGCATTCTCTTCCAGAACGTTACCCTGGGGGGAACGGGCAAGCATTCCGGCAAAAGGCATCCCTCGCTGGGAAACAACGTTTACATCGGAACGCAGGCAATCCTGCTGGGGCCGATCACCGTGGGAAACAACGTGAAAATCGGCGCGAACACTTTCATTGTCATGCGCGACGTGCCCGACAACTGCACGGTTGTGGGCAATCCCGGAAAAATCATAAAGCTGAACGGAAAAAAAGCGGACCGGGAACTGCCGAAGACGGATGCGCCGGCGGACGAGTTCAGGCAAATCTAGTAAAACCGCCGATCCAAAAAAAAGCAAAACTGCAAAGGGAAAAAACTGAACGCTTATTTCCCGCTTTTATCGCTTCGCTTATTTTATCGCTTCCCAGAGCACTGTTTCCTTTGCCTTCACGCTGACTCCGCCCTCGCCGATTTCAAACGGGTGCGGGCTCTTGTCATGGTCGGTTCCGCGCATTTTGCGCACGAAAATGCTGCGGTGCGGCGGCGTGAAATAAAGCATTACGACTCCGTCGACGACGAACTCCTCGACTCCGAAGGCGCTGAAGGAATTCTTTTCGCCTCGGGTTTCGGCAATCAGCAATGTTGTGCAGTCCAGTTCCTTGAGCTTGTCAACAAAATGGTACAAGAGGTTGCGCAGCACATCCTGCTTGAACCACATGCCCAAAGGGGTCGTTGAATCCACGACAAGCCTTTTAGCGTCGATTTCCTTGACGAGCGACGAAATTATGTCCAGTTCCTCGTCGATTTTTTCCTCCATGGAATCATTGTCCTTTGCGTCAAGCTTCAACCGATAAATGCTCATCAGCTTTTCTTCCTGCATTTTTCGTATGTTCCAGTCAAAAGCGACCATGTTCCAGGTGATGTTTTTCAGGTTGCTTTCAACCGTGACGAAGACGCCGGGCTCATTGTAGGATTCAGCGCCCCTGTAAACGTACTGCATGCCAAGAATGGTTTTGCCCGTCCCCGGCCCTCCGGAAACGAGAACAGAACTGCCCTCTGGAATGCCGCCGAGCAGAAGCTCATCCAAACCTTCAATGCCAGTCTTCACCCGTTTCATGCGCTCACCAAAAACCATTTTTCATTATTTTCATTATTAATAAGCCGCCGCCATTTTTATTCTTTTGGGCAGATGGTTGGCCGGAAGCCAAAACAAATGCTGCCGGCTGAAAGCGGCAAACCGGCGGATGCAAATCAATAAAAAGCTCAAACCGCATTTATATTCTGGTTTTGGATGGTTGACATTTCCTTGTTTGCCAGCCTTGGCATAATCCTTCTTGCCGGAACTGTTGTCGCCGCGGCGGCGAAGTTCCTGAGACAGCCGACAATAATCGCATACCTTGTCGCCGGCCTGGTCATCGGCCCCATCGGCTTAAGGATCATAGGCAATTCCTCGGAAATCGCGGTATTTTCGGAACTTGGCATGGCATTCCTGCTTTTCGCGGTCGGCATCGAATCCGATTTTTCAAAGCTTTTCAAGCTTAAATCTGTCGTGGTGTTCGGCGCCGTCGGGCAGGTGCTTGCCACAAGCCTGTTCGTTTTCAGTTCCATGACATTCCTTGGCCTGCCGTTCACGGAAAGCCTCTACATTGCACTCATACTTTCATTCAGCTCAACGGTCATAGTAGTCAAAATCCTGTCGGAAAAAAACCAGATCGACTCGCTGCATGGAAGGCTCATAATCGGCTTCGCCGTCGTGCAGGACATCATTGCAGTGCTCATACTGCCGGTCCTCAAGAACGTGGCCAACCTCTTTGCCGTGCAGACGTTCATCTGGTTTTTCGGAAGCATTGCCGCGCTGGCAGTGCTCGCAATCATAATGAACAGGTTCGTGCTGCCGAAAGCATTGCACATTTTCTCGGAATCCGGCGAAATATTCTATCTCATAGTCCTGTCAACCGCATTCGCATTCGTTTCACTGGCGCATTTCCTCGACTTTTCCATTGCCGCGGGCGCGTTCATTGGCGGGCTGAGCCTTTCAAGCCTGGCATACAACGTGGAGGCGCTGGGCAGGATTTCCGGCATACGCGACTTCTTTTCAACCATTTTTTTCGTTTCGCTTGGCATGCAGATAACTCTTTCATTTGCGGGCACCCCCCTGATTTTTGTCGCACTGTTCCTGTTCGTGGTCTATTTCTTCAACCCGTTCGTTTACTTTGCCATCGGAATGCTGTCCGGCTACGGTTCAAGGATAGCTTTCCTGATAGGCGCGTCTCTGGGGCAGGCGAGCGAATTCTCGTTCATAATCGCAAGCCAGGGCTTCAGTTTGGGACAGCTTTCTCCGGAGCTCTATTCCGTTTCCCTGCTTGCGATAACGCTTTCAATGGCTACAACGCCGTTCATCGTGGGCAGGACGCCGGCAATCTATGACTTTGCAAAAAAGGCGTTTTCCACGCTGTTCCCACAGCTCTCGAAAATCAGGTTTGACGGGAAGCTGAAGGAACTTGAAAAGCTGCCGAAAGAAGAGGAATTCAGCGGCCACATCGTCATTTTCGGTTCCGGCACGTTCGGCTCGGAAATAGCCCCGGAGCTCAGCAAACATTACCGGACAATAATAATAGACCACAACCCGAATGTTGTCGCGGAATCCATCCGCGCGGGAATGAATGCGATGTACGGCGACATAAACAACCGCGAAATCTGGAGAAAGGTCAAACTGAACAAGGCAAAAATCCTTGTGCTGGCGCTTCCGTTCAGCAGGGAATCCACTATACTGCTCAAAAGGGCAAAGCGCGAAAACCCGGAAATAAAGGTGTTCGCGCGCGCCCACTATTATGCGGATGCGCTCAGGCTGTACGAGGCCGGCGCGGACTTCGTGGTTCTGACGCCGATTGTCAGCGCAAACCAGATGCTCAAAAGCATTGCAAAATACCTTGACCCGGCCGAGGACAACCGCATAACCATGCTGGAAGACGAATTCGTCGACTACCTGAAGGAAAAGGTTGCTGCGGAAGACAAGGAACGCGGGCTGATAAAATAAAGCCGCCTATGCAGGGTGGGCGCGCACCCTTGCACGGAAAAAGGCAAAAAAGGCGATTATTGCCAGTGCCAGTATGCCGAAGGCAATGACGTTGGCGTTGGCTGCGCCGAAAAAGTTTACCGCCATTGACGACATTGAAGTCATTGAAACCATTTGAAATCACCCCGAAAATGCGGCCAAAAAAACAAGGCCGCCGCAAGGAAAATCCGTTTGAAGCAAACTAACAGCGCTTAAAAACTTAAAAAGGTATTGCCAGGCGACATAAAACTTTTTTGAAAAAAACAGCCAGCCCGGCCAAAAATCGCTTAAACAAATGTTTAAAAAGCCTTGAGCGGTTTAGGTATTTCATGGCTGAAAGAAGGGATGGACAAATCCTGCCCCAACGCGGGTTCTGAGAGCTTTTTCTTTCATTTAAACAGCCGTCAGCCAGCAGGTTTTTTATTTTCAGCCTCCGCAAAGGCCGTGCAATTGGAAGTGGTGAAAATTGCCTGAAAGGATTGAAATTCTGGACACTACGCTCAGGGACGGCGAGCAGACAAGCGATGTTTCGTTTTCCGGCCAGGAAAAGCTTAGCATTGCCAAGACGCTTTTGCTTGACGTGAAGGCCGACAGGATAGAGGTTGCAAGCGTCATTCTCTCGAAAGAGGAAAAGGAAAGCGTGAAGCGCATAGGCGACTGGGCCATGAAAAACGGCTTGCAGGCAAGGGTCGAGGTTCTGGGTTTCGTGGATTTCGGCAAGACCGTGCAATGGCTTTCCGACTGCAACATCAAAGTGCTTAATCTGCTGGCGAAAGGCTCGAGAAGGCACTGTGAAACCCAGCTTGGGAAAACGCTTGAACAGCACGCGGAAGACGTCAGGCAGAACATCGCATTGGCAAAGGCGAAAGGCCTTACAGTGAACCTTTTTCTCGAAGACTGGAGCAATGGAATGCGCCATTCAAAGGACTTTGTCTTCGGCATGGTTGAAAGGCTGAAAGGCGCGGGAGTGAAAAGGTTTTTCCTGCCGGACACTTTGGGCAACCTTTCGCCGCCGGAAACAGCTGCTTTCGTGAAGGAAATGGTTGAAAGGTTTCCGTGGGCGGAATTCGAATTCCATGCGCACAACGATTACGGCCTTGCGACCGCAAACTCTTTGGCTGCGTGCCAGGCGGGGGCCAAGGCAGTGCACGTTACAGTGAATGGCCTCGGCGAGAGGGCGGGAAACGCGCCGCTTGACGAGGTTGTCGTTGCATTGAAGGACAAAGGCGGTTTCTCCGTCGGCGTAGACGAAACCCAGATGTTCAATGCAAGCAAGATAATCGAGGCGTTTTCCGGAAAGAGGGTTTCGCAGAACAAGCCCATAAGCGGGGACAATGTTTTCACGCAGACAGCCGGCATACACGCGGACGGCGACAAGAAGGGAAAGCTCTACGAAAACGAGCTGATGCCGCAGAGGTTCGGCAGGCAGCGCGAATATGCATTGGGAAAGCTTACAGGCAAAGCGAGCATTGAAATGAATCTCAGGCGGCTTGGCATGGAACTCAGCGAGGAGCAGGTCAAGGCAGTGAGGAACAAGGTTGTCGAGCTGGGCGAAAAAAAAGAAAAGGTAACGACAGCTGATTTGCCGTTCATTGTTTCCGACGCCATAGCCAACGGCTCGAACGCGAAAGCCGTGAGCATAGAAAAATGCGTTTCAAAATCCGGCCTTGGCGTCAGGCCGTCAGCGGAAGTCAGGCTCAAGGTTTTCGGCAGGAAGTTTGAGGAAAAAGGCGAAGGCAACGGCGGTTATGATGCGTTCATGAACGCGCTGAAAAAGATTTCCAAAAAAGCCGGCTTCAGGCTGCCCGAACTGCTGGACTACGAAGTCAGGATTCCGCCGGGCGGAAAGACGGATGCAATCGTGGAAGCCACCATAACCTGGAAGTCGGGCAAGAGCAATGTTTTCAAGACAATCGGCGTCGATTCCGACCAGCTCATGGCGGCAGTGAAGGCGACGGAAAAAATGCTTAACATGGCGGCCAAACGCCCAAAAAAATAGCCGCCGGAAGCGGAAAGGTTCAAAACTTCCGCATGACAAGCCCGCTCAAAGGCTTGGGCCAGAAATAAGTGCTTTTGTGCGGCATCACTTCCCCGTTCAAAGCAATCATTTTCACGGATCCGACCCTGCCGAAGTTCATCAGGAACGCGAGCTGGAAATCACCGGAGTCCACCAAGGAAAGCGTTTCCTTCAAATCGCGCGAATACGATATTTTTCCATCAGGCCCGAAGTCGGCGCCGTCGATGCCGAGCAGCGGCTTTATGATGAGCGAATGCAGCACTGTAACGTCGAGGTTTTTCCAATCCGAAGAATGGCTTGCGTCCTCGCCGGAAAGCGATTCAAGCGCAAAAGGGTTTTTGAGGGAAACCAGGAAAAAAGAGCCTTTTATGTATAAGACGAAGGCCTGGTTTTTGCCCTCCATTGCAGCGGAAGGATTTTTGCCGGAAATTTTTTCAACCGAAAAATTTTCCGACAGCTTTTCCACGAAACCCTCAAGCGCTTCCTCCGGTATTTTCCTGCACAGCCTGTGCGTCGAGAAAATCATAAGGCCCGGGTCGGACATTTCGGATAACAGCATCGGAAAATAGTCCTGCGGCAGAACCCCGCCATCCGCACGCGGCAAGGATTTGGCATAATTCAGCGCGGCAGTGTAACGGTGGTGGCCGTCGGCTATGAAAATCCGCCTGCCTTTGAACAATGTTTCAAGCGCTTCAATTGCGCCCAAGTCGGAAATTTTCCACAAAACGTTTTTCACGCCGTTCCGGTCGGTTGCTTCCGCCAGAGGAATTCCGTGCATGGATTTTTCGAGAATTGCCTTGAATTTGCCGCTTTCATCCTCGAACATCGACCAGATGAATTCCGTGTTGGCGTGGCAGGCATCCATGAGCCTTGTCCTGTCTTCCTTCGGGCCGGATGAGGTTTTCTCGTGCGCAAGGACGATTTTTTTTTCGAACGGCTCAAGTTTCACAATGCCGATCAGACCGGGCCTTGAAAACTGTTTGCCGCCGAACTCAAAATCCTGGCGTAAAACGAAAAACGCGGATTTGTCATCCTCAACCAGAATGCCTTTTGCGATCCATTCGCCCAAAAGCTCCGCCGCTTCGCCATAGCTTTCCGGAAGCAGAATGCGCACGAAATTGTGCGGGCTTTTCGCAAGCAATGCCTTCTTTTCGGATTCGGAAATTATGTCATAAGGCGGGCATGCCACGGCCTGCGCGCTTTCCCTTGCAAAATCGTAATGCAGTGCCCTGAAAGGCAGTACTTCAGCCAAAAAAAACACCACGAATTTTTCAGAACAGTAATTGGGCACGAAAACGGATTTAATACTAATCCCGGAACAGCCGATCGCCGCCCAGCCGGATTTATAAGGCCGCCTTGAAGCGCAAGCGTCACGCTTAAATAAAAAAACGGCGTTTATTCTGCCTGATGACCGGCAAATCCATTGCAGAGGAATTGCTTGCCCTGCAGCAAAACGAGATTACCGAGAATTTAGTTTACCTCCGGCTTGCGGGCCGTGAAAAGAACGCTAAAAACAGGCGCATCCTGACGCAGATTGCCGCAGACGAGCTGAGGCACTACAATTTCTGGAAAAAGCACACGGGAAAGGAACTCAAGCCGAACATGTTTTTGGCGCGCGCTTACTCTCTTGTTTCCGGGGTTTTCGGCCTGACTTTCGGCCTCAAGCTAATGGAAAAAGGCGAGGAGCTTGCGCAAATCAATTATGCGAAAATCGCGAAAAGCATTCCGGAAGCGAAACGCATACTTGAAGACGAGGACAGGCATGAAATGGAACTGCTCGGCATGCTTGACGAGGAAAAGCTGGAATATGCGGGTTCAATGGTTCTGGGCCTGAACGATGCGCTGGTCGAACTGACCGGAGCGCTTGCAGGCCTGACGCTCGCATTGCAGAATTCAAAGCTGATTGCACTGGTGGGCCTTGTCACCGGAATCGCTGCAACGCTTTCAATGGCGGCTTCGGAATACCTTTCCACGAAATCCGAGGAAACCCGCAGGAACCCGTTCAAGGCCGCGGTCTACACGGGCATTGCCTACATTTTCGCGGTGTTTTTCCTCATACTGCCGTACTTTGTTTTTTCGAACCCGCTTTTGTCGCTTGCGTGCACTCTTGCAGTGGCAATCGCAATCATTTTCATTTTCACGTTCTACATTTCAGTGGCAAAAGATTATTCGTTCAAAAAAAGGTTCATTGAAATGGCCGCAATAAGCCTCGGCGTTGCACTGGTGTCGTTTGCAATCGGGTTTGCACTGAAATTGTTCCTCGGAATATAGCTGCATAAAGACGATGAACCCATTCCGGCATCCGGGCAAAAAACCCCATTAGGTTTAAATAGTATTTGCTGTTCGGTTATTTGCGGGTTTGGTTGGAACAAAAAATCGGCCCGAAAAGCGGATTTTACAAAGCAAAAAATTACGAAAACCATCCTGAGGCGAAACTTGTCCTCTCGGATGGCACTGTTTTTTCAGGTTACAGCTTCGGCTCGGAAAAAAGCGTTGCCGGAGAGGTTGTCTTCAACACGGGCATGGTCGGCTATCCTGAATCCTTCACCGACCCAAGCTACCTGGGCCAGATTCTAGTGCTGACGTATCCGATGGTCGGCAATTACGGCGTGCCGAAAAAAGAACAGGAAAACGGGTTTGACCGTCAATTCGAGTCCGGCAGAATACAGATTTCCGGCCTGGTCGTAAGCGAATACTCGAAGAACGACCACCACTGGGATTCCTCGGAATCACTGCGCGAATGGCTTGTTGAAAACAATGTTCCTGCAATTTTTGGAATCGATACGCGCGAACTCACGAAAAAGCTGCGCGAAAAAGGCGTGATGCCCGGAAAAATAATCGTCGGAAACAAGGATTTGGAATTTTTCGACCCGAACAGGGAAAATCTTGTGTCCCGCGCAGGCACCGACAGGCCGGTGGTTTACGGCAAGGGCGTGAAAAAGGTCCTGGCAATCGACTGCGGAATGAAAAACAACATCATCCGCTGTTTCCTCAGGCGCGGAGTGAAAATCATCCGCGTGCCTTGGAATTACGATTTTTTTGCGAACAAGGTTGACTTCGACGGCCTGTTCATTTCAAACGGCCCCGGCGACCCGAAAATGTGCGGGGCAACGATTGCAAACATAAAAGCGGCGCTTGAACGGGAGGTCCCGGCTTTCGGCATCTGCCTCGGCAACCAGCTCCTTGCACTTGCCGCAGGCGCCGACACCTACAAGCTGAAATACGGGCACAGGGGCCAGAACCAGCCGTGCCAGATGGTTGGAACCAAAAGGTGTTTCATCACTTCGCAGAACCACGGATTCGCGGTCAACGAAAAAACCCTGCCGAAAGCCTGGGAACCATGGTTCAGGAACGCGAACGATGCAACGAATGAAGGCATAAGGCACAAGTCAAAGCCGTTCATGTCGGTGCAGTTCCATCCGGAAGCGTTTCCAGGGCCGACTGACACGGAATTCCTGTTCGACGAGTTTTTGGCGATGCTCAAATGATCACCGGAGAAAGCGTGAAAAAAGTCCTCGTGCTCGGCTCCGGAGCATTGCGCATCGGCCAGGCCGGAGAATTCGACTACAGCGGAAGCCAATGCATAAAGGCGCTCAAGGAAGAGGGCATTGAAGCGATCGTGATTAACCCGAACATTGCGACTGTGCAGACTTCAAGGGATTTTGCGGACAAGGTTTATTTTCTTCCGATTACCCCGCATTTCGTGGAAAAGGTCATTGAAAAGGAAAAGCCTGATGCCATAATGCTTGCATTCGGCGGCCAGACGGCTTTGAACTGCGGCATAGCGCTTTCGGACGGCAGGGTGCTGGAAAAGCACGGGGTGAAAGTGCTCGGCACCCCTGTCGAGGCAATCCGCAAGACCGAGGACAGGGAACTGTTCAAAAAAGAGCTTGAGGGCATCGGCGTGAAAGTGCCGGAAAGCATTCCATGCACAAGCGAAAAAGAAGTGGAGAAAGCGGCGAAAAAAATCGGTTTTCCGGTCATACTGCGCGCCGCATTCACTTTGGGCGGCCAGGGCTCAGGCATGGCGTATGACCAAAAAAAGCTCGCAGAAATTTCAAAGGTCTCATTCTCATATTCGGACCAGGTCCTTGTAGAGGAATACCTTGCCGGGTGGAAGGAAATAGAATACGAGGTCGTAAGGGACAGGTTCGACAACTGCATAACAGTCTGCAACATGGAAAATTTCGACCCGCTTGGAATCCACACCGGCGAAAGCATTGTCGTTGCGCCCTCGCAGACCCTGACAAACGCGGAATACCACAAGCTAAGGGAAATTTCCCTCAAAGTCATAAGGCATTTCGGCATTGTAGGCGAATGCAACATCCAGTTTGCGTTGGACCCCGGATCCGAGGATTACCGCGTGATAGAGGTGAACGCGCGCCTGAGCAGGAGTTCCGCGCTTGCTTCTAAAGCGACGGGCTATCCGCTTGCGTTCATTGCCGCAAAGCTCGGCCTCGGCCATTGCCTGACGGAAATAAAAAATTCCATCACGAAAAAGACCATGGCGTGCTTCGAGCCCGCGCTCGACTACTGCGTTGTGAAAATACCGAGATGGGATTTGCAGAAATTTCCGCGCGTTTCAACCAACATCGGCTCGGAAATGAAATCAGTGGGAGAGGTCATGGCAATCGGCAGGAAATTCGAGGAAGCCCTGCAGAAAGCCGTGCGCATGCTTAACATCGGAATGTACGGCGTTGTCGGCAACAAGATGATTTTCGAAAGGGTTTCGCATTCCCTCAAAAACCCGACGGACAAGAGGCTGTTCGCCGTGATTTTCTCGCTCAGGCAGGGCTATTCCGTGGACAAAATCTATTCGCTGACCGGCATCGACAAATGGTTTTTGTTCAAGCTGGAAAACATTGTCGGCATGGAAGAGGAACTCCGCAAGTCGGGGCTTGAGGGCATTTCCGCGGAGGCAATGCTTAAGGCAAAACAGCTCGGCTTTTCCGACAAGCAGATTGCAATCATCACTGGAAAAGACGATGAGATTGTCGTGCGCAATGCGAGGAAAAAACTCTGCGTCCTTCCGGGCATAAAGCAGATTGACACTCTCGCGGCGGAATTCCCCGCCGAAACCAACTACCTTTACTCGACTTACAACGGGAACGCTGATGACATAAAATTCGACAGCCGCAACTCGGTGATAGTGCTGGGCTCCGGCGCCTACAGCATCGGCTCAAGCGTGGAGTTCGACTGGTGCTGCGTTTCAAGCATCCGGAACCTCAAAAAGCTCGGGTACTCGACAACAATCATAAACTTCAACCCGGAAACGGTTAGCACAGACTACGACATCTGCGACAGGCTCTATTTTGAGGAATTGAGCCTTGAACGCGTCCTGGACATTTACGAAAAAGAGAAACCGCTTGGCATAATCGTTTCCATGGGCGGCCAGATTCCCAACAATCTTGCGAAAAAACTGGCGGAAAACGGAGTCAACGTTTTGGGCACTCCGACTGAAAAAATCGACAACGCGGAAGACAGGCACAAGTTTTCGAGCCTGTGCGACGAACTCGGCATAGACCAGCCCGAATGGGAGGAACTGACGCGGGAGGAAGAGGCGCTTGCGTTTTCAAAAAAAGCCGGCTTTCCAGTGCTTGTTCGCCCCTCATATGTGCTGAGCGGCGCGGCAATGTCGGTTGCGTTCAACGAGGCCGACCTCAAGGAATACCTGGAAAAGGCCACTTCACTGTCATCAGAATATCCTGTTGTAATAAGCAAGTTCATCCTCAATGCGCGGGAAATAGAGGTCGATGCGGTCGCAAAAAACGGCAGGCTGCTTGCAACCGCCATAACCGAGCACGTCGAAAACGCGGGCACCCACTCCGGCGATGCAACGATTGTCATGCCGCCGCAGAAAACCTACATTGAAACCATCAGGCAGGCAAAGCAGATCGCCCAAAGGATTGCCGAAGCCTTGCAGATAACCGGGCCATTCAATATCCAGTTCATAGCCAAAAACAACAAGGTGCGGGTAATAGAATGCAACCTGCGCGCCTCGCGCTCGTTTCCCTTCGTTTCAAAGGTGTCCGGCACGGACTTTGCGGGATTGGCGGCAACAGCCATAATGAAAAGCAATGTCCTTCCATTACAGCAATCGCTTTTGGAACTGGACCATGTCGGAGTCAAGGCGGCACAGTTCTCCTTCTCGAGGCTGAAAGGCGCCGATCCCATTTCCGGAGTAGAAATGGCTTCGACCGGCGAAGTCGGCTGCCTGGGAAAGGATTTGGATGATGCCTTGCTGAAGGCAATGCTTTCAACCGGCCAGAAAATTCCCGAAAAAAGCATTCTTGTCAGCGTGAGCGGCGACGAAAACAGGTTCAAGCTCCTGGATTCGCTTAAAGCACTGCTCAAAAAGCGCGCGTACCGGGTTTACGCAACCGACAACACCGCGAAATTCCTCAAAAACGAGGGCATAGAATGCAAGATGCTGCACAAGGTGCAGGAAAAGAAAAAGCCCAACGTCAAAGACTACCTGTCGGAAAAAAAGATTGACATGGTAATAAACGTTCCGGACAACTCCAAAAAAATCGATTCGACTGGCGGAGCCTACCTGTTGAGGCGCGCAACCGTTGATTTCAACGTTCCGCTCATAACAAACCTGCAGATCGCAAAGCAGTTCATCGACGCAATCGCAAAAATGGACCTGGAAGACATTGAAATAAAAAGCTGGGACGAATACGTGAGATAAAAAAAAGGAATACCTCGAAAAAGAAGATTGCGCGCTTTATTCTTCAACCACAAGTTTTCCGGTCATTTCCTTGTGCCCTTCGCCGCAGAAAACGTTGCAGTGGAACTCGAATGTTCCTGTCTTGCTTGCGACAAATTCAACAGTGACTGTTTCACCCGCAGGAATGGTCTTGTCCACGCCGAACTCCGGAATCGCGATGCCGTGCTCTACGTCCTTGCTGGTGATTTTCAGCCTGACAGTGTCGCCCTTTTTGACGGTTATAGTGCCGGGCACGAATTCAAACTGCTTTGCCACAACGTCAAATGATTTGACTTCCCCGGTTTTTGCCGTGGAACCGTTGCCGCTCGAAGCGGAACCGCCTGTTTGCTGGTTGGACTGCGATTGCTGGGCGCAGCCTAAAAGCAGTAAAACGGAAACAAGGAGGACCGGAACAAAAATTGCCCCGAAAGATTTCGCCATGAAACAAACTTATGATTATCCGCTTTTTAAGATTTTCCCCAAATCAGAAAACCGAATGCCTTGCAACCGGCGCGGTGTTCGGATAATCTGAACGGTAATGCGTTCCCCTGCTTTCCCTGCGCTTCAATGCGCATGACACGATGGCATTGCACGCAAAAGCCATGTTATGGAATTCAGCTTCCTTTTCGGTTTGCGCGCAGAAAAACCCTTTTTGCAAAGCCGCGATTTCCGAAAGCAGGCTCTTGAGGCCGGGTTCATTGCGCACGATTCCGCAGCCAAGCCACATCGCATTGCGCAATTGCAAAATCTTTTCCGAAACCACGCTATTATCCGCATTTGCGGAAGCTTTTTTCGCTGGCACGTTTTTCTGCGCGCCAGGCTTTTTGGTTTTTTCCCTGCACGCCGAAACCGCTGCGCGCTTTCCGAAAACAATTGTTTCCATAAGGGAATTTGACGCAAGCCTGTTCGCGCCATGCAGGCCTGTGCACGAAGCTTCCCCGGCAACGAACAGGCCTTGAAGGTTTGTCCTGCCATCGACATCGCTTTTGATTCCGCCGATCGAATAATGCGCCGCCGGCTCTACTGGAATCATGCCTCCGGACAGGCGAAAGCCGCGTTCCTTTAAGCCTGCTGAAATGGACGGGAACTTTGCGGCAAAATCCGGAATTCCGGAAACGTCGAGAAAAACCTTTTCGCCTTTGGAAATTTGTTCAAAGATTTTTCTCGCCACCACGTCGCGCGGCGCAAGCTCCTTGCCCGGCAGGTTTTCCAGGAACCTTTCGCCTTTCGAGTTCACAAGCAAAGCGCCTTCCCCGCGCACGCGCTCGCTCACCAAAAACATGCCGTCGCCTGCACGGAACGCGGTCGGATGGAATTGCTCGAACTCCATGTCCTGAAGCCTTGCACCGGCCCTCCGCGCAATCGCGCACGCCTCGCCGGCGTTCTCGGAAAAATTCGTTGAATTGGAAAAAACCGACGAATACCCGCCGGAGGCAATGATGATTGCATTTGCCAGCACAATTGTTTGTTTACCATTTTCAGACAAAAGCGCGCCGGAAACGCCTTTTTGCCCGAGCAGTTCAAGCAGGTGAAAGTTTTTGCGAACCTCAACATTCGGCCGTTCCTTCACAAGGCTCAAAAAAAACCGCGTAAGGCTTTTTCCGGTTGCGTCGCCGCCGATGTGCAAAACCCTGTTCTGTGAATGCGCCGCCTCCAAGCCGAGGGCGATTTCGCCTGAAAGGGATTTGTCGAATTCAAGGCCCATGCCGATAAGTTCCTCCATTGCGCCTTTGCCTTCTTTTGCGAGGATTTGCACGGCTTTTTTGTCGGACAGGCCATAGCCGACGCGGATTGTATCGGAAGCAAGCTTTTCAGGCGAATCGTTTTGAGAGAACGCGCATGCAATTCCGCCCTGCGCCTTGAACGAACTGCTTTTTTCAGGCAGGGTCTTTGCCGCCACGATAATCTTTTCTTCCGGAGCAATCCTTGAAGCGTGAAACGCTGCTGACAGGCCGGCCAGGCCGCTGCCCGCAATCAACAGGCCTGCTTTTTCTTTTTGCAGCCGCTTTGAGTCAAACGTGCAGGCAAACCTTTTCACGATGGGCATAGAAAACACTGCATATTTCCAAAAAAATCAAGGAATTCACGATCAAAGCCTGTTCACAGTTCAATCAATTCCGCAGGCGCTTTGCTTAAGGCTTTGCAGCCGCGGCCGGACACGACAACGTCATCCTCTATCCTCACGCCGCCGCCATTCCAATAGTGTCCGGGTTCGACAGTCAAAACCATTGCATTCCGCAAAACGTCTTTCGAGTTGGCGAGAAAGCCGGAGGGCGAATCGTGCACTTCAATGCCGAGGCCGTGCCCCAGGCCGTGTTGCATGCCCTTTCCCAGATGTTCCTTCAAAAAGTTGTCGGCCTGCAGAAAGATGTCTTTTGCCTTGGCGCCTTCGCGTATCAGCTGTTGTGAAAGGGTTTTTGCCTCAAAAACCGTTTCATAAATCTCCTTGCCCTTCGTGTCTGCCCGGCCTGCAAAGAAAGTGCGCGAAAGGTCGGCGCAATAGTTCCTGTATTTGCCGCCGAAGTCAACCAGCAGGAACCCGTTTCCGATTTTTTTCGCCTGCGGAACGTAATGCGGAACGGACGCGCCTTTTCCCGAGGCAACGATTGTGTTGAAGGCCAGGCCTTCGGCGCCGCCGGCGAAGAGTTCCGACTCGATTTTTTCCGCGAGCTGTTTTTCGGTCATGCCGGGCCTGAAAAAATCCGGGATTGCGTCCGCGGCTTTTTCCGAGATTTTCACGGCTTTCGCCACAAGCCTGATTTCGTGCGCGGTTTTTGTCTCGCGCACTTTTTCAAGCTGTTCCGAAACATCCACGAATTTTTTTCCTTTCAGGCCGCGCTTCAGCATGCCAAGATAGTTCACGCTGACCGTGTCGGCATTGAATCCGATTTTTTTCGCGGGCGCGGCTTTTTTCAGCACGGAGAAGAATTTTTCCCGGCCCTCTATTTTTTTGACTGTGATTCCATGCGCCTTCCGCAGCTGCCCGAAATCAAGGACGTTTGTGAAGACTGCCGGCCTGGAACCGGAATTCAAAACCATGAAGGCGCTTTCCGCCATGTTTTCCGGCAGGCCGGAAAAATACGTGAAATTGGGGTCCTTTGAATTGGAGCCGCGCCTCAGGAAAACCGCTTTTGCGCCGGAAATGCGGAAAAGCTCTGCGATTTTTTCCTTCAATCAGACCACAAACTTCCCGTTTCTGAGAATGAACCGCTTTCTGCCTTCTTTGTCGACGCCGAAAATGTCCATCTTCTGGCGGGGCGCGTTTATGACGATGTCGCAATGGTAGACAGTTTCGCGTTTCGGCTCAAAACCTGAGCCGAGGGCTATGTGCATCATGTTTGCCATCTTTTCCATTTCGATGAGGTAACGGCCGTGCCCGGCTTTCGGGTTCGTGTTGATTGCGAATTCGCCGACGCGGTCAAAGTTCTGCCGCATGGACTTGACAACTTCCGCGGGAAGGCTCTTGTGCTTCGCTTTTTCCCCCAAAACCTTCAAGGCGTCCTTTTTGCGCTTTTCAAATTTTTGCAGCAGAACCCTGTCGCCTTTCAGCATCGCATAGCGGCCGTTTTTGACCTGAACCACGAGCGGATTGCTTTTCGGGATCCTGTAACTCTGGTCTATGTTGATTATTTCGTCGCCGACGAATGTTCCATCCATTTTGTACGGCGTGAAAAATGTTTCCCCGCCGGGAAAGTTCGCAAATTCGCCTGCCCTGACTCCAAAACGCCGGAAGGCTTCCTTGAAAATTTTCGACGTCACGTCGGAATCCGATTCCCAGATTATGACATTGGCTTTCCTCACGGAATCCATGTCGACTACAAGGTCTGTTTTAACGCCGTTAATTTCCCTGCCCCGCACGAAAATCTTCGAAGATGCGTCAAGCACGGATTTTATGAAAAGATTTTTTTTGTGCATCTGCGCATAGCTTATGTTGCAGGTGCGGATGAAATTGTCGATCGGCAGGGTTTCGGTTATGGCATAGCGCGTCTTCGGCATTCTCGTGTCATGCCTTGTCTGCACGTTCCACCATGGCTTCAGGAACATCTGGCCGGGCGCACTCCAGCGGCTTTTCCGGTTCGGCGTCGGATACCCGACATACGTGCCGAAAAAATGCTTGCCGGGATAGCCCTTGCCGTGGATTCCGAAGCTCGCATCGGATGGCTTGAGCCTTTGCGAGCCGATGAATTGGGATAGCCGCCTGAATTTCCTGAAAACCGGTTCGCCGATGTTTTTCGAGTATTCGCAGCCGGCAAGGGTTGTCTTCAAGTCCGCGCACGCCACAAGCGGTTCAAGCTGGGTTTTCCTGTTCGTGCCGGCAGCAAGGCCCGGCTTTGCGCCCAAAGCCTTCGCTTTCAATGCCATTGCGTGCGCCATAGCAAAATTGTCAAGGTAATCCTCCAGCGGCAGTTCAAGCCTTTTCGCGGAAGGAATGCATTCGAAGCCGATTGAAAATTTTTCACCTTTTTTCAATGCAAAACCGCTTTGCAGTATGCGGCCGCAGGTTTCCAGCAGTTCCCTGCCCCGGTATTCTTTGAACCAGCCCGGCTTGAACGCGATTTTTTTGCCGTTCCACGAAAAACCGTTTTTTTCCGCGCACAGGATTATTTCCGGCCTGCGGAAAATTGCGGAAAAACCCTTCACTTTCGCCTTCTTGTCCACTTCCGCAATGAATTCGCGCAATTCTTTTGCGCCGCCGGCTTTTTCGCCAGCCTTCGCCTTTTCAAACAGTCCCCAGGTTTTTTCCATGACGGGCATTGACTCGGATTTGCCGTCCGAAACCCACATTTCAAAATCGGCTTCTGCGTTGTCCGCGGCCCTGCTAAGCGGGGCGCACGAAAAAAAGGCATCGGAATCTTTTATGTCTGACAGCAGGACAAGCACGCTTTTGCCCTTCAAAAGCGGCAAAGCACCGGAATAATGCGCCACGGCCTCCGAAAAAGCCCTGCTGCCATACTTGATGGAAAATCACTTCCCCAGAATGTCAATCTTGACTATCAGCATGCCGGTCTTCTCGTTCTCGAAAATGCGCGCATGCTCGGGCAGGTCGACGCTTTCCTCGGGCTTTTTCGAAAAATAGTAGAGGTTGCCGCGCCTGTGCAGGTAATAGGTTATGCCCTTGCTGTTGACGTGCGCGTATCCCATTCCAGCACCGTAAGCTAATAAAGTAATAACAATTAAAACACTAATCCCGCAAATAAGGTTTATGGACAAAGCTGCCCTCTTGTCTGGATTCTCTGATTTTCTGGACAGCCTGGCCGGAACCGACAGAATGGCAATTTTCCACCACAACGACCCGGATGGCGTCTGCTCGGGCCTGATTGTCTTCCTGGCACTGCAAAGGCTTCCGGTAAAGCCCGAAATAGTGCTTGTAAAGCCGATTGGCTATGAGGCCTGCAAAAACACCAGCCTTGCACAAACCCTCGGGAAAAAAAAAGCGGACAAGGCGATAATGGTCGACGTGTGCGTGGACCAGTTTCCGGATTGCCCGAAAGAAATGGAAAAAAACCTGAAACGTTTTCTCATAATAGACCACCACAAGAAATATTGCGACCTCAACTCGGAAAAAACTGTTTTCATAAAAGCGGTCGACATGGAAAAAAAATTAGACCCGAGCAGGTACATAAACGCAAAGCTCACGTTCGACCTGTTCTCCAAAAAGGCAAACCTGGAAGACCTGGCGTGGATTGCGTGCGTGGGCATTCTCGGCGACATGGGTTATGAGACATGGAAGGGCTTTTTCAAAAAAACGCAGGAAAGCAACAAAATCTCGCTTGCTGAACTGAAGCGCCTTGAAAACCTCATACAGGCGGTCGCAATAGTGAAAAGCTCCGAGCTACCCGGCCTTTTCAGGGAATTCGCCGTAAACGCAAAAACCCCGAAAAGGGTTTTCAAAAGCAGGTTCATCAAATTCGAAAAAATCCTGAAAAAGGAAATCGAAACCGGGTACAAGCACGCGGTCAAAGGCATGGAAAGCTTCCCGGAACTCGGACTCGAATTCTACAAAGTCGAATCAAAAAACAAAATCAAATCATACGTGGTGAACATGATAAGCCGGGAAAAGCCGGACACCACCATCATCCTGGCCCAGTGCAGCAACGGCAGGTGTTATTTCTCGGCGAGAAGGCAGGATTTCAAAATCAAAATGAACGAGCTTGCGGAAACAGCGGTGAAGGGCATTCCGAACGCTTCCGGCGGAGGCCACGTTCCAGCCGCGGCCGGAAGCTTTCCATCGGAATTCAAGGAACAGTTCAAGGAAAACGTGAAAAGGATTCTTGCCGAAAAAATGAAGAAATGACGGCCTGTTTTGCCGCCATTCACCTGTAAGCGATTTCACCGTGCGTCGCGCTGTCCAAACCCTCTTCCTCGGCCTTGGGCGAAACCCGCAGGGAATGCACTGCGTCAATGGCTTTCAGCAGGACAAACGAGCCGATGAAGGAAAATGCGGCGACTGAAACAACCGCGATTACCTGCGCAACCAAAAGTTTCGGGTTGCCGTAAAACAGGCCGTTCGCGCCCGCGGAATTCACTGCAACGCTCGCAAACAATCCTGTCGCGATTGCGCCCCACACTCCGCCGACGCCGTGGCACGCAAACACGTCCAGGGAATCGTCAAAGTAATTCCTGCTCGCGCGCCAGTTCGCGACAAAATTGCACAGCAGGCCTGCAACCAGGCCGATAAGGATTGACGCGAGCGGCGTGACAAAACCTGAAGCGGGAGTGATTGCGACAAGGCCGCAGACCGCGCCGATTGCAATGCCGGTCGCCGAAACCTTGCCTTTGGAAACCCGGTCGACAACCATCCACGCAAAGGCGGCTGAAGCCGCGGCAAGATTTGTCGTGACCAGAGCCGTTACCGCCAGGCCGTTTGCGGCAAGCGCGCTTCCGCCGTTGAAACCGAACCATCCGAACCACAGCAATGCTGCACCAAGAATCACGAATGGAATGTTATTGGGATGGAATGATTTCCTGCCGAAATCCCTGCGCTTTCCCACGACCAATGCTGCGGCAAGCGCGGAAAAGCCCGCGGCAATGTGGACGACTGTCCCGCCTGCAAAGTCCAGTGCGCCCAGGGCGCGCAGCCATCCGCCGACGCCCCACACCCAGTGCGCAATGGGCGCATAAACAAGGATTGCCCAAAGAACCGTGAAAACCAAAAGAGAGGAAAACCTTATGCGCTCGGCGAACGCCCCGATGATAAGCGCGGGCGTGATTGCCGCAAACTTCAGCTGGAAAAAGAAAAACAACAGCAAAGGGATTGTCGCAGCATAGGCTGCAAAGGGCGCTTCGCCCACGCCGTTCAGGCCAATCCATTCAAGCGAGCCGATGAAGCCGTTGCCGCTGCCGAAGGCAAGCGAAAAACCCACAAGCGCCCAGACAATGCCCATCACGGCAAAAATCGCCATGCTCTGCGTGAGGACCGACAAAAGGTTTTTTGCGCGCACAAGGCCGCCGTAAAAAAAGCCCAATGCGGGCGTCATGAGCATCACAAGCACGGCGCTGGCCGCAACCCACGCGACGTCACCGGAATCGATGCCCGCAGGAGCCTGTGCAAACGCGGCGGGTGCAAGCAATGAAAAAAACAGGAACAAAGGCAGGACTCTTTTAATTTCCATCACAACCGAACCCCCGCCGCAGCCAGCCCCAGAAAAGGCCGGCAAAAAAGGCGATAACACTGAAATGCGCGCCCGCCTATTTAAATATTGGGTTCAAAAAAATTGAAAAAATCTAAAAAAAACAGCAAAACAAAACCCAAAACTAAAAAATTTTCATAAAAATGAATGAAAGCCGAAATGAATCTTACACCCTGTTTTCCGCGCACAGGCCCTGCCAGTTCCCGTCCAGCCATTTCTTCTGCTTTTTCAGGATTTCGCCGAAGCCGCGCAACGCCATCTCCCTGTCCACGACCCCCCCTTTGTGCGGATGCCGGTATTTGCGCTGCTTGTTCGAGCCGAAACCGTCGAAGTAATGTATGAGCTCATGCAGCAGCGTTGCGTCCAGAACGAATTCCGGCACGCTTGGATGGCAGATAAGCGGATTGATTTCAATCAGCGAGCCGAACTCCGCGTCTTTCCGCAAGGGCTTTATGTGCCCGAGCTTGGTGCGCCATTTCTTCCCGAAGCGCACGACCAGGAGGTTTGAAACCGTTTCATGCGAAAAATTTTCGCGGATAAGATGCGCGGCCCTGCGCGCAAGAACGGAATCGTCAACTGCAAACGCCGGCATCATGGTTTAAATAAATGAAAAAGTATTTAAGTTATGCAAGGAAAAAAGGCGGCAGAATGGCTCAAACAGGCGACAACAACAAGCTTGCCTTGCTTTTGGGGCGGGCGCAAAGCGGGAACATGGGCGCGCAGGATGAATTTTTCAGGCGGGCGCGGCCGCAAATATTCGAGTATTTTAGAAAAACGTTTCCGGAACTTACCGTGGACGCAATAGAGGACCTGACACAAGACACAATTGTCCGGGCATTCCGTGCATCCGGCAGATTCGAATTCCGCGGCAACGGGGACCCCGGAGTATTTGCATGGCTGTACAGGATCGCCACGAATGTGGGGATAAACCGATACAGGCGGGCGCAGAGAACCCCCGAAATGGCGCCAATGGATGAGCACATGGACCGGGTCACAGGGCAGGCGGATCCGGCGCCAACTCCGGACAAAATATTGGAAGATAGGCAATTGCCCGAAGATTTGCGGGATACCCTCGCCGCACTTCCCGACGCATTCCGTCAGGCAGTGGTTCTTGTGGACTTACACGGGTTAACATATGAAAAAGCGGCACAGCTATTGCGTGTTCCAGTCGGAACAGTCAGAAGCCGCCTGTCTCGCGGAAGGAACCTGCTAAGGGATTCGCTGCCGCACAGGAACCCGGAACGCCATAAGCCATTGCCGCCGCATGAAACCCCCAAACAGCCGAGAAGAAGCCATGGAAGATAATGCAGCCAAAACGCAGCAAGAAATGT
Organism: Candidatus Diapherotrites archaeon; assembly: GCA_016205145.1. Taxonomy (NCBI): domain Archaea; kingdom Nanobdellati; phylum Candidatus Iainarchaeota; class Candidatus Iainarchaeia; order Candidatus Iainarchaeales; family Candidatus Iainarchaeaceae; genus Candidatus Iainarchaeum; species Candidatus Iainarchaeum sp. The sequence goes on from JACQJH010000002.1 coordinate 149,724, forward strand.
TTTACGCAAACGGGCCGTACGGGCGCAAGAAAAGAGCCGTCACTTGAAAAGCCTGAACTTTCGCCCGCGGCAACTTAAAATATGGGAACTGACATTTAATGCTTTGGCTGAGTGCATGCGAAAAGACGACCCTGCAAAACTCCTGAATTCAACGCAATGGCGCGATCTCGCAGTAAAGGCGCGGCTGGGAAACAGAGAAGCTTTGGATGCGCTGTGGGGTTTTGCGTCCGCCTATATTCATGCGGGACTGAGGGAAAACGGCATAAGTTTGAACTCACTGCCTGAAAACGAGCGACAGCAGCTTGCAAGACTTTGCAGAAATGAAGTCGTCACGAGGCTGGGCAAGGGAACTTTTTCTTCGGCGAGAAACGATCTTGACCTTGGCGGAATGATTCAACTCGCTGCGAAAGCGGCGTCTGACAAATTCGTCAGGCCCGAAACCGGCAAGCGTCCGCCGGAGGCAACGCCCGGAGAAACCCCCAAGCGCCGAAAACAAAGCCCGAAAGAACAAAGGGCCCTGCAGTGCCTCCAAATCCTGGCCCAAGAGAAAGGCATAGACTTCCTAAGCCCCGAAAGCATAGCAGTAGCCAACGCAATACCCCATGACCGGCGGACCCGTGAACAGAGGCTGTTAGTCAGGATAGCCGCGGACCATATCACAAGAGAAATCTTTACAGGCCGCAGCTGGGAAGAAATTGCGGCGCAGGCCGCCGAAAGCGCTCAGCATCCCCGGCAGGAAGGGCACAGGCCCGCCCGCGAGGAACACGGCGAGCCGCGCAAGCCGCCGAAAAGAAGGCCCTGAAAACGCCAACGGAACGACAAAAACAGTTTTAAGCACTACACAACGGACTTTTAGCGGGGGAAAAGTTTTTGGCTGAAGGAAAAGAAACACGGGAAAGCGGGCGGGGCGCAAAGCAGGCGCACTCGCATTCCGACAGGATGTCCTGGGACGATTATTTCATGGCAATCGCGGAACTCGCGTCAAAGCGCGCGACCTGCCCGCGCAGGAGCGTCGGCGCGGTTCTCGTAAAGAACAAGCGCATAATCGCGACCGGCTACAACGGCTCTCCGCCGGGCCAGCCGCACTGCATCGACGTCGGCTGCCTGATGGTGGACGGGCACTGCATCCGAACAATCCATGCCGAGGAAAACGCGATTGTTTTCTGCGCACGCGCAGGCATTCCTGTGGAGGGGGCAACGCTTTACATCACCTCATCGCCATGCCAGCACTGCGCAAAAGTCATAATCGCCTCCGGCATAACGGAAGTCGTTTACGGCGACGAGTACTGGGCATCCGAGCACGCAAAGCAGTTCCTTGCAGGCTCCGGCATAAAGCTGCGGAAATCCGAACTCAAAAACGCCTAAAATTTTATTCTGCTTACTCGGCTGTTCACAACGCAGGGGCTAGCGCCCCTTGCAAACCCCTTGCGTGGTATTGCTTGCGCAATACCACTTATGCACAAACAGCCTACTCGGCGTATTGCGATTAGCAATACGCCTTAGTTCCGAACCAGCCGGACGGAAACGGCTCGGCGAGGAAAAAGCATTTAAAGTGGTAAACCAAAGGTATAATGGATTCCATGAAACCACAAACCGCATTCGCCATGGTTTTGCTTTCGGTTTTCCTGTCCGGCTGCGCGCAGGCTCCCGGGCAACAGCAAAATTCCGGCAACGGCGGATCGCAGGCAAACATCGAAGTGCCCGCCGGCATCGCGCCGCTCGCCGACGACAATTCCCTGCAGCAGTTCACGAACAACCGGCTGCCTGCGCAAATTCTGGGCGGCTTGGAAATAGCGCCGCTCGAATGCTCTTCCTCGTTCATTCCCGGAATAGGCAATTCACTGGTGTGCACCGCCGCATTCACCAACAATTCGGATGAAATCAAGAAGTTTGCCGCAACCATTGCAGTGAAGGATTCTTCTGGCGGCTGCATAATGAAATGCGATGAAGGTTTCGAACTCAACAAGGCATTCATTGAAATCGCGCCGGATGACACGCAGGAAACCGACTTCACGTGCACGCTCAAGAGCTTTGAAAACCTGAAACCGGAGCTTGTCCTGACACAGGGCGATTACGCGGCCGAGGGCATCCAAAGGTGCGGGCAATGAACTGGACGGCGAAAAAAATCCAGATTCTCAGCCTTGCCATGGCAATCCTTTTCCTGATTTTCGTCGGAACCGCATTCTACAACCTGCACGAGGGCTTTACTCTGATCGACTCGTTCTACCTTGCGGTTTCAACGCTTTCAACAGTCGGCTTCGGGGACGTGCACCCGGTAACGGAGATCGGAAAGCTTTTCACCGCGTTTTACATCCTGTTCGGCGTCGCGGTCTTCCTCTACTCGGTCGGCGCGATTGCAGCATTATACGTGAAAAGCGAGCAGAAAGCGATAATCGGCGTAATGGAAAAAAAGCTGCACGCAAAGCTTGAAGAGCATCTTGGGAAAAAGGCAAAATAGCGTTTCCGGCATATCCGCCAGTCACCAGAACTTTTGCCTGGCCGTTCACTCAATCATGCCGGGCGAAACGCTTTCCTTCACGATGTTGAGTATCAGGCTCGTATTGGTCCTCGTCACATACTCTTCGGCCAGGAGCTTCTTGACGAACGCGTTCAGCTCGGACGTGTCCTTGAACTTCGCGATGATAAGCGAGTCAAAGTCGCCGGTGACGTCGTAAACCGAGCAGACGTTCTTGTGCCTTGCGAATTTCTGCTCGATTTTCTCCAGGTGCCCGCCCTTTATGGAAATGTTTATGAGCGCGACAACGTCGTAGCCAAGGCTTTTCGAGTCCACGACCGGCACGATTTTCGAGATTATGCCGTTTGCCTCCATCGCCTTGATGCGGTTGTGCACCGTGCCGATGGTTATGCCAAGCTGCTTTGCTATGTCCTTGTACCTCGGATTGTTGCCCTCAAGCAGCATGTTCAGGATTTTCTTGTCCGTCGCGTCGATTTCCAAAAGACCGCCCCCAGAATTTCACAGATAAGCTTCATGCATTAAAAAATTTTTAAATCTGACGGTTCAGGATGCATTTTTTTAAAATTTTTTTTGCCCCTCCGGCGGCACGTTTTTAAGGGACCGGGGCATATCATTGTGTATTAAATAAGTCCGCTTCTTTCAAGGCATCAGATACCGGTCGTCCATGAAGGGAAGGCGACGGGTTTTTCGGGGGTAATGCAAATGGTCCACAAAAGCGTTCTGGAATTCATAAAATCCGAAAAGCTTGACTTTGTCGACGTGAAATTCATCGACCTGCCGGGCAAATGGCAGCATTTCACCGTGCCGAGCGCAATGTTCGACGAGGGCTCCTTCGAAGCCGGCCTAGGCTTTGACGGCAGTTCCATCCGAGGTTTCCAGGACATCAACGAATCGGACATGCTTTTGATGCCGGACGCATCCACCGCGCGCGTCGACCCCTTCTTCAACAAGACACTGAGCATAATTGCGGACGTGAAGGACCCTGAAACCGGCAAATGGTACAGCCGCGACCCAAGATACATCGCAAAAAAGGCCGAAAAGCACCTGCTCGACTCAGGAATAGCCGACACAGCATACTTCGGCCCGGAAGCGGAATTCTTCATTTTCGACGACGTCAGATACGGCCAGAACGAGTTTTCGGCATTCCATTATATCGACTCGGATGAGGGGGCATGGAACAGCGGCAGAAAGGAAGGAGACGGCTGCTGCGGGCAAAGCCGCAACCCCGGCTACAAAATCGGCCACAAGGAAGGCTATTTTCCGGTTCCGCCGAACGATTCCCAGCAGGACATCAGAAGCGAAATGGTCCTTGCAATGCAGAGCATGGGCCTTGACATCGAAGCGCACCACCACGAGGTTGCAAGCGGAGGCCAGGCCGAAATCGACATCAGGTTCGACTCATTGCTCAGCATGGCGGACAAGGTGATGACTTACAAGTATGTCGTCAAAAACGTTGCAAGCAAGCACGGCAAGACCGCGACTTTCATGCCCAAGCCCATGTTTTCGGACAACGGCAGCGGCATGCACTCGCACCAGTCGCTGTGGAAAAACGGCAAAAACCTGTTCTACGACCCGAAAGGATATGCAGGCTTAAGCGAAATGGCATTGCATTACATTGGCGGCATACTAAAGCACGCGCCTGCATTGTGCGCATTCATTGCACCGACGACAAATTCCTACAAGAGACTGGTGCCGGGCTTCGAGGCACCGGTCATTCTGATTTATTCGAAGAGGAACAGGTCAGCCGCAATAAGGATTCCGATGTACTCGCAGAGCGAAAAGGCAAAGCGCATAGAATTCAGGACGCCTGACCCGAGCTGCAACCCGTACCTGGCATTCTCGGCAATGCTGATGGCAGGATTGGACGGCGTGAAAAACAAGATTGAGCCGGGGCACAGCCTTGACAAGGACCTCTACGACCTCGAAGCGGATGAGGCGAAAAGCCTTAAGACCGTGCCGAGTTCGCTGAACGAAGCATTGGACGCGCTGGAACAGGACCACAAGTTCCTCCTCGAAGGAAACGTCTTCACAAAGGACCTCATCGACATGTGGATTGCATTCAAGCGCGTCAACGACGTGGATGCCATAAGGCTGAGGCCGCACCCGTGGGAATTCAAGCTTTACTACGACGTGTAAAGCATTTTAAATCCGGAAAGGGACACAGTATTTAGGGCATGGTGGTAACATGGCAGACGACAAGAAAAAGGCCGGAGCAAAGGACGAGGACGTGAGGCCCAAAGGCTTCAGCGAACAGTTCACAAAGGAAGTGTACGACACATTCGTCGCCTTTGGGCACATACCGTCCAAAAAAATAGAGCTTGAGCCATTCAAATACCCTTACATTTCAGAGCAGAACGCAAGGCTCATCCGCATGATAAAGCAGAAAAAAGGCGAAAAATAAGCATCCGCCTTTACTTTTTCTTTTTTTCTGTTTCTATTTTCTAGCAGTATGCAAGCCGCAAACGAAATGCAAAACAAACGGCTGCACGCAACCGTTGCCGGCCACGTGCAAGGCGTTTTCTTCCGGGCGCACTGCCAAAAGGAAGCCGCAAAACTTGGCCTGACAGGCTTTTGCCGAAACCTTGCTGACGGCAGAGTCGAAGTCGTAGCGGAAGGGCCGAAGGAAAAGCTTGAAGTGCTTGAAAACTGGCTCGCTTCAGGCTCTCCGCACTCGGCAGTCGAAAAAGTCGAAAGCGAGTGGCTGGAAGCGACAGGCGAATTCCCGGCATTTGAAATAAAATATTAGGCGTTAACTTCATCATCGCCTATATTTCCATCACGCGGTTTTTATGGAGAGCGTTGTTTCTTCCTCGAAACTCTTGCCTGCGATTTCAAGCGTGATTTTGAGCTTGTAGTCGCCGGAAGAAATGCTGCCGTTCGGATTGGGCCTAACATTGAAGTCGAAAACGCGTTTCTCGCCCCTGCCGAGGATTTCAATGCCTTTCTGCGCGGGAAAAACTATTATGTTCTGCCTGTCGACCGGCTGAACGCTTAAAACCGCGCCTTCGACGGTCTTGTCAAAAACGTTTTTCACAGTTACAGACAAGACCGCGCTCTGGCTTTCCCCAAGATTCAATGGATTCCTGTCGAAAGAAAACTCCATCGGTTTCGGCGAAAAAAACGCGAGCAAGGTCTGCGCAAGGAAAAACAATACGACGAGCGCGACAATCGCCAGCAGCGGCTTTTTCAGCGATTCAACGGAAAAGTCGAAATCCAGGCCCGAACCGGAACCCCTGGGCTTTCCATACAACGGCATCAGAATCGCACACAAATATGTTCTTTGTTTTTTTAAGGGTTTTGAATGGCGGGAATGGCCAGACCCTGCCTGCACGAACGCGTGAAAAACGCGGCAAAATCACGGCAGGACGAACAGCTTGTCGTCGCCTTTGCCGTCGAGGATGCCGGAGCGGACGCCCGCGTCAAGCCAGGCATGCGCATAGCTGTAGGCCGCCAAGGCAGTCGGGAGTTCGCCTTTTTTTTCAAAATGCCCGGCATCCGAAAAATAATCTTTCGCCATTTTCAGGAAATCATCCGCGGTTTTCTTCTGTTCCACGGAAATGCCTTTCGCAACCGAAACTTTTTGCAAGGCTTTTTCAGTAAGCCTGCGGTAATGCGCAACCTTCGCCTTCAGCTCCGATTCCAGTTCAGGCATTTTTCGCCAACTCCGCCAAAGCTTCCTTTTCCTTGTCCGAAAGTTTGCCGCAGACTATGAGACAGGCCGGAACGCCGAAAGAAACCTGTTTCAGTTCGGCAGCCTTGCCTGCAACAATTTTCTCGTGCGCGCTCCCGGCCTGCGAAATGCCGGCAAGCGTTGCGTTTGCAATGATTTTTGCGCTTTTGCCGCGCTTTTTTTCAATTCCCTCGAGGATTTCAATTGCCTCTTTCACTGCCATAAGCCTTGCCTTTTCCGCCTTGATGTCAAGCAGGCAGAGCGAGTGCAGGCCGGCTTTGGAGTTTTCCGCTATGGCATCGTAAAACGATTCGGGTGCAAAATTTTTCTCCGGTTCGACAATGGTTGTGGTGCGGCCGAACTTGTACTGGCTCAAACCTGTTTTTCCCAAAAAGTCGAAAACCGAGATGCCAGCGCGGACAGCGCATTTCACGTTCTGCTTTTTGCATTCAAGCAAAATTTCTATGTGCGTCGTCGCGCTCAAAGGGTTGCCGAAGACAAGCAGGGCAATGTCCTCTTTTTTCGCGTTTGCAACAAAAGCGGCAAGGTCGTCCTCGACGCTTTTCCTGCCGGCCTGCAAAACCTTTTTGCCCAAAAGCGATTCAAGCTCGGCAACACTGCCATCCGAGTAAACGCTTGTGTAGGTTTCAAGGAAAACCTGCTTGCAGGATTTCGCCTCTTCAAGCGCCTCCAGAGTCAGGTGCTTTGGCTTCAGGCCGAGGCCGATTATTTTCAGCATGCATCCACAACCCTGAAACGCCCAAAATTCACAGGCACGTTCCGACTCCCACTGTTATCATGTCGCGCAGGCCCGGGGCCATGCCCAGAACCAAAAGCAGGAGTTTTGCGAAACCGGCAAGGTTCTCGTTCTGTATTTCGGTTTCAATGTAATGCAGGATGACCATTGCGAGAACGACTTTCACTATGACAAACGCAATCGGGTAAACGCCGAGAATCGCGCTTGACAATGGATGCTGTTCGCCGCACGAAAAAACCTGGGTTGCGACAAACGTTGCGCTTCCGTCAAGCGCCTGCCCGGCAACCACGAGCAGGTTGAGCTGGTTTTCAAGCAGCCTGTTTTTCAAAAGCTTTTCAAGCAAAAGCTTTGCAGCAAGAACGGCAAAGCCGACCATTGCCAGAACAAGGAAAACCCCGCCGACAGACGCAAGCCTGAAATTCAAAACGTCGAACGCAAGGACCGGCAACGAGAACAGCAGGCCGAAAGCCGCAAACGGCTTGTGGAAACCGGTTTTGAGTTTTTTGCCCGCAAGCCACGCAAAGGCAATGCCGGCAAAGGCGATGAACGCCGTCAAGAACCAAATGCCGGGAGTGTAGGTGTAATAGCCGAATTCAAGCGGGTTAATCGAACGCGGAAAAATGCCCATGTCCTGGATGATGCGGAAGGCCGAGCCGAACAAAATGTACGGCAAAAGCGCGAGAATGAATTTGAAATCAAACTTTATTCCGCGCCTGTCAAGCAGCGGAAAAATCACGAAAAACGATAGCAGGAGCAAAATGCCGCCGTAGACAAGCGTGTTAACCGGATTGTAGCCCTGCACTCCCGGCGAAAGCGCGGGCTCCACAAAGCAGCGCTGCACAATGTCGGTCGACGTGCCCTTGCACAGGCCATAAAAAAAGTTTTCAACAAGCCCGGTCACAGCCTCACCAGAAAATTTGAACAATGCACCATTTTTTATAGGTTAATTCACACGCGCCTGCCGTGTACAATGCGTTTTTTTGTTTCCAGTTTTCCAACTTTTGGCCTGCCGGCAATTTCTTGCGGGTTTTCCACAAGATGAAAAATGTCATCATAGCTTGTGGCTGATCTCAGCGCCCGTTTCGCATCGCCCACTGAAATGCCGCTCCTGTTAATTGCGTGCCAAACGGATGCCGCTTCATCACGGACCAGACACAAGTCAGGCCTTGCAGACTGGATCATATGAACGGCATGCGCATAAGGGTATTTCACGGAAAGCCCGGTATGCTCTTCAAGCGAAAACCTGCTGCCGGGGGCAAACTGGCGGAGCCCGTTCAACAGGGCCTCACCCTGCCTCGGAACGCAATGCCCGGAATGCGTGCCATAGGCAATGATTTTCACCTGTTTTGAAAAAGACGCGCCTGTGCCGGAAACATGGCGGGAAAATCCGTTCCATATCCCCCCAAAATCGCGGCTGAAATCATATTTGGCACTGTCAACTATTACGGCCCGGTTTCCAAGCATGTTTGAAACCCACGAATAAAACCGGCCCGCGGAATCAAGAAAGGCCGGTGCCAACCACGGGTAATGCACAACGAAAAGCATTGAAGAAGGATCCTTTGCAATTCTCTGGACCTGCCTCGCCCAGCTTCCCTTCCAGTCCGAACCAGCCTGTGCAAGCCTTTGGTTTGGCGGCATTCCGTCAAAAAACGGGTAAACAAGGCAGTGCACTGTCTTTATTTCCGGCATGAAAAAAGTATGCCGCCAAACAATAAAAGGCTTGTGCACGCATAATAGGTTCATGGAAAAAAAGGCAAGCCTGCTTTTCGGCCTGGCAGTCGGATTGAAGGACGCGGAAAAAGCCAAGCGCTTCATCATAGAAAAAAATCTGTTCGTTAAAGGCATTGCGCCGAAAAAAAGCAAAGGCAGCATAACTTTTCCCCTTGCAAAAAAGCTGTCCGCAGGCGAGATGAAAACATTTGGGGCGAAGGCAAAACATGGAAAATTCAAATTCGAGAAATCAGAATTAAAGCAGGGCAGCCTGAAGGAAAGGCTGAAGGGAAAGCTTTCCGGAAAAGAGCTTGAAAGCCTCATTTCCTCCTACGACCAGCTTGGAGACACCGCGATAATAGAGATTCCGCCGGAACTTGAAAAAAAGGAAAAAATAATTGCAAAGGCCCTGCTGGATTCGGGGCCGAACATCAAAACCGTGGCAAAGATTACGGGCGTGCATTCCGGAGAATTCCGTGTCAGGCCGGTTGAAATCATTGCCGGCGAAAAAAAGGGTTTCGCGCTTTACAGGGAAGCCGGATGCGAGTTCAGGATTGCATTGGGGAAAGTTTTTTTTTCCCCGCGCCTCGGCACGGAAAGATTGCGAATCAGCAAACTTATAAGGCCGGGCGAGGTTGTCGGCGCGTTTTTTGCCGGAGTCGGGCCTTTTCCAATCGTGTTTGCGAAAAACTCGCCCATGCAAAAAGCGGTTGCCATTGAACTGAATCCCGAGGCGGTAAGGCTGATGCGCGAAAACGTTGTGCTCAACAGGTGCTCTGACAAAATCGAAATCATCGAAGGAGACGTGAACCGGGTTTGCCTGCCAAAGTTCGGGGAAGCCTTTGACAGGATTGTCATGCCCTTGCCGAAAGGCGGGGAAACCTTTTTGCAGACGGCGGTTGCGTGCGCGAAAAAAGGCGGCGTGATACACTTTTACAGGTTTGCCGGGAGGCAGAATCCCTTTGAACAGCCGCTGGCGGAGATAGCTGAAGCGTGCCAAAAGCAGGGCAGAAAAAGCAATGTTCTGCTAAAAAGAAGGGTGCGGTCGTTTTCCGCCTCGACAGTGCAGGTCGTGGTCGATTTCAGGGTCCGATAGGCAATATCTGCCTTTTTTATTTTTTCGCATGCTAATGGATTGTGGTTAGTGAATGGAATTGAACCTGGTTTTTTTCGGCCCGCCCGGCGTCGGCAAGGGCAGCATTTCGCAGAGGCTTGAAAAAACCTACCGCGTGCCGCACGTTTCAAGCGGCCAGATCCTGCGCAGGAAAGCCGAGGAAAGCTCCATTCTTGCAATGCAGATAAAGGAAAACGTCGCAAAAGGCGAGCTTGTCGACAACCACACAGTCGCATACCTCATAGAGGAAAGGCTCGGCAAAAAGGACTGCAGGAAAGGATTCATGCTTGACGGCTTTCCGCGAAACATTGCACAGATCAGCATGCTTGACGCGATCCTGAAGCATTACGACAAAAAGATTTCAATCGTAATCGAATTGTCCGCGCCGGAAGATGTCCTTGTTGAAAGGCTTTCGTGGAGACGGCAGTGCAGGCAATGCGGAAAAATCTACCACATGAAGAACCTGCCGCCGAAAAAGCCGGGCGTGTGCGACGAGTGCGGCGGGGAATTGTTCCAAAGGGAAGACGATTTGCCGGAAACCATAAAGAAAAGGCTTGAAGTCTACAAGAAATCAACCGAGCCGCTGAAGGCGGAATACGAAAAGCGCGGCCTGCTTGAAACAGTCGACTGTTCCGGGGAAATAAAGGAAAACCTTGCGAACATCAAGGCAGCGCTCAAAAAAAGGGGCCTTGCATGACGGTTGACGTCGTAATAGTCGGAAGCGTTGCCCTGGATTCAGTCAAAACTCCTTTCGGAAAAGTCGAACGCGCGCTTGGCGGCTCGGCAACCTACGCGTCAGTTGCGGCAGGCTATTTCTGCAGGCCGGGAATTGTCGGCGTGGTCGGAAAAGACTTTCCAAAACAGCACACTGATTTTTTGGAAAAGCGCGGCATAGATTTGCAGGGACTGTCGCACGCGCAAGGAAAAACCTTTTTCTGGGAAGGCGAATACGGGTTCGATTTGAACCAGGCGGTAACCAAAAAAACCGAGGTCAATGTTTTCGAAAATTTCAGGCCGGAACTGCCGGAAGCATACCGGAAAGCCGACTACCTGTTTTTGGGAAACATCCATCCGGAACTGCAGCTTGATGTCCTGAAACAGATGGACAGGCGGCCGAAGCTTGTCCTCGCCGACACAATGAACATGTACATTTCCTCGCAGAGGGCAAAAGTATTGGAGGTTGTGAAAGAGGTTGACATCTGCCTCATGAACGACTCCGAGGCGAGAATGCTGTTCAACACGCCAAACCTCATCAAGGCCGCAAGGGAAATCCTCAAGCTTGACTCCGACATCGCAATCATCAAAAAAGGCGAGCACGGCAGCATAATGGTTTCCGAAAACGATTTTTTTGCCATGCCCGCATATCCCCTTGAAAATGTCATTGACCCGACCGGAGCGGGGGACTGCTTTGCCGGCGCGCTCATAGGCTATCTTGCAAAGTCAAAGGATTTGGGGGAAAAGAATTTCCGGAAAGCAATCGTGTACGCCTCCACTGTCGCATCCTTCAACGCGGAAGGATTTTCATTGGACAACCTCAAAAAAACCGGCATTTCAGACATAGAGGAAAGGGTAAAATCGTTCAGGGAAATAGTGAGGTTTTAAGTGGCACCCCGTTCAGAAAACATGGAATGTGGAACAGCATGAAACCGTTTTTTTCAAAAAAGGCCGCATGGGCATTGATTTTTGCGCTGGTTTTGTTCGACAGCCTGCTGGATTTGCTGTTTGCCCAAAATAAGGGCCTTGAGAGCATGTTTTGGAAGCCGATAGCTGACGCGTCCGGAATAAAATTTGCCCCCTTGGGCGTGCCAATGGTCCTGCTGATTTTTTTTGTTGCCACAAAAATTCTGGCGGTTTTGGTGAAAAAGATTGATAAGACTGATTTCGCGGAAGAAATACTCTTAACGGGGCTGGCAGTTGTCTACACCGCATTTGATTTGTGGCTTGTTTCAGTTTACTTTTTCGGATTCACGCTGTTCAAAAGCCCGGTCAGTTTGATTCCATTCCTTGCAGGAATAGGAATAATTTACTGCTGGTGGGCGCAAAAAAAATCCATGGCCGGATGAAGGATATGCAACCGCTCAAGCACAAGCCAAACCCTTAAAAATACTATTTTCGTGAAATGTTTTCAAAGACTGTTTTGGTGGTATTGTGGCTGATTTCAAGGTGAAGGACATTAACTTGGCCGGGCAGGGCGCCCTCAACATCGAATACGCGGAGAGCCAGATGCAGGCGCTCATGGAAGTCAAAAAGCGTTTTGAAAAGGAAAAGCCCCTGAAAGGAATGCGCGTCGGCCTTGCATTGCACGTAACGAAGGAGACAGCAAACCTTGTGCGCACTCTCAGGGCAGGAGGGGCGGAGATTGCGATTGCGGGCTGCAATCCTTTGAGCACGCAGGACGACGTTGCCGCGGCTTTGGCAAAGGAAGGCTTCAGGGTTTTCGCCTGGAAGGGCCAGACAAGCCAGGAATATTACGAGAATTTGAACAAGGTTTTGGATTTCAAGCCGAATGTTACCATTGACGACGGCTGCGACCTCGTCACAGAAATCCATTTGCGCCAGCCCCAGCTGATAGACCAGATGGTTGTCGGCACTGAAGAAACCACGACGGGCGTGATAAGGCTGAGGGCAATGGAAAAGGACAAGGCTTTGAAGTATCCGGTCATTGCAGTGAACGACAACGCTACAAAGCACCTGTTCGACAATTATTACGGCACGGGCCAGAGCACGTTCGATGGAATCCTGCGCGCCACAAACGCCCTCATCGCGGGCAAATCGGTTGTAGTGTGCGGTTACGGCGACTGCGGGAAAGGAGTGTGCCAGCGCGCGAAAGGCCTTTCCGCAAACGTGGCCGTAATTGAAACCGATGCGCTCAGGGCATTGCAGGCGACGATGGACGGCTTCCAGGTCATGCCAATGTCCGAGGCCGCCAGGATTGGCGACATTTTCATCACTGTCACGGGCGACAAGCGCGTAATCCGGCAGGAGCATTTCGAAAAAATGAAATCCGGCGCGATTCTCGCGAACTCCGGGCATTTCGACGTTGAAATCGACGTGAAAGGATTGAAGGAAATTTCAAAAAAGCACAGGAAGGTCAGGCCGTCCCTTGACGAATTCACGCTCAAAAACGGGAACAGGCTGTTCCTGTGCGGGGAAGGGAGATTGGTCAACCTTGCCGCGGCTGAAGGCCATCCGAGCCAGGTCATGGCCTTGAGCTTCTGCGGCCAGTCGCTTGCAGTCGAGTACGGCGTGAAAAACAGGCTGCCGGCGAAAGTGCACGTTCTGCCGAAAGAGATAGACAACTCGATTGCGGAATTGCAGCTGAAGGCGATGGGCATAAGAAAGGATTCGCTCACGAAAGAGCAGAAGGAATACCTTTCAAGCTGGAAGGAAGGCACTTAGGCTGGTTTTCTTGCCCGAAGAAATCAACAGTTATTCGGAGTTCGCGGAATTCTACGACGCCATGACCGATCCCGCGGAAAAACTTTCGGATTTTATTCCGGCGTACCTTAAACGAAAAAGGCTCCGGCTGAAAAAAGCCGCCGACATCGGGTGCGGAACCGGAAAGTTTTCACTGGCGCTCGCCAGGCTCGGCTTCAAAGTCACGGGAATAGACGCAAGCGCAGGCATGCTTGAAATCGCCGCAAAAAAAGCGGAAGCCGAAAAGCTTGCGATAAAATTTGCGCAGGCGGACATGCGCAGCTTTTCCATGCCCGAAAAGCAGGAGCTGATCGTCTGCGGCGACGCAATAAACTCGATTCTGGCGGAAAAAGATCTTGAAAGCGTTTTCAGGAATGTTTTCGCAAACCTTGGAAAAAACGGCGCGTTCATTTTTGACGCCAACACCCTCAAAGATTATTCCGGCAGGGAAAACTGGACCGGTTACGGCGGGCACATAAACGAAAACGTTTCGTTCATATGGGAAGACTATGTTTTTGGCGACAGGTGCGAAATTGAACTCGTGTTGTTCAGGAAACAGCCGAATGGATTGTACCGGAAAGAAAAGAAAGTGCTTGTGGAAAATGGTTATCCTATCAAAACAATAAAATTCCTGCTGGAGAAAGCTGGCTTTTCAAAAATCGAAATCCTGACGGAAAAAATGAAAAAGGCGTCGGAAAAGGACACCCGCGTTTACTTCACTGCAAGGAAATGAAAAAAAGAAAATGAACAAAAATAAAAAGTCAGAGCAGCTTGAGTTCTTTCAGCTTTTTCTCCCATTCCCTGCAGACGATTTCCGTTTTTTTCTCCGCAAGGCCGGTGTAATGTTCCGGCTTTCCAAGCAATGCAAGCTGCTGTTTGGAGAATTTCGCGAAGAACGGCTTCAACTCTTTGTCCGCGAAGGCGATTTCGGCAAGCGGCTTCTGCGCCTTCCCGGCCTGCAGTGTGAGCTGCTTCACTTTTTCGTGCGCGTCGGAATGGCCGTAAAACGCCAGAAGCAGGTACATCGGTTCCGCGATTATGCTTTGCCTGCTCTTGTTGAAATTGGCAAGCATGTTCTGCCTGTCGACAACGAGCTTTTTGCACGTGCGGTTCAGGCGGTTTGCCGCAAGGTACAACGCCAGAATGAGTTCGGGCAAAAACCTTTGTGAGGCGCTGTTCGTCAAATCGCGCTGGTGCTCTGAAATCTCGTCCAAATAAGCCGTGATGGAACGCGGCATGAACGCTTTCCAGAGGCTCTTGACGTTCTCAAAATTAATCGGATTGCGCTTGTGCGGCATAGTCGAACTGCCGACCTGTTTCGAATCGAATGCCTCGCCCACTTCCGCGATTTCCGTTCTCTGCAGATGCCTCATGTCGTCGGAAAAGTTGGCGAGAACCGAGAACGTCGAGATAAGCGAATGCGAAAGGTCGGCCAAAGGCTCCGGCTCGGCAATCTGCGTGCTCGAAATGCTTATCCTCAGGCCGAGCTCTTCCATGACGTCGTTTTCGAATTTGAGCGGGTCCTTTATCAGCAGGCTGCTTGCGTTGTACGCGCCGACAGCCCCGGAAAACTTGCCGCACAATTTGTCCTTTGCGCGGAAAATGTATTTGGTGCGGTTGCCGAGCCTGCTCACATACGATGACATTGCAAATCCGAAAGTTATGGGTTCGGCGTGCTGGCCGTGCGTCCTGCCGATCTGCAAGGAAGCCTTTTCGCGCAACGCAATTCCAATGAAAGTCTTTTCGAGTTCAACCAGTTCCGGCAAAAGTATTTCCTCGACAGCCTTCTTGTAGCGGTACGCCGAAGCAGTGTCGACAATGTCGTAGGACGTCGCGCAAAAATGCACGAACGGCTTGGCTTCAATGCTTACCTTCCGCTTTATGACGTTTGCGAGCGCGCGGACGTCGTGCTTCGTGCTCTTTTCCTCTTCGTAAACCTCTTCGGCGGAAACTTTTTCGCAGGCTTTCGCGATTTCTTCGGCGATTTTCCTTGAGCAGACGCCATTTTTTGCAAGGGCTTTCGCAAGGCAAGCCTCGACTTTTGCATGCGATGCGATGCGCGCGTTCTCGGAAAGGTAAGGCGAAAGCTTTTGCACCAAGGATTCGTCTCCGCCATAATAGCGGAAATCAACCGGATTCACCAGGTCAAACAACGCGATTTTTTTAGTCATAAATAGCCTTTCTCTGCGAGGTTGGATTTTATCCTTTCGGTTGCGTCAAGCTGTTCGGGAACGACGATTTCTTTGCCGGTGATTTTCTCAAAAGCCGTTATGTAGCGGCTTGCGACTTCTGCGCGGATATTGTCCGGAATTTTTGGTATCGGCCCGTCGCCCATGAAATTCTTTTCCTTTATCAGCCACTGGCGCAGGAATTCCTTGTCAAGTATCTGCGGCTCGACGCCCTTTTCAAACCTTTCAGCGTAAGTGCCTGCAAACCAGTAGCGCGAACTGTCGGGCGTGTGCATTTCATCGACGACAACCAGCTTTTTTCCGAGCAGGCCGAACTCGTATTTCGTGTCCACCAGAATCAGGCCATTTTTGGCGCAAATGCGCGTGCCCTCCGCAAACAATGCCAGCGCGGTTTTCTCCATCGTTTCAAGCAATCCCTTTTCCACCACGCCCTTTTCCACGAGGCTTTCCTTTGAAACGTGCTCGTCGTGCAAGCCTGCTTCCGCTTTTGTGCTTGGGGTGACAAGCGGCCTTGCGAATTTCTGCCAGTTCCGCAGGCCTTCCGGCAAAACAATGCCGGAAATGTCCTTGCCGTCGCGGTAGTCGCGCCAGGCGCTGCCGGTAAGATAGCCCCTGACAACCATTTCAACGGGAATCACATTACATTCCTTTGCGATGGTCACGTTTGGGTCTGGCACGTCAATAATGTGATTGTCGACTATGTGCTTTGTCTTTTCAAACCAGAAAGCGGAGCATTCGTTCAAGACCTGGCCTTTGAAAGGAATGGTCGTCAGCACCCTGTCAAATGCGGACAGCCTGTCGGTAGTGATGATTATGCGCGTGCCGTCTCCCAAAGAATAGTTGTCGCGCACCTTTCCAGCGTACTTCCTGCCGAGGCCGGAAAAATTTGTTTCGCTCAAAGTGAATGCCAGCATTTTTTCAAGCTGAGCTTTTTCAATCATTTTCCGGCACCTGATTCCGAGTCGGACTTCAAAACAGCCTGCTTGGCCTTTGCCCTCAATTCCGAAATAAGCGGGGAAAATTTTCCGCGGCCGTTCAAAAGCTGTGCTGCGGCAAACGCTGCATTGTCGGCGCGGTTCAGCCCGACCCAAAGGCCGTTTGTGCTCAGTTCAAGCACCTTCGCCGCCAGCTCAGCCCCGCTTGTGTCAGCCGCCATAGGCACAAAAATTCGCATGTTCCTGCCAGCGGGCAAAACAATCCTGTTGGTTTTCGACAGTTCCACGAGATGAATTGAAACAGTCCGCAAATCGGGCTTTGATGTTTCACGCGTGTAAAACTCTATTCCGAACCGTTCCAGCAAAAGCTTGGCATCATTGGCCTTTTCAAACAATTCAAAATCGGAAAAAGCCGGCTGTACGATTTCAACCTTTTCAAAGCCATCCAGAAAAGCCTTGACCGCAAACGCGGCATCTTCAATGTTTTCAACTCCGGCAGAAAGCACCGGAATGCCGGACGGCATCTGCGAGCAGGAAAGAAAAGAATCCAAGCCCGAATAATTGGCGTTGACGGGAATGCCTATGACCGGCTGAATCGTTTTTGACGCAATCACGCCGGGCAAGGCCGCGGACAGGCCTGCACCCGCCACAAAAATGCGCGCGTTGCTTTTTTCAACCGCAGCCGAAAGTTCCGCGGGAGACTTGTGCGCGGAAAGAATGCGCAGTTCGGCTTTCACACCAAAATCCGAAAGCCTTTTCATCAGGGGCCTGAAAACAGCCTCATCGGAACCGGAACCGAAAACTACAAGGCAGTCGGGCATTTGCAACAAAAGAATTGACGGAGAGAAAAAATAAAAACCCCACTTTTAAGGATTCAGTTTTGCAACCGCTATTCCCGACAAAACAAAGTAAACCGCTCCGGCGACAACCGAATTTATGGTGAAGCCGACGGGATAGTTCATGCTCGAAAAAACAATCCAGGCCGAGGGCAGGCCGGCCACAAGCCACATCAACAGGCCGAAGTTCTTTCCGCGTTCAACAGCACCGCCCTTGAAGGCATGGCCAAGCTTTGCAAAAACAACCGCCAAGGCAAAGCCCAAAACAACGGGGTGCAGGAAAAACAAAATCATGACAGGGTCGTTGATGGAGCGCATTCCGCCGAGCGAAAGCACGTTGTAGGACATGCCCGGAATTGCCTGGACCACAAAATTGACGACAGCGGAAACAATGAAAATTATGACAGCAGACACAAGGCCGGACGCAGCAAGCTTTTTCATTTCCACGGACAAGCACCCTCAGCCAATATTGCAGTCCAAGTGGGATTTAAACTTTTCCAGCCCGCCTAAGCAAGTGCTACGCACTCAATCTCGACAAGCGCGCCTTTCGGCAAGGCGGAAACCTCGACAGTTGCGCGGGCTGGCTTTGAAGCGAAATGCCTTGCATACACTTCATTCATCGCCTGGAAGTCAGCCATGCTTTTCAAAAAAACCGTTGTCTTGACGACCTTTTCCAGGGAAGAACCGGCGGCTTCGAGCACCGCCTTCAGGTTTTTGCAGGCCTGCCCCGTCTGCCCGGCAATTCCGCCAGCAACAAATTCGCCTGTCTTCGGGTCAATCGGAATCTGGCCGGAGCAGAAGACAAAACCGTTCGCCTTTATTGCCTGCGAGTAGGGGCCGATTGCGGCGGGGGCGTTTTTTGAAAAGATTTTTTCCATTATGCGGACCACAAGAAATAATTTGGGAAAACTGTTAAAAAATGCGATTGCCGCGCCCATAAACACAAAACGCCAATACGTTTTTCGTATTTTTTAGTTCTTTTTTTAAGGTTTTTCGTTGACGGGTTTTAGGGACAAAAGGGGGAACAGGGAATGGTTGAAACAATCAATGCCGGTCTTGCCAAAAACGCTTTTTTGAAAAAATGGGTCGAGGAATGCGCCGAACTGTGCCAGCCGGAAAGAATCTGGTGGATGGACGGAAGCGAAGAGGAAAAGGAAAAGCTCACTGATGAGGCTTACAAGACCGGGGATTTCATAAAGCTCAACCAGGAAAAACTGCCGGGCTGCAACCTGCACAGGTCCGCGGTCAACGACGTCGCAAGGACAGAACAATTGACGTTCATCTGCACTGCACAAAAGGATGATGCTGGGCCGATGAACAACTGGATGGCACCCGACGAGGCTTACGCAAAGCTTTCGGGCATTTTCAGGGATTCTATGAAGGGCAGGACAATGTTCGTCATACCGTTTTCAATGGGGCCATTGCACTCGCCGTTCAGGAAAATCGGCGTGCAAATCTCGGACAGCCATTACGTTGCATTGAACATGCGCATAATGACGCGCATCGGAAAAAAGGTGCTCGAAGCGCTCGGCGATTCCGATGATTTCACAAAATGCCTGCACGGAAAAGCGGAATTGGACATGGAAAAGAGGTTCATCTGCCATTTCCCCGAAGACAATGCCGTTTGGAGCGTGGGCTCCGGCTATGGCGGAAACGCATTGCTCGGAAAAAAATGCCTTGCATTGCGCATTGCAAGCTATCTGGGCAAAAAGGAGGGCTGGATGGCGGAGCACATGCTCATAATGGGCGTGCAGAACCCGGAAGGCAAAACCCATTTCATTGCCGCGGCATTCCCAAGCGCGTGCGGAAAAACAAATCTCGCAATGCTTATTCCGCCCGCAGAATTCAGGGGCTGGAAAATCTGGACGATCGGCGACGACATTGCATGGATCCGCATTGAAAAAGACGGCAGGATGTATGCAGTCAATCCCGAAAACGGCTTTTTCGGCGTTGCCCCGCAGACAAGCTACAGGACAAACCCGAACGCAATGAAAACAATCGGCAAAAACACCATTTTCACGAACGTCCTTTTGAGGGACGATGGAACGGTCTGGTGGGAAGGCATGGAGGAAGCGCCAGCCAAAGGAACCGACTGGAAAGGCGAGCCATGGACTCCGCAGAAAGGCGAGCCAGGCGCGCACCCGAATTCAAGGTTTACGGCGCCGGTTTCGCAGTGCCCGTCGCTTTACCCGGACTGGGAAAACCCGAAAGGCGTTCCGTTGTCCGCAATCATTTTCGGGGGAAGGCGCGCAACGACAATGCCGCTGGTGTTCGAGGCATTCGACTGGCAGCACGGCACCTTTGTGGGCGCAACAATGTCATCCGAAAAGACTGCTGCAGCGGTCGGCAAAGTCGGGGAAGTGCGGAGAGACCCCATGGCGATGCTGCCGTTCTGCGGCTACCACATGGGCGACTATTTCAGGCACTGGCTCGACATGGGCAAAAAGGCGGAGAATTGCCCGAAGATTTTCCACGTCAACTGGTTCAGGAAAGACGGGAATGGGAAGTTCCTGTGGCCGGGCTTCGGGGAAAACCTGCGCGTGCTCAAATGGGTAATCGAAAGGTGCGAAGGCAATGGCAGGGCGGAAAAAACCGCCATCGGATTCGTGCCGGAAAAAGGCGCGATCGACACGCATGGAATCAGCGTAAGCGAAAGCCAAATGCTCGAGCTGCTCAAAGTGGACAAGGCCGAATGGGCCGGCGAAACGAAAAGCCAACTGGAACTGCTTGACAAAATCGGCGAAAGGCTGCCAAAGGAAATCCGCGAAGAGCACGAAAAGCTGGCGCACAGGCTGCAATCACAATAGCCTTTGAAGCTTTTGCGTCGACAAAATCTTCACTTTACCCTGCCGGCTGAAATGCAGGTCATCGGACCAAACGGCGCATTTTTCCTGCATGGCGAGCGCAAGGAAAGGCGTGTCGGCTTCATCTATTTCACGCATAATTTCGAAAGCCCCTTTCAAATAAACCGCGCTGATTTCGGTTTCATCAAAAAGCCGGATTTTCCGGAAAAACATGTCAAAAAGGGCAAGGTAATCCCGCCGTGTTATGCCTGCCTTTGAAAGGATTTCCTTTTCATGCTTTTTTATTTCAGCCTGTGAAAAGTATACGCCGAGAAAGCTGAATTTCGGGCTTAAAAGAATTTTTCTTGAAACCGAATCCCGGATCAGCGCGGCAAATATCCTGTTCGAGTCAACAACAAGTTTCATGTGCTGAACCTTTTGCTGAAGCGTTTCCAGATTTCCGCCTTGATGTTGTTCCCGATTTTTTCGGCATCCGCCTCTGAAAGCCTGCTGTTCCGCAAGGCATTGTCGGCCCATTCAAGCTCTTCAACCTTTTTTTCAAAGGCAAGCCTTGCAACCTCGCTCCAGCGGACATCCAAATGCCGCCCCATCCGCTTTTTCAGTTCCGAAGGGATGGCCAAAGTCATGTTAGGCACAGACAACCACCAAAGCAAATTATGTGAAAACACATATTTAAAGCAGTCGGCTTACGGCTTTTCCGGGAACAGAGTGTACTTGTGCAGTTTGAAAACGAGCAGGGATTCGTAGTCCTCGACCACACCGGAAAACTTGGAAGTCAATTCAGCCATTACTGCCCTGAACTGTTCCGGGCTTTCGGCTTCGACGTCAAGCTCGAAATCCCATTCGCCAAGCGACTTTATGACGTAGACTATGCGGTCGGCAGCACTGCAATAACCGAGGAATTTTTTCACGCGTTCCGCTGAGGCAACGTTCGCAAAGACAAGGACCTTGTAATGAAGCTGGCCGATAGCGGAATGGTTTAACATTACGGTAAACTTCGTTATCACGCCCTCCTTTTTCATGCGCCGCATCCTAAACAGGACCGTGTCCGGGGAAACGCCTGTCTGCTGGGCGATTTCAACCGAGTTCATGCGGCAGTTTTGGCCCAACAGCCACAATATTTTTTGGTCAACCCGGTCAAGCGGCGTTTCCCCGGATTGCGAAGTATAGCTTGGCCGGCCAGCCGCTTTTGCGGGCACCTTTTTTGTCCCGGAAAGATAGGAACGCGGAAGGTAGTTGCCCCAGACGTTCACGGAAATTTTTTTCTTGGCGATGTTTTCATTGAATTTCTCAAGAAATGAATCGAGAAAAGCGTCAAGCGCCAGCGGGGTCGAAGCAAAGGCTGTGAACGCAATGTCGAAGTTTCCGTCTATTTCCGCAACCCATGCGGTGGCTTCGCTTTCGCACAGGAACTTTACTATGTGGCTTTTCCTGCCTTCGGCAAGGTTGTGGAGCCTGAGCAGTACCTTGAAAATTGATTTGCCGAATTTTGCAGGATTTATGACCGCAAAATACTTGAAAATGACGCCGCCATCTTCAAAACGTTTTATCCTGTACCTTACTACTTCCTGCGAAAGCCGCACGTTTTTCGCTATGGCGGAAAAAGAAGATGATGAATCCAGGTCCAGTTCGGCGAGGATCTGCCTGTCCTTCGAGTCCAAAGCCGCAAAATCCCAGCTTGCCATAAATTTACTAATTACCGCAAATGTATTAAAAATGCTCGGTTTTTAGTAAAAAAGCTAAAATAATTATTATATCTGTCGAACACGGCAATGTATGTATGGCTTCTTTCATGCTGCTCGAAATACTGGCGCATATTCTCAGCCTTGACTTCGGCTGGATTTCTGGCTTTGCCCTGAACAACCTGCTTTGGGTTTTCATACTGCTGGCATTGGCGCATTTTTTCTGGGAAAAAACGCCCCTGCTCATTGGCTTCGGCGTTGTCGTCGTCTACGTTCTCGGCAGCGTCACTTTCACGGACATTCTCGGCTGGGCCCTGCTCACGCCGGCATTCCTGCTCATTTCATACATTTCAAGGATCGCCATCTCAACTTTTGCCGCACACGACGAGGCTTTGGCGCCGAAACTGCCTCTAATTCTCGTCGCACAGTTTTTTGCGGCCCTAGTAATCTACAACCTTTTCCTAAGGTGAAAAAAAGATGAACATCCTGAATTCAATCAATGTCCTGCTGGTTTTCATCATGGGCGTTTCAGTGGTGTCGGTACTGGCGCCGGGCATTTTCTCGCAAAACGTCTTCTCGATTGCCGGCGTCATAGGAATAGGCGTTTACTTCCAGTCGATTTCAGCGCTTTTGGGGCTGCGTTAGGTTTAATTATTTTCCCCAATTCAAGCTATACTTATATGGCTGAAAGAAAGCTCCGCTCTGACACGATCAAAAAAGGCTTTGAACGCGCGCCGCACCGCTCGCTTTTGAGGGCGACCGGCGTCATAAAAGACGAAAAGGATTTTGACAAGCCGTTCATCGGCATAGCCAACAGTTACACCGACACCGTGCCGGGGCATGTGCACTTGCAGGAACTTGGAAAGATTGCAAAGGAAGCCGTCAGGGAAGCGGGCGGCGTCCCATTTGAATTCAACACAATCGGCGTCGACGACGGCATTGCAATGGGCCACATCGGCATGCGCTATTCTCTTCCGAGCAGGGAACTGATTGCGGATTGCGTCGAAACCATGATTGAGGCGCACAGGCTTGACGGCATTGTAATGATTGCGAACTGCGACAAGATTGTTCCCGGCATGATGATGGCGGCCGCGCGCATAAACGTTCCCGCGGTTTACGTTTCCGGCGGGCCGATGGAAGCAGGCCATTTGAATGGAAAGGCCGTCGACCTCATCAGCGTTTTCGAGGGCATCGGCGAAGTCAGCGAGGGAAAAATGTCGGAAAAGGAATTGAAGGAGCTGGAAAAAGTTGCGTGCCCGACGTGCGGCTCTTGCTCCGGCATGTTCACTGCAAACAGCATGAACTGCCTTGCCGAAGCCATAGGCCTGGCCCTGCCCGGAAACGGCACGTTCATTGCAACCGGCAAGAAAAGAAGGGAGCTTGTCGCGAAGGCGGCAAAGCAGATAATGATGCTGGTCGAAAAAGACATCAAGCCGCGCGACATCATAACGCAGAAAAGCCTTGACAACGCATTCATTCTGGACATGGCGATGGGCGGCTCGACAAACACTGTCCTGCATACCCTTGCGATTGCGCGCGAGGCAGGCGTCGACTACCCGATGGAACGCATAAACAGGCTTGCGGAAAAAGTGCCTTACATCTGCAAGGTTTCTCCAGCGGAACCTGACACGCACGTTGAGGACGTTGACAGGGCGGGCGGGATTTCAGCAATATTGCACGAAGTTTCGCAGATCAAAGGCGTCCTGAACCTTGACACGCCCACGGTTACGGGGAAAACACTCGGCGAAAACATAAAGGACGCAAAGGTTCTTGACAGGAAAATCATAAGGAGCGTTTCGGACCCGCACCAGAAAAAAGGCGGCCTCCGCGTTTTGTTCGGAAACCTTGCCCCGGAAGGCGCAATCATCAAGGCCGGCGCTGTCGACAAGGACTCGCACAGGTTTGAAGGCAAAGCAGTCTGCTTCGACTCGGAAGACGAGGCAATGAAGGCAATCCTTGCGCGCAGGATAAAAAAAGGCGACGTTGTCGTCATCCGCTACGAGGGGCCGAGAGGGGGGCCCGGCATGCCGGAAATGCTTTCCCCTACAAGCGCGATTGTCGGCCAGGGCCTGGGAAAGGAAGTTGCGCTCATCACAGACGGAAGATTTTCAGGCGGCACAAGGGGAATCTGCGTGGGGCATATTTCGCCGGAAGCCGCGTCCCGCGGGCCGATTGCCGCGCTCAAAAACGGCGATACGATTGTAATTGACATTGAAAATGCGAAAATCGACGTTTCATTGCCGGAAAAGGAGCTCAGGGAAAGGCTTGCAAAACTCCCGGAATTCGAACTCAAAATCAGGCGCGGCTGGCTTGCAAGGTATGCCCTGATGGTTTCAAGCGCGAACACCGGCGCAATCCTGATGCAGAGCGGCCTCCAGCCCAAAACCGCAAAGCAAAGCGAAATTGAAAGGCTGAACGGCAAGTCAGGCTACCGGAAACTCGAAGACGCCTGAACAAACGCCGAAAAACTTATTAAAAGCACCCATCATATTACTATTAAATCAATAGGTGTTATTTTATGGACTCCTCCACTCTGACCGTGAAGTTCAAGGGAATTGAGAACGAAATACTCGACGAAATGGTCGCATCCGGCATGTTCGCAACCAAGACTGAGGCATTAAGGTCCGCGCTGGTTAAATATGCCATTGACGCCGACATGTTCAAGGGAAAGGCGCTCTGGGAACGCATAAAAAGCGCTCCGCGCAGAAAGGTTTCAGACAAGCAGCTTTTCCAGGACATCGGGGCAGTCAAGAATGAAGCCTGAACCGTTCATTGATTCAAGCGTTTTCATAATAGCCAAGGAACGGCCGCAGTCGAATTCGGCAAAAATAATGGAATTGCTTGCCGGCAGGGAAATAGAAGCGGTCGTTTCAGCCAAAGTCGTGAGGGAAGTTTTCGCCTACTTCAAAGGCCATTACGGGAAAGACATTGCGTCGGATTACCGCCTGTTTATAATGCAGGCGTGCCGGATAATCGAACCGTACACAATAGAAAAGGAACTCGCGCAGTGGAAAAACAGGATAAAGGAAAAGGACTTGGAGCACATTGCCACAGCCAAGGCCGTTCACGCAAAATTTTTGGTGGGCTTCGACCGCCACTTCAAGCCGTTCCCCGAATACAGGACGCCGAAGAAGTTCCTCAAAGAAATTGGAATAAAAGAAAGGCGGACAGAATACTGAAAAAAAAGGCCGCCCCCAGAAGATTACTTTTCGAACATTGCCCTGATTGCCTTTCCGGTTTTCTCGATCTGGTGTTCCGAGTCAAGCTTGCGCAGCTGTGAAAAGTTTTCCCCGCCCGCCTTGTACTCGTTTATCCACTCTTCCGCGAATTTTCCGGATTCAATGTCGTCAAGGAGCTTTTGCATCGCCTTCTTGGTTTCAGGCGTTATGATTGCCTTCCCGCGCGTCCTTCCGCCGTATTCCGCGGTATTGGAAACGACATCCCACATGTGCTCGAGGCCGCCCTCGTTTACCAAATCGACTATCAGCTTCAATTCGTGCAGGCATTCAAAGTAGGCTATTTCCGGCGGGTATCCGCGCGAAGTCAGGGTTTCAAAGCCGGCCTTTATGAGCTCCGCTGTTCCGCCGCAAAGCACGGCCTGCTCCCCGAACAAATCCGAATAGGTTTCCTGCTCGAACGTGCACTCAAACACTCCCGCTTTCGTGAAGCGCATCGCCTTCGCCATTCCCAAAGCAATGTCCTTCGCCTTTCCGCTCGCATTCTTTTTGACTGCAATGAGAGCCGGAACCCCGAACCCTTCAAGGTAGCGTTTCCTTTCCTCGGTTCCGGGCGCTTTCGGCGCAACCATTATGACGTCGACTCCTTCCGGCGGAACGATTTTTTTGAAAACAATGTTGAAGCCGTGGCTGAAAGACAATGCCTTTCCGGCCTTGAGGTGCGGCTTTATTTCCTTTTCATAGACCTGGCCCTGCACTTCATCCGGCAGGAGGATATGGACTATGTCCGCTTTCTGCGCTGCCTCCGCAACCGGCAGGATTTTCAGGCCGTCAGCCTTCGCCTTGTCCGCCGACTTGCCGGGCCTGATGCCGACAACAACATTGAGGCCGGAATCGTGCATCATCAAAGCCTGTGCCCTGCCCTGCGCGCCGTAGCCTATGACCGCAATCGTCTTGCCCTTGACCGCATCCAAAGTTGCATCCTTTTCGTGGAAAATCTGCGCCATGAAAACCCAACCTCCAAAACCGCAATAAAATAAAAGCCAGAAAATGTTTTTTCCGATTATTTAACCCTCAAAAAGGCATTAAAACGTTGCGCAAGCGGATGCAAAATCCGGAACCGGCTGCCGGACTCAAAGCTCGAACTCGTTTATGAATTCCGAGAAAACGCGGTATTTTTCCAGAAACTTGAAGCCCTTGTCCGTCAATGAAACGTATTTGCGGTTGTCCTTGTCAAACTCCTCGCGGATGAAACCCTTTGCCTTCAGCTCCTCAAAATATTCGGTGAAGCTCTGCGACGAAATGTTGGACTGGCGCAGCAATGGCGTTGGCCTGATCGAATTGTGGTTGTCCCGCACAATTTTCAGGATGCCGTAGATTATTTCATGCCGGTTCCGTTTTTTTGCCATCAGGCTCCAACCTCTTGTTGACCCTCAAAAATACCGACAGGAATACGGCCGCTGAAACAAGGTATAGCCCGACCCTTGCTTCAGGCGGAAGCCAAAAGCCCAGAGCAATCAGGCTCAGCGCCCAGAACACCACCAAAAGGGAATATGTCAGCTTGTTCGGCGAAAAAAACTTTTTTCCGGCCGACGGCTTGACGGCGAATGCGAGCGCGAACAGCGCCAAAACAATTATCGGCAGGGCTATGAGCAAAGGATAGAAGCGTGTCGCAAAAAGCGCCACGGCTACGACCAGGGAAACGACCTGCATTGCAAGGTTTATCCTGTTGTCGCTGTAATCAACCAGCCTGACCGCAAAGGCCATGGCAAGGGAAAGCAAGGCCATCGTGCTGAAATAGCCGAAAAAAAGCATGTTGACCGCAAAAAACCCGCGTGCGGCAAAAAACCCGCCGGAAGCGAAAAAGTCAGGCTTGTCCTGGAAAAGCACTATCGCGGCGTGCGCAAGCCGGAAGAAATACGCGAGAAAAAAGTAAAGAAAAGTGTTCCTGAAATAATGCAGGCCCCTGTGCTGTGTGATGCTGTAAATTTCGCGCGTCCTGAAATAAATGACGATGCAGAGTACCGCGACAAGCAGGAAAAAAGCCAGTTCTATCGCAAGAAACTCCTGCGGAGGGCCCGTGAAATGCGGGCCGGAAAAAGGCATGCCCTGCAGCCGTGACTGCAAAAAAGCCAGAAGCATTACCTAATTGTCCAAGGCGGATATAAAAAATCATGTGGACGCAAAGTGAACATTTCGGCTCCTTCTTGCTTTTAAACGCCGCAGACGGCAATTGGTATTAAAGCCAGATTTTCAACCAAAAAAAGGGGGCGGAAACATGGTGGAAAAAAAACATATTCTGATTCTGTTTGCACTGATTGCAATCGGAACCGGCGCCTTCGCGTTCAGCGGGGGATTCGGCCCGATTTTCGGCAGTCAGGCGGCACAGGATGCACTCAAGGCGGGCGACTATGCAGCATTCACAACTGCAATCGCTTCTACGCCCCGCGGGGAAAAAGCCGCGCAGAACATTTCACAGGACCAGTTCAAGGCGATGTCGGCAAACTTCAAGCAGGCGGGGGAATTCAGGCAGAAGATGGATGCATGGCAGCAATCCGTGCAGAAAGCGCTGGATGACAATAATTACCAGGAATGGGTTAATGCAATGAACGCAAAGCCCAAGCCTAAAAGCATAACCGACGTAATAACGAGCGGCAATTTCACAGTATACGTCAAATACCAGAAGGCACTGCATGACAAGGATTTCACGACTGCAAAAACTCTTGCACAACAGCTCGGCCTTGACGCATTGCATCCGGGCGTTCTGGGCTTTCACGCTTTTGGACCCGGAAACGGCTTCCACGCGGCTTCAAAGGAAAAGTTTCGCGGAAGAATGCTCCAAAAGGCAAGTTGACCCACATATCCGGAAGGGAAAACCGGAAACGGTTTTCCCCTTCCTCCAAATCAGAAAATCTGAATTTTGCGGTGACCGCATGCGGAAAACTGTTCTCGAATTGCAGGACGTCTGGAAAATCTACAAAATGGATTCCGTTGAAGTGCCGGCCGTCAAGGGAATAAGCTTCAAGGTCTCTGATGGCGAATTCGTTTCAATCATGGGCGCGTCCGGCTCCGGAAAATCCACTGTTTTGGGCATCATCGGCGCGCTTGACGTTCCCACAAAGGGAAAGGTCTTCCTTGACGGCACGGAAATAACAAGCCTGCCGGAAGACAGGCTTGCAAGAATCCGGGGGAAAAAAATCGGCTTCGTTTTCCAGACATTCAACCTCTATCCGACGCTCAATGTTTTTGAGAACATTGCCCTGCCAATGAAAATCCATGAATTCGACAAGAAGGCGCAGGAAGAGAAAGTAAGGGAGCTTGCCAGATTGGTGGGCCTTGAGCACCGCGAGCACCATTTGCCGGCACAGCTTTCCGGCGGGGAAAGGCAGCGCGTCGCCATTGCAAGGGCGCTTGCTACGGACCCTGCAATGATTTTGGCGGACGAGCCTACCGGGAACCTTGACACCAAAACAAGCCGTGAGATAATCGGCCTTTTCGTGGACCTCAACAAGCAGGGCCGCACAATTGTCATGGTCACGCACGAGCAGGACAACGCGGCGGTTGCGGAAAGGACAATCGAATTGCGCGACGGCGAAATCATTTTTGACGGAAAATTTTCCCGGAGGTCAAAAAAATGAGCAAAAAAACATGGTTAATCCTGGCGGCATTGGTTGTGGCGGCGTTTTCACAGAACGCATTCGCGGCGGCATCGGAATACGTTTACCTGACTGACTTGACGGGCACGACATTCCTGCCATCAACAATTTATTCTGGAGATATCGTAAGCATTGCCGTTGACGTGAAGAACAAGGGAAATTTCACGCCGATCGTGAACATGAACGCCAGCCTCGACATCGGCAACCAGTTTGAGGCAGTTGACCTCAATGACAGCATATCGCTCATAAATGCCGGCTCGACAAAGACCCTTGTGTTCAAGATCCAGGTCAAAAACGACACACTCCCAGGATACTACCCGGTTTTCCTGATAATGGATTACACGAACAATGACAAGCAGACACGGGAAACGCACACAATCCTCGTGCCGGTGTCGAAAACCGAAAAAAGCCTCGACATCACAGTTGAGCCGAAGGTCATAAATCCAGGGAACCAGACCGAAGCGACTTTCACGATTGCGAACACCGGCACCACTCCGGTGTCCAACATTTCCTTCAGCTGGGCGGAAGCAGGCAACCTCGTCCTTCCGGTGGGTTCGGACAACATCAGGTACATCAACAGCATTGACGCCGGAAAATCCGCAAAGGTCACTTACACGATTGCCGCGGACCCCAACATAGCGCCCGGAATCTACCCCCTGAAAGCGACGCTTTCCTTCGCCGGAGTCGATGGCACGAAAACCCAGGAATCAGACATCGGCATAATCATCGGCGGAAAAACCGACTTTGAAATCAGCGCGGAAATAACCGCGGCGGGCCAGCTTTCAATCAGCATCGCAAACATTGGGTCGAACAATGCCCAGGCAGTTGTCGTCAGAATTCCGCGCGGGCAGGGCATTGCAATCAGCGGAAGCGATACCGCGATTCTCGGCAACCTCAACAAGGGCGACTTCACGCTCGCAAATTTCACTACGATCAGCCGCGGATTCAGCCAGGAAACAACTAACAGCGCCGGAATGCAGGGCCAATCATTCACTGACATGCATGGAACACAACAAAACCAGGGCACACAGGAACCGCAGCAGACCGGCAGCCAAAACCAGCCTGCTGGCACCCAGGGAACTGGTGCGGCTTTCCAGAGAAGGAACCCGGGAACATTGGAATTGGAAATAGATTACACGGACACTACCGGTGAGAGGCAGGCGGTCAAGAAAACCGTCAACCTGAACCTGGACACTGCGGGCGGCACAGCAGCAGGAACCGGCACAGCCGGAACGTTCGCGCAAAGGCGCGGGGCCGGCAGCAACAATCTCCTGCCATGGATACTGCTTGCGCTTGTCGCGGGCGGCGCGGCGGCATTCAACAAGTTCAAGGCGGGAAACGCAAACTGGAAACAGCTCGGCAAATTCCTCGCTGCTTCGGTTGCGCTGTTCCTCATGGCAATTTTCGTGTTCAACTCCGAATTGCTGTGGGTCGCAATAGCCGCGGCCGCGTCAATCGCACTGCTTGTTTTCCATTTCAGGAAACAGGCGGGGGATAAGCAATGAGGCTGTCCGACTCGTTTAAGCTGTCCGTCAACAGCATACTGCACAGGAGACTCAGGAGCTGGCTTACGCTTCTTGGCATAATAATCGGGGTTGGGGCGGTCGTAGCAATCATTTCAATCGGCGAAGGGGCGCAGGCAAGCATAACCTCCCAGCTTTCATCGTTCGGGGCCGGCATAATAACAATCAGCCCCGGCGAAGGAGGGGCACAGCGGTTTGGGGGTGCATTCCGCATGGGCGGAGGAGGAGGCTTTGGCGGCGGAATGGAGCATGACACAAGAACAGGAACCCAGGCAAGCGCAAAAGAGCCCACGCTTACAAAAATAGACGTTGCAATCGTTTCCGCGAACCCGAACGTGCTTTACGTCAATGAAATCGTTTC
Source organism: Candidatus Diapherotrites archaeon (assembly GCA_016205145.1). Lineage (NCBI taxonomy): Archaea > Nanobdellati > Candidatus Iainarchaeota > Candidatus Iainarchaeia > Candidatus Iainarchaeales > Candidatus Iainarchaeaceae > Candidatus Iainarchaeum > Candidatus Iainarchaeum sp. The sequence goes on from JACQJH010000002.1 coordinate 180,030, forward strand.
CGGCAGGTCCAAGCTCACGTTTCTTTCAGAACAGACAAACGCAAGCCTTCAAGGCGTGAACCCCAATGCATGGAAGCAGACTTCAAATCCCGGGCTTGCGGAAGGCAGATTCCTTACATCAAGCGATTCCTCCGCAATCGTCATAGGAAACCGGATTGCAAATGACATTTTCAAGCAGCCAGTCACGGTCGGAAGGAAAGTCACGCTCGAAGACCCGGACGGAAACCCGCAGGCGTTCACGGTTGTAGGCATCCTAAAAGAATCGGGAAGCGCAGGAATCGGCGCGTCAAACAGCGATTCGACTGTCTTCATGCCATACACTTCGGCATGGAACATGACAGACGTTAACAAGGACACGTTCTCTTCACTGCAGGCCAGGGTTTTAGACGCGGAAACCGTCGACCAGACAACGGAGGAACTCACGGCAGCCCTGCAGATTTCAAGAAGGGTCACTGCAGAAAACCAGGACTTTTCAATCACTTCTGCACAGGCGATAAAAGAACAGGTCAGCAGCATAACCCAATCGCTCACGCTTTTCCTCGGCGCAATTGCCGCAATCGCACTGCTCGTCGGGGCAATCGGGGTCGCAAACAGCATGTTCACTTCCGTGCTTGAAAAAACAAAACTCATAGGCATATTGAAGGCGCTCGGCTCGACGGACAACGAAATAGTCATGCTGTTCATAATAGAATCCGGCCTGTTCGGCCTCTTAGGCGGAATAATGGGCGTGGTGCTGGGCGCATTCGCTTCAATCGGAATCGCAAGCATGGGCGGGCTATCCCTGCCGATTGCACGCGGCGGGACGACAAGCCTCATAACGCCCCAGCTAGTCATAATCGCGGTCGTGCTGTCAACAGTCATCGGCATCGTCGCGGGCGCCATGCCGGCAAGGTCGGCGGCCAAACTCAAGCCGGTCGACGCGCTGAGATACGAATGAAAAAAAAATCAGAACAGCCGACTTAAGCGGGAAAAAAATTGAATCAGATTTCCTTTACTATCGCTTCGCCCATTTCGTTCGTGCCGGAAATCTTCACGCCCAGCGCGCTTCCGGCAAGGTCCGCTGTACGATAGCCCTTCTCAAGCGCCTTGACGACCGCGTTTTCAATCGCCTGCGCTTCCGCCTGCAAGCCGAACGCATACCGGAGCATCATTGCGCCTGAAAGGATCTGCGCAATCGGATTCGCCTTGTTCTGCCCGGCAATGTCGGGCGCGCTTCCGTGAATCGGCTCGAACAAGCCGAAATTCTTTTCGTTCAACGACGCGGATGCGAGCATGCCGATGCTTCCGGTTATGACGCTCGCCTCGTCGCTTAAAATGTCGCCGAACATGTTTTCCGTGACGATCACGTCAAACTGTTTGGGATTGCGGACAAGCTGCATTGCGCAGTTGTCAACGTACATGTGCGACAACTCGACGGACGGATATTTTTTCGCGTAATCCGAAATTGTCTTGCGCCAGAACTTGCTGGTGTCCAAAACATTTGCCTTGTCAACGCTGCAAACGCGCTTTCCGCGCTTCAAGGCGGCCTCGAACGCCACTTTCGCAATCCTTTCGATTTCCTTTTTCGAATATTTCATTTCGTCGCTCGCCCAGTCCCTGCCCTTGCCTTTCCTGCCAAAATAAATTCCGCCGGTAAGCTCGCGCACTATGAGAATGTCAAGAGAATCGCCTACTATTTCCGGCTTTATTGGGGAAGAGCCTGCCAGTGGACCGTAAATGACTGCCGGGCGCAGGTTTGCGAACAGGTCAAAATGCTTGCGCAACGGAAGCAATGCGCCGCGCTCCGGCGTCAATTCTGCGGGCAAGTTTTCCCATTTCGGCCCGCCGACGGCGCCGAAAAAAATCGAATCGCTTTTCTCGCAGACCTTCAAGGTTTCCTTAGGCAGTGGATGCCCGACTGCATCGTAAGCGCAGCCGCCTACAAGCGCGTGCGTGAACAAAAAATCGTGGCCGAACTTTTCACCGACGCGCTGCAGCACTGCAACGCCCTGGCCCATTATTTCAGGCCCTATGCCGTCGCCGGACAAAACCGCGATCTTGAACTTTGCCATCAGATAACCCTACGATTTTCCAGTATTTAATCCTTGAACCCGTGAAGGTACGGCAGTCTTTCAAACGTTTTTTTCGCTTCAGCCTGCGCCGAAACGAGCTGCGAGACCGTGTCCCAGTTTCCGCTGACAAGATTGCGCCTAGCGCTTTCCGGCATTGAAAACGGAAACTCCTTTCCGCCCGCGGAAATTTTTTCCGTTTCAAGGTTCACGCTGATTTCAGCATTCGGGTTTTTTTCAACCGCGCGCATCAATTCAAGCACGTCCTTTTCCGAAACCCTCACTGCGGGAATGCCGAGCATCGAGCAATTTCCGGCAAAAATTTCGGCAAAGCTTTCGCCGACAATCGCCTTTATCCCATATCTCAGCAACGACTGCGGGGCGTGCTCCCTGCTCGAGCCGCAGCCGAAATTCTTGTTCACAAGCAATATGCCTGCGCCCTTGAACCTTTCGTCGTTGAAAGGATGCTGTTTGGGCTTTCCATCCGCGTCAAAGCGCGCGTCGTAAAACGCAAACTTTCCCAATCCCTCGAACGTCACTGTTTTCATGTACCGCGCGGGAATTATCCTGTCGGTGTCAATGTCGTTTCCGGGCACGGGAATTGCGCGGCCGCGAATTTCCACTATCTTCGATTCGGTCATTTACAACACATCCCGCACGTCGACAACCTTGCCGTTTACGGCCGCGGCCGCAACCATTGCCGGGCTCATAAGCAATGTCCTGCCTTCGGGGGAACCCTGCCTGCCGATGAAATTGCGGTTGCTCGAGCTCGCACAAATCTCGCGGCCTTTGAGCTTGTCCGGGTTCATGCCGAGGCACATCGAACAGCCCGCGCCGCGCCATTGGAAGCCAGCCGCCTCAAAGATTTTGTCAAGGCCTTCCTTTTCGGCCTGCGCCTTCACCATCTGCGAACCGGGAACGACCATTGCCCTGACGTGTGATGCGACTTTTTTCCCTTTCACGATTTTTGCGGCTTCCCTCAAATCGGATATGCGGCTGTTCGTGCACGAGCCGATGAACGCAACGTCGATTTTCGTGCCCTCGATTGCCTGTCCCGCCTCAAAGCCCATGTGCTTCAAGGCTTGTTCCGCGGTCTTTTCATCCCCGCCGGCTGATTTGGGGGAAGGAATTTTTTCAGACACTTTCATTGCCTGGCCAGGATTTATGCCCCAGGTAACCATAGGCTCCAATTCTGAGGCGTTGATTTTGACAATATCGTCGTACTTGGCGTTTTTGTCCGACGCAATGGTTTTCCAGAATTTCACCGCGTTTTCCCACGCCCCGCCTTTGGGCGCAAACGGCCTGCCATTGATGTAATCAAAGGTCGTCTGGTCCGGGTTGACATATCCTGCACGCGCTCCGCCTTCAATTGACATGTTGCAGACCGACATCCGTTCCTCCATTGTCATGGCATCAAACGCGCTCCCGGCATACTCGTACGCAAAACCTATTCCGCCGTTGACGCCGAGCATGCGGATTATTTCAAGAATAACGTCTTTCGAGTAAACGCCTTTTGGCAGTTTTCCGTTGACTTCAATCCTGCGGAGTTTCGGCTTCTGGATGAACATGCATTGGGAAGCGAGAACGTCGCGCACCTGGCTTGTCCCTATGCCAAACGCAATCGAGCCGAAAGCGCCGTGCGTTGAAGTGTGCGAGTCGCCGCACGCAATGCTCATGCCCGGCTGTGTGAGGCCGAGTTCGGGGCCGATGACATGCACTATGCCCTGCCTGCCCGAGCCGAGGCTGTACAATTCAATGCCAAACTCCCTGCAGTTTTTTTCCAATGCGGAAAGCATTGCCTCCGCAAGCGGGTCGGACAGCGGCCGCGTGGTTTCATCCGTGGGCACGATGTGGTCGGCCGTCGCAAATGTGAGCTTCGGATACGCGACCTTCAGGCCTTTTTCGCGCACCATCTGGAACGCCTGGGGCGAAGTAACCTCGTGAATCAAATGCAATCCGATGAATAACTGGGAATTGCCGTCCGGAAGCCTGCGCACTTCATGCATTTTCCAGACCTTGTCAAGCAATGTGCCATCGCTCATTTTTTCACCAAAACATTTTCCATGCAAGCAACCTAAACTTTTTTCATTCCAATCCTTTCCGGAGTCAGGTCCCTGGATTTTCCGCCGTGCCTGTAAAAATTCAGCGCCTTGTTGTAGCCCTGCACTATTGCGTAAGCCGAAGCCATGATGACGTCCTCGTTTACCGCTTCCGCGTCGAAAACGTTTCCCTTGTCGTCGGCAAGGCGGATGACAACGTCCGCCAGTGCGTCCGTGCCGCCCGTGATCGCCTTGAGGTTGTACTGCTTGAGCTGGATTTTCTGCGGAATGACTGACTGGATTGCATGCGCAACCGCATCAACCGGCCCGACGCCTTCGCCTTTTCCAAGGGACGATTTGCCGTCAATAACCAATTCAACCGTCGCGGACGGCTTTGACCTGTTGCCGGTTTTCACTTCAAGCTTTCCAAGGACGACTATCTTGTCCTCCGCGGAAACCTGGTGCAATACATCGGAAGCGATTGCCACAATGTCCTCGTCTTTCACGATTTTCTTCTTGTCCGCAAGCCCCTTTATTTTCGCGGTGATTTCGTCAGCTTGCTTTTCGCTGAACGAAAAGCCCATTTTTTTGAGCGCGTCCATGACCGCGGCTTTGCCGGAATGCTTGCCAAGCACAAGCTCTGTTTTCTTGCCGATCATTTCCGGGTTCATTATCTCATAGGTCATCTTGTTGGCAAGAATGCCGTGCTGGTGGATTCCTGATTCGTGCGCAAACGCGTTCTCTCCGACAACCGCCTTGTTCCTCTGCACGGTAAGCCCCGTGAGATTTGAAACCATCTGGCTTGACTTGAAAATCTCGTCAAGCCTGACGCCGGTTTCAGCATTGTAAAAGCTTTTGCGCGTGTACAATGCCATGACAATCTCTTCCATTGCCGCGTTGCCCGCCCTCTCGCCGATGCCGTTGATTGTGCATTCCACCTGTGAAGCGCCGTTAAGGACGCCTGCAAGGGAATTCGCGACCGCAAATCCGAGGTCGTTGTGGCAGTGCGTGCTGATAACGGCCTTTGAAATGTTGGGAACATTTTCAACAATCGACTTTATGAGCGCGCCGTACTCTTCCGGGGTGCTGTAGCCCACGGTGTCCGGAATGTTCACGGTCGTCGCGCCGGCTTCAATGCACTTTTCAAGCATTTCAAAAACAAACTCCGGCTCCGACCTCGTGGCATCCATCGGCGAAAACTCCACGTCATCACAGTAGCCTCTGGCTCGCTTTACCGCATTGACCGCCATTTCAAGCGCTTCAGCCCGCGACTTCTTGAACTGGTATTTGAGATGAATGTCGGAGGAGGACATGAAAGTGTGGATGCGCGGCTTCCCCGCGCCCTTGATTGCATTCCATGCAACGTCCACGTCCTTGTCAATTGCCCGTGCCAAGGCGCAGACGCTCGGACCTTTCACTGTGTCAGCTATTTCCTTTACTGCCCTGAAATCGTCGTCGCTTGCAACCGGAAAGCCGGCTTCGATGACGTCAACGCGCAACTTTGCAAGCTGGTGCGCTATGAGAATTTTCTCGTTGTGCGTCAACGTTGCTCCCGGGCTCTGCTCACCGTCGCGCAACGTAGTGTCGAAAATCTTTATTTTCCTCATTTTTCCGCCCTCATTTTCGCGTCCATTGCTTTTGCGTTTCCGCCATTTTTGGCATTTTATTCCAGCCCTTTCACCACATTCTTCGTCCGAACTTTTTTATATTCTTATCACTAAGCATCGAAACAGCATCCGCCTCAAAAAAATTGTTGCCGGGCAAGGGGATGCCTTACTTCAGCAGAATCAGCAGTCCAAGCAATGCCTTGAGCGTTCCTATAAAAGTCTGGTCAGTGTGCACTGAAACCGTATGGTAGAAATACTTAGATTTTGTGGAAGGCATTGCTCTATTCACTAATATAACCTATTCTGGTTCTGGTTTAAAAATATAGCGTTTTTGTCAGGTTAGCCGTAACAAAAAAAACCGGCAGAAACCAAACGTTGCGGCTCAGACAAAGTCCAGCCAGCTTTCGTATTTTGCAAGTTTGCCGTGGATTGCGTCGAAGTAGGCCGACTGCAGTTTTTTGGTTATCGGCCCTGGCTTGCCCTTGCCTATCGTGTGCGAGTCAATCATCCTTATCGGAGTGACTTCCGCCGCGGTTCCGGTGAGGAAAGACTCATCGGCTGCAAGGGTTTCCTGCTTTGTTATTTCCCGTTCCTCGAACTTTATGCCTTCGTCTTTGGCTATCTGTATGACGCTTTTGCGCGTTATGCCGTCAAGCGTGTTCTTCATTGTCGGAGGACTCATCAAAACATTGTCCTTGACGACAAAGATGTTTTCGCCGGAGCATTCCGCAAGGTTGCCTTGCGCGTCAAGCATAAGGGCTTCGTCAAAACCCGCTTTGACTGCCTCAACTTTTGCGAGAATGCTTGAAACATAGTTGCCTGAAACCTTCGCATGCGTTGGCATGAAATGGCTCGGAGGCCTGACCCAGCTTGAAATCTTGAGCCTAATGCCGTTCTTCACGCCCTCCTCGCCCAGATAAGTGCCCCATGGCCATGCCGCTATTCCTGCCTCGACGTTTATGCCAATCGGGTTGAGGCCCATTTTGCCGTAGCCGACGAAAACAAGGGGCCGGATGTAGCATTCCTTGAGCTTGTTTTTACTGACAACATCTTTTGCCGCCTTGAAAAGCTCGTCATTCGAGTATGGCACGGTTATGCCCAAAACGTCCGCGGAAAAAAACAGCCTTTTGAGATGGTCTTTCAGCCTGAAGATTGCAGGGCCCTTATCGGTGTTGTAACAGCGTATGCCTTCAAAGACCGCAGAGCCATAATGAAGCGCATGCGTCAAAAAATGCACTTTCGCGTCCTTCCAGTCCACGAACTTTCCGTTGAGCCAGATTGTTTCGACTTCTTCCACCAGATCGCCCCTGAAATTTTAACAATTATTGCCTAAAAATCTTTAAATAATCGTTTGCCCAAATCCAGAACCCTACCATGCACTGCCAAAACGCCTTCGCGTGCAAGCAAACGCCGCTTCACCTTGGCGCCTTTCGCAAACCCGCCCAGCCCACCATCCGATTTAATGACGCGGTGGCAGGGAACGTGCGGCATGCCGGGACTTTTGTTCAAGGCGTTGCCCACTGCCCTGAACGCAGCCGGATTTCCAACAGCTTTTGCTATTCCGGCGTACGTGGAAACCTTTCCAGCGGGAATTTTCTTGCACGCATTCCACACCTTTTCCTGAAAGGTTTGTTTTTTCGCCTCCATTTCAATCACGATAAAGCTTTTTCGCGAGAATGAATTTTTCAACCGCTTCCGGCACAAGCCCTTCAAGCGGCAGGCCCTTTTTTGCAAGCGCACGAATCCTTGTGCTGTTCAGATTCCCGCCGAAATCAGGCACGACGCACACGGAAATTTTTTTCAACAGGGCTTTTGCATTTTTCCAACGATGCAATTGCCGCTTGGTTTTTGTGCTCACGACAAAAATGAATTCATGTTCCGGAAATTTTTTCAGCAGAAAATCTACCAAGTCAAGCGTATGGCTTGTCCTGTTCCTGATTTCAAAATCCTTGACCTTGAATTTTGCGTTTGCCTTTGCCGCAAGGCGGAGCATGGCAAGCCTGTGCTTTGGAAGAGAGGGCTGCCTTTTCTTCCACGGGTTCCTGAAAGCGGGAACAAACCACAATTCGTCGGCGCGCGTCTTCTTCAGCGCGGCCTTTGCCGCGGCCAGATGCCCGTTGTGCACAGGATCGAAGGTTCCGCCGAACAGCGCGATTTTCATTCCATCCCCTGGCCCGCTTTAACCACTTGAAGGGAGAAATCAATTGACTTTGCACCGGTTGTCAGGCAGCCCATTGAAATGAAATCCGGCCCTGCGGCGGCAAACTCTTTCAGGTTCTTGAAATTTATGCCACCGGAAAGCTCGATTTTTGCGTTTGAAATTTTTCGGAGTTCCGCAACGGTTTCCTTCGCATTCTCCGCAGAAAAATTGTCAAGCAGAATCATGTCGGGGCCCAGTCCTGCCGCGGAAACCGCCTCTTCGCGGGACGAAACTTCTATTTCAATCGTCTTTGACGCGCCGTATTTCTGCCTTGCCGCAAAAACCGCGGCACCGGCATCGGAAAAAAATCCGAGATGGTTGTCCTTGAGCAGGACGAATTCGGAGAGGTTTTTCCTGTGCGGCCAGATGCCTGCAACTTCGGCGGCCTTCTTGTCGAACAGGTTGAAGCCGGGCATTGTCTTGCGCGTAAGGGCGGGCATCGCCTTCGAACCCGTTCCTGCGGCAACGCGTTTTGCCTTTGCGCAGGCGGTTGCCACGCCGGACATCCTGCCCAAAACATTGAGCGCGGCCCTTTCAACCCCAAGGATGTTGGTGTTGAGGCCGGTTATTTCCGCGACAACTTTTCCGGATGAAATCTTCTGTCCGTCCTTCGCCTTCGCCGCAAAAACAAGTTTTTTTGATTCGAAGAGGAACCGCGCTTCCTCCAGGCCGGCTAGAACGCATGGCTGCCTGCAGGTTATCTGCGCCGTGCAAAGCCTTTCGTTCAGCAGCGCGGATGAAACGTCCCCGCTTCCTATGTCGTCCTTCAGCAATGAGGACAGTTTTTCCTGCATTTCCTCGGAAAGCATTTTCGGCACCGGAAAAAACCAACTGCAAAAACAAAATCCAGACAATCAAATTTTGACGATGAACGGGAACGCGAGCTTGTGCGCGTTCAGCCTGTTGCGTTCGAGCACCCGCTCCACAAGTTCCGGGGAAAACTTTTTTTTCACTTCCGCTGCGGGCCGCTTTTCGTCAAACAATGCGGTGAGGATTTTGTCCAGCTCGGAGTAAGGCGCGCCCAGTTCGCCTTCATCGGTCTGGCCGTCCCACAGGCCCGCGCTCGGCGCCTTTGAAATTATTTTTTGCGGCAGGTCCACTGCTTTTGCGACTGCGAAAACCTGCGTCTTGTAAAGCGATGCAATCGGCAGGATGTCGCATCCGAGGTCGCCGTATTTTGTGGCATATCCAAGCAGGGCCTCGCTCCTGTTGCCGGTTCCTGCGACAAGCGCGTTGTGCGCGTTCGCGAAATTGTAAAGGCAGGCCATCCTGACGCGTGCCGCAACGTTTGCCTTCGAAATCCCGGTCTGCTTCCACGGCAGTTTTTCAAATTCCCCTGCCGCCCCGCCGATTTCAAAGAGTTCGCACCGCATTCCAAGGGTTTTTGCAAGTTCCATTGCATCTTCAACATTGGCGCGGTCCCTGCCCCTGTCCACGGGCAGTATGATGCCGGAAACGTTTTCTTTTCCGAGCGCGTCAACAAGGATTTTTGCGACAAGGCTCGAGTCGATGCCGCCGGAAAGGCCGACAACCGCGTTCCTTGCGCCGGCTTCGGTGAAATACAACTTTGTTTCCGAAACAATCCTGCCGAACAACCCGGATTCATCCATGACAAGCCACCATGTGAATGAATTAAAAGAACTCAGACGGTTTTAAATATTCAAAATTTGCGGACAATTTGTCCTGAAAAGGCGCTTTTTGGCATTTTATTGGCCATAATGTATTCAAACCGGACAAAAAATCATGCCCATTTCGCAAGTGCCGCGGCAAGCTCGCGGTGCGATTTCGCGTATTCCGCCGCCGGAACCTTTTCCATTGCCGCGTCGACCGCCTGCCTCAATGCCCTCGCGCCGGCAAACGTTCCATTCGGATGGCCGTGGATTCCGCCGCCGGTCTGGATGACAAAATCCCTGCCGAAAATTTCAAAAAGTTGCGGGACGTGGCCGGGATGCAGGCCGCCGGAAGCGACAGGCAGGGTCTGGTTCAGGCCATGCATCGGTTTCCTCAAAGCATCGCAGTGCGCCAAGACTTCATTGCGCGTTTCAGACATTTTTCCGACGGCAGTGCCGACGTGCAACTGGTCGCCGCCCACAAGCCTGACAAGCCGCGCAAGGGAAAGCATTGCAATTCCATGCTTCGGATTGCGGTCGAACGCGGCATGCTGGGCGCGGTGGCAGTGGATTGCGCATTTCAGGTTGAGGTCACGCACGGTCTGGAATGCAGCCCAGCCCGCGGTCAGAAAGTCGACCATCACGTATTTTCCGCCGTGCTTTTCAATGAATTCCGCGCGCTTCACCATTTCATTGGTTTCCGCCGTGATGTTCAGGAAAAAGGCCTTTTTTTCGCCGGTTTCCTTTTCGATTTTGTCACCCAGCTTGAGGCCCTCGTATGCGCGCTCGTAAAATGGGTTGAATTTCTGGTTTGAAAGGTTCTCGTCGTCCTTGAGGAAATCGCATCCGCCAAGCCACGCTTCGGCGCAAAAGCCGAGGTGGTCTTTCAGATTCAGGCCCAGCTTGGGCTTTATGACGGTTCCGATGAGCGGGCGCTTTTTGACCTTCATGAACCTGCGGATGCCTGCAATGCCGAACTTCGGGCCCTTGAACTGCTTAACCATTCCTTTCGGAAAATATATGTCCTCAAGCCGCAGGTTTTTCAGGCCGCCGAGGCCGAAAACATTGCCGGCAATCGAGCTTAAAATGTTCGGAACGCTGCCTGTCTCGAACAGTTCAGGAGGATATGCGATCTGGATCGTGTTTCCCTTTATGCTGTAAACCTTCGCCCCAAGGCGGTCCATGTAAGGCTTGACTGTTGTGAGCTTGGTCCAGGTGCCGGTCGAGGATTCAGCTGCGACCCCGCCGCAGGCTTCCCTGAAAGTGAGCTCGGACGGATGGTTTTCCACGCGAAAAGTGCAGACGAGTTCGGACGGCTTGGGCTTGTAGCCTTCGTGAATATAAGCGAGATACTGCGGTTGTGGCTTGTGCGACATGGTAAAAGTTAGGATTTTCTTATTTAAATAATTACTCCCCAATTAAATTAGTGCAAACAAAAAAATTGGCCGGTGGACAAAACGTGATAATAATAATTTCGGGTTTCGCGGGTTCGGGCAAAAGCACGCTCGCGGAAAAGCTTGCCTCGCACTTCAAGCTGAAATGCGTGCATGCCTCGGGCATACTCAAACAGCTCAGGGAAAAAAGCATCGACGACATCCGTGCCGAAAAGGCGGAAAAAGGCACGGGCTTCTGGGAAGGCGCCGGCGGAGAAGGCATGATGAAAGCGCGCCAGGAAAACGGCGGCATGGACCGGCAGCTCGACAAGAAACTGCTGGAAATAATCGAAGCCGGGAACGTAGTGCTCGACTCGAAGACAATGGGCTACCTGAGCGGCAAGGGCATCAAGGTATGGCTCGATGCGAGCCTGGAAACGCGCGCGAAAAGGGTTGCGGAAAGGGACGGCCTGGACGCAAAGGCCGTGAAGGAAAAGCTTGCGAAGCGCGATGAAACCGACATCGCAATCTACAGGAAGCTTTACGGCTTCACTCTCGGCGAAGGCGTCAAGGAAAGGTTTGACATCGTCATCGACACGCACTCGTTCGGAATAGACAAAACTTTTGAAACCGCGGCCGCGAAAATAGGAAAACTGGAAAAGCAGAAAAGCAAAAAAGGCGGAAAAAAACAATCCGCAAAATGACGTCCTCCCTGTTCTAAGGGCAGAGTATCCTTGCCGATTACAAGCCATAGGAAGAACAAATCGGCCTAAAGGATTAGGTATCAAACCATGGAACTCACTCGGCCTATTGCAACAGCAATAGGCCTTAGTTTCGTACCCGGCGGACGAAACCGCCGAATGATTTTATTTTGCCTGCTGTTTGAGCACCAGCCTTATGTCCTCGTCGGTTATGGTTTTCCTGTTCGCGTGCTTTGAAAACTGGCCGGCCTGCTGTGCGATTTTGATGCCGTACTCTTCCATTACTTCCGCAAGCTCTTTCACTGCGCTTTCCGATACCCTGCCAGCGCCGGACTTGCGGATTATCCTGTCAACCGCTGCAAGCGGCAATTCAGACATAAATAAAACACCCTCCGAAAAATAAAGGTATTACAGGACTTTTTAAGCCCAAAATATTAAAAAACAATGGTTTTTCCGCAAAAAAAGCCATTTTCGGGCTTTAAGGCGCAAGAAATCGCAAAAGCCGGCATCTTAATGCAAAAAGCCGTGACGATTCCGGGACAGCGTTTTAACCGGCTTCGGAATTTCAAGGGAAAGCTGCCTCAATCATTGTTTTAAACCCGGTTTTGGAATCTTTTATTGGCCATTCGGACGGCATTGATTGATTTTAAATGCTTCCCGGTTAATCGTCTTTGTGCATGAAAAAAAACTGGTGCAGTAATGACAGAATTTTTCTCCCACCCGTGCCTGAAGGAAAACACCGTTGAAAAAAGGCTTTACCAGGAAGTCCTTGCGGCGCGGGTCCTTGAAAGGGGCAACAGCCTCGTCGTGGCGCCCACCGCGCTTGGAAAAACAATCATTTCCGCCTTGCTTGCCGCGGAATTGCTGCAAAAATCCCCGAAAAAAAAAATCCTCATAATGGCGCCGACAAAGCCTTTGGCCGTGCAGCACCAGAAGACACTGAAAAGATTTCTCGCGATTCCGGAAGAAAAAATTTCGCTTGTCACAGGCACGACTCCTCCGGATGACAGGGCGAAAATCTGGGAAAACAGCTCAATCGTTTCCGCGACCCCCCAGACGATTGAAAACGACATTGTTACGGGAAGGATTTCCCTTGAAAACGTCTCGCTCGCGGTCTTCGACGAATGCCACCGCGCCGTAGGCGATTACAGCTATGTTTTCATCGGAAGCCAGTTCGCGAAAAAATGCCCAACTGCCATCATCCTCGGCCTGACCGCTTCTCCCGGCTCGGAAGAGGAAAAAATCCAGGAAGTCTGTTCAAACCTCTCCATCAAAAACATTGAAATCAAGTCGCATTCCGACGAAGACGTGAAGGCTTACACGCACAAAATTGACGTGGAATGGCGCAGGGTCCAGCTGCCGGAAGAATTCCTTGAAATCCAGGGGCTTTTGAACGGGTTCCAGGACGAACAGGTGCAGTTTCTCAGGAAAATCGGCTATGTCGGGAGGAAGTCTTTCCTGCGGAAAACCGAACTGCTTGAATTGCAGGCGCGCATCAGGCGCGACATAGCAAGGAAGGGAAATGAAATGCCCTATCTCTTCCAGGCCGCGTCCAAGGCGGCGGCAATCTTCAAGGTGAGCCACGCGCAAATCCTGCTTGAAACACAGGGCATTCCGTCGCTGAAAAAATATTTCGACAAGATTTTTGCGGACGCGGGCCAGAGCGGCTCGTCCAAGGCCGCGAAATACGTTGCCGGGCACAAGAGCATTGTGCGCGCAATGGCGATTGCGGAAGCGCTTGACGCGAAAGGCGTAATTCACCCGAAGCTCGGCGAGCTCAAAAAAATCCTGTTCGAACAGTTCTCGAAAAGCCCGGACAGCAGGGTCATAGTCTTCAACCAGTACAGGGACAACGTCAAAATGCTTGAAGGTGAAATCAACCGCGAAGGGATTGCAAAGGCGAGGCAGTTCATCGGCCAGGCGGACAAGGAAAGCGGCAAGGGCATGAGCCAGAAGGAACAGGTGCAGGCGATAAAAGAATTCGAGGCGGGAACATTCAACGTCATGGTCGCAAGCTCGGTTGCAGAGGAAGGCCTTGACATACCATCCGTGGATTTGGTGGTTTTTTACGAGACAGTGCCATCCGAAATAAGGCACATCCAGAGAAGGGGAAGGACAGGAAGGCTGAGCGAAGGCAAGGCAATCATTCTAATGGCGAAGGGCACGCGCGATGAAGCATACTATTATTCAAGCATGGCAAAGGAGCGCAGGATGAAGTCGACTCTGCACACCATGCAGCAAATCGAGGCGATTGCCCTTCCACAACAGCCGAAAACCGGGAAAATGGATTCGCAGACAACCCTCGGCAGTTTCGCGGAAACCAAAGGCGAAAAAATAAGGATTTTCGTCGACCAGCGCGAGCAGGCGTCAAACGTTTCAAAGGAACTCGTGGAAATGGGCTGTGTCATCACAATGAAACAGCTTGAAGTCGGGGATTTTCTCATAACGAACGACATCTGCGTCGAAAGGAAGACAATCGAGGACTTCATTTCCAGCCTGCTTGACGGAAGGCTGTTCATCCAATTGCAGAACATGGCTGAAAACTTTTCCCAGCCGCTAATGCTGGTGGAAGGGAACAAGGATGAACTTTTCACTATACGCAACGTGCACCGCAACGCAATCATCGGAACCATGACATCCATAGCTCTCAACTACCGCATTCCCATACTCTTCACGAACGACGAGCACGAAACCGCGGAATTCATTTTCGTCACCGCGAAAAGGGAACAGCTCGGAAAAGGCCACGACATCCGCCTGAGGATCGGCAGGAAAGGCCTGACCCTGCCGGAACAGCAGAGGTTTCTTGTCGAATCATTGCCCGGAATCGGCCCGAACACCGCAAGATTGCTGCTCAGACATTTCGGCTCAATCCGGCAGATCGCGAACGCTTCGGAAAAGGAACTGCAGCAGGCGGAAAACATCGGCGAAAAAAAGGCGAAGGCAATCAGAAAAGTGCTGGACGCGAATTTCGAGGAAAGATAAAACGATAAAAGCCGTCATTTTGCAAATGCGAGAATTGCCGCGCCATCAGATGAAAAAACCCTGCTCACGTTCGCGCAATCCTCCGCTTCCAGAATGCCGTTCTTGAAAGCATTGGAATTCAGCGCGCTTTTGTGCACGAAAAAATAGTTTGCGTTCCATTTGGAATATTCGGCGCGGATTTTTCCGCAGTCCGAAGTGCCGATTATCGCGTTCATCGAATCATTGCGCTCCTTCAGCCGCGGCGCGAACTCGAAATAACCGTCAATGACCACTGCGCGGCTGGCGAAATATGCCAGAGGATGGCCCCTGTCCCATGACCCGAAAATGTTCGCATCCTGGACCGTATTGCCGCCAATCCACTGCATTGCGCTTCTCTCGGAAAAGTCGGCAAAACGGCTCGTCTGCCACAGCAGGGAAACGGAAAATGCCAGCGCAAGGACAAGGAAAAGCATGGCGAAGATTTTCCTGTAAGGCAGGGTTTTCCGGAAAACAAAATCTATGCCGTATCCGGCAAGCATGGCAGCCGGAACAGCCGCGAAAATTGACAGCCTGTTCGAAAAGATTGCCACTGCAAACATCGACAAAAACCACGCCCTGAGAAAAACGCTGTTCCTGGCCTTGAAAAACAGCAGGCCGGGCAGGACAAAAAAAGCGGTTGTTGAAAAAAAGATTATGAAGTTGACGAACGACAGGTGCGCGGCCTCCGCGGAATCAAGCGAAACCCTGGAAACATACATTGTGAGAAGGTAATGCTGTGAAAACAGCCATGCAAGGAAAACAAGCGCGGCCGGGAGAACGGCAAAGGCGGTTTGCCTGAACGAAAAGCCGGTTTGCCTGAAACGCGAAACAATGCAAAAGCAGGCCAGGGCAAAAAAACCTATGAACGCCGAAAGAGGGTGCAGCAGCGCCTGCGCAACTGCAAGCAGCATTGCAGGCCACGGCCGCCTGATGAACAGCAGGAAAATTATCGCCGGAACCACCAGCAGAGAGAGGCCGTCGGGCCTTGCATTCGAGCCTGTGCGGAGGACGTGGATTGAAAGGATTGACAGGGAAAGCGCGGCGAAGAAGGCGGTGCGCCCGCTTCCGAACAACCTGCGCGCGAAAACAAAAACCAGGAGGATTCCGAACACGCCGTACAGGCTTGGCAGAAGCCGTATCAGATAGTAAAGCGGTATTCCGGACAAAACGGAAAACACCGCAAAAATGACGTGCTGGAGCGGCGCGTAAGAATAATAGCGGCCCTGCATTGACAGCGGATCAAAAGAAGGCACGTTGCCAGAATCAACAATGGACTGCGAATGCCTCAAGTGGAAATAGCCGTCAGGGTCGACAAACGAGTCGACTGCAAGCGGGGCAATGCGCACCACGAATGCAAGCAGAAGAACAGCAAGCAAAAGGGATTTCCATGACAAAAAGCCGTTCCTGGAAGTGGGGCGCATTCACAAACCCGCCATGGCAATGCGCTCTAAAACAAGCAGTTCGACCGCCTTGCCTTCAGGCATTCCGGAAAAGCCGGAAAGCTCTTTCGCGGAAACGGAATAAAAGTTTTTGGCGCCTTCAAGGCGCGCCTTTTCCGCAGGCAGGGATTTTTCAGAGGCGGCAAAACCGAAATTTTTTGACAGGAACGACAGCGCAAGGCTTTCGTCACCCGCGTTTTTAAGGCACATTACCGCAACAACACTCTGCGCTCCGGAAGAAAATTTTATTCTTGAAACCGCGTCCGAGATCCTCGGCGTTCCGCAGAACCGGCCAAGGAAATCAAGCCCCATCTTTTTCGACGTTCCTGAACCAGAGGCAAAAGCCGAAACCGACTGCTCCAGGGCGGAGAAAACCTGCCGCTCGGAAACGAAAATTTGCGCGGGCAAAACCTGGACAAAGCCCTTGCTTTCAGGAAAGCCGGAAAGCAGGGTAAGGTCTGCCTGCACGAAATCCGCTTTTCCGGGAACCGCCAGGCAGTGAAAACCGCGGCATTCGAGGGCCATGCAGGAAAGTAGGCTGAAAACAATTAAAAAAAGCTTTTTATTCTTTGCCGAACGGAGTGTTATATCTAAAATCCTGATTTTTTAGGAGATTGCAGGAGACCAAAAGCATGACACAATGGCATTTGAAGTCAGAAAAGAAGTCCACCGGCGGAAGGCGCACGTCCAACCGCAGGAGCGACAAGATTCTCGCTTGGAAGGGCGGCGACTTCACGGCAACAACCGTTGACGCCGAAAAAGACGAGAGAAAAGTAAAGAGCGGCATTGGCAGCACAACCAAGGTCAAGCAGAAAAAGGCGAAAACCGCAAGCGTGATCGACAAGGCGACGAAAAAGGCGCTGAAGGCCGAAATCGTTTCAGTGGTGGAAAACGCGGCGAACAGGCACTATGTCAGGAGAAACACCATAACCAAAAACGCGGTAATAGTCGTCAAGATCAACGGCGAAGAGAGAAAGGCGCGCGTAACGTCAAGGCCGGGCCAAAGCGGCGAAGTGCAGGCAGTTCTGATATGAGGGGCAACCCGGCTTGCCCTGCAAAGTGGTCTGATTGAATCTTGCAGGCAAATAATAGGTTATTATGGCACGCGACCCCAAAAAGTATTAAATATGTCAGATGCGCTATAGAATAATTAGTGAATAGCAAATTTGGGAGGTGCGCATAAATGAAAAATAGGTTAATTATAGGGCTATTTCTGGCATTAACGCTGCTCATGGCCACTGCACTGGCGGGCAAACCAAACCTTACGCCTGCTCTGGCAAACGTCAATCCTTCTAAGGGCCAAGCAGAAGTCGTTATCCCAGAAAATGCCGTGGAGGTTGCTCCGGGCATTTTCAGCATTGGAACAGCGGTCAGCAATGGCAAAACAGTTGAAGGACTTGCATTTGTTGACTATGTGAAAGGCTTTGCAAGAGGCGGAAAGGGCGGCACGGGTGCAAGTTCCTGTTATGGCTTCCTTGCAAGAGGCGCAAAGTGGAAAACAGTAGAGCCATATGTAGTGAATCCGGACAACACTTCAGGCGTTGACACGGCACTTATTGCGACAAACCTTGCCGCAAATATCGCCAAATGGGAAACTGCAGCAGGGAAGGACATACTCGGAGAAGGAAGCGTAACAACGGAAACTCTTGCGGCTGATACCACGAGCCCGGATAACCAGAATGAAATGTACTTTGGCAGCATCAGCGAGCCTGGGGCAATAGCCGTCACAATAGTATGGGGCATATTCGGGGGACCGCCACAGACAAGAGAGCTTGTGGAATGGGACCAAGTATATGACCAAGCGGACTATGCCTGGTCTGCAACAGGCGAAGCAGGAAAAATGGACTTTGAAAACATCGCAACACACGAATTGGGCCACAGCGTAGGCTTGAGCGACCTCTATGAAAGCACGTGCGCTGAACAGACGATGTACGGCTATGCCGACTATGGCGAAACCAAGAAAAGAACTCTTGAAGCAGGCGACATAAAAGGCATCCAAGAGTTATACAAATGAGGGGCCAAAGATTGGCCTTTCATTCTTTGTCAGGTTGCATGGGCAGAGCCCAAAATAGATTATGTAGTACACAATCGCAGGGTTTTTAAATCTGCGTGGGGGCTATTTATATTTGTGTTTTGCGCCTGATTTTTCGCTTTCGGTCCAAAACCGGGAATTTTTTTCCAAACGCGGGCGTGCTTGACGCGCCCGGCAAAAGGTGGTTCTGTAAATGGCTGAAAACAAGTGTCCTGAATGCGGCAGCGACAAGGTCCTGCACGACGCCGAGAGGGGCGAACTGGTCTGCCAGAGCTGCGGCCTCGTCATAGAATCCGACGACGTCGACTTCGGCAAGGAGTGGAGAAGTTTTGACTCCGACCAGTTCGAGAAAAGGGCGCGCACAGGCAGCCCAATGAAATACGTCAAGCTGAACAAGGGCCTTGTAACGATGATTGACAGGCGCGGAACAGACCTGCGCGGAAACAAGCTTTCAAGCAAGAGCCGCGCGCAAATGTACCGCCTTATCAAGTGGCACAAGCGCGCAAGCATAAGCTCAAGCATGCAGCGCAACCTCTCAATCGCGCTGACCGAGCTCAGAAGGGTTGCAAGCTATTTGAACATCCCAGAATCTTTGGTTGAAGCGGCGGCATTGCTGTACAGGAAAACAGTCAAAAAGGGCCTCATAAGGGGAAGGCTCATTGAAGCTGTTGTCGCTGCAGTGCTTTACACCGTGTGCAGGACATACCACGTGCCAAGGACGCTTAACGAGATGGCTGAAGCAAGCGGCCTGACGAAAAAGGAAATCGGCCGCACGTACAGGTTTCTGGTGCGCGAATTGAGGCTTGACGTTCCGCTGACAAACCCAATTCACTACATTCCAAGGTTTGCAGCAGAACTCAACCTTTCCGGCGAAGTCCAGGAGGAAGGCAGAAAGATCCTGGAAGAGGCAATCAAGAAAGGCCTCATCTCCGGAAGAGGGCCGACCGGCGTCGCGGCAGCCGCAGTCTACATTGCGGGGCTGCTGAAAGGCGAGCGCAGGACGCAAAAAGAGGTTGCGAACGTCGCGGGCGTGACGGAAGTCACGATAAGGAACAGGTACCGCGAGCTCAAGAAGCGCCTGGACATAGACGTCGCGGCATGAACGAAAAAAAGGCATTTCTTCAGGGCAAGGCCGTAACGGCTTTGCCCGCAAAATTTTTTCGTGAGAAAAAATGCCAGGCCTTGCCTTTGTCGCATACGAGCTGTTGTGGTTCGCAATTTTTGCCTTCGCTCTCGTGCATTCTGCCAAAAAATACGGGAAGGGCCGGACTGCAGCATTTTTTGCGCCCGCAGTATTCTGGGGCTTCCTGCTCGAATTCGCGTCGCAGGAAATTTTCGCAAGATACCATTATGGCAGCGGCTTTCTGGTTTATGCCCTCAACGTCCCGCTTTGCATTTCCCTTGCCTGGGCAGCCCTCATTTATTTCGGATACGTTTTTGCAAGCCACGACCTCAAAATAAAAAACCCGCTCAAAGCAGGCGTTGCCGCTGCAATCCCCCTCGCCGCAATGGACTTTTTCCTGTTCGAGCCGCTTGCAAAAATCTTCGGCTACTGGGTTTGGACTCCGGAAAGCGTCTGGTTCGGCTCGCCGCTCGGAAACCTCTACGGATGGTTTTTCGTGGTGGTGCTGTATGTTGCAGTGTTCGTATACCTGGAATCAATGCGGGGCGGCTGGAAAAAAAGGCTCGCATTGAACTTTGCGCTGATATTGCCGAGGCTCATGGTCCTGATAGCCATCCTGCAGGCGTGGGCAAATCTTTTCGGCAGCCTTTAACCTTGAACGCAACCGTTTTAATCTTGTTTCGCGTTTCTATTTTTCATGCTGGTTTGCGGGGTTGACGAAGCGGGCAGGGGCCCGGTCATGGGGCCCATGGTAATTGCCGCGGCGTGCATTGAAAAGGCCGACGAGGAAAACCTGGCTAAAATGGGGGCAAGGGACTCGAAGCTTTTGACCAGGGGCCAGCGCGACAGGCTGAGAAAAAAAATAATCGATGCCTGCATTGAAACCGCGCAGGTCGAAATCAGCGCGGAAGAGCTTGACGGGCTGATGTCAAGGCACAGCCTCAATGAAATCGAGGCCATGAAAATCGGGCAGATGCTCAACGGCCTCAAAAAAAAGCCGGAACTCGTGATCGTTGACAGCCCGGACACCATAGCGGAAAATTTCGCGAAAAGGCTCCGAAAATACGTTTCATTCAAAACATCCATCAGGGCCGAGCACAAGGCGGACGCGACAAACCCCATAGTCAGCGCTGCATCCATCATTGCAAAAACGAGGCGGGACGAGGCAATGGACGAAATCAGCGGAAAATGCGGCACGGATCTCGGAACCGGCTACCCGCACGACCCGAAAACAATCGCATTCCTTGAAAAAAACGCGGAGGAAAAAAGCCTGTCGGAATTCGTTAGGAAAAAGTGGGCGACAACGCAGAACATACTCGACAAAAAGAGCCAGAAAAAAATTTTCGACTATTGAACTGCGCGCAGGACGGGCGTGCAAAAAAAATTTCCTGAAGCGAAAAGCAATTAAAATCGTTGCGGCTTAATTTATTTTATGCCGGCTTGGGACAAAAAAAAGAAAGCCGATTTCCCGTTCGACTTTGACAGAATCGAACAGCTCATGTCGGAGCTTGTTGACAGCCTGACTCAGGGCAACGGCATTCCGGAGGGCCAAAAACCTTCGTTCATAGGGTTTTCGATAAACTTCGATTCCGCGGGAAAGCCCAGGTTTCTTGGAAACCCGTTCAAAAAGCGCAAACCCGCGGAAAAGGCGGGAAAGCGCGATTACCATCCGCTTGCAGACGTCATAAACGAAGCCAAAACCATCACAATCGCATTGGAACTGCGCGGCGCCGGCGAAAAATCAATCAGGGTGAGCCAGCCGGACGAACACACCGTAAAAATCGAGGCGGGGCAGAAGCACAAGCCGTTCCGCAAGGAAATGTTTTTCGGCGAAAAACTGAAGAAGGGCTTTAAGTCAAAGTTCAAGAACGGGGTACTGGAAATCGTGCTCGAAAAAAACATCGCCAACCGCGCCTAGTCCTCCCAGTTCTCCCATTTCTGCCTGCCGGAAAGAATCCCGAAATTCGCCTTTATTTCTGTCGTGGTCTTTTTCCGCACAGGATTCGGCTTTTTCTTTTTCACGCGCTTTCTTCCAGCCATCGATAATCACCCGGGAAATTGGCGGAAATAGTAATGGCCGGCTCCGGCTTTTAACCGTAATGAAGGCGCGTTTCCCGTGAACTGGCTACAACCCATCTGGCCGTTCAGCTATTAGGGCGGGCCGCGCGACAATCAGACCGAGGAGCCGAATTGTTCCAAAAATTTTTTAGTCGTGCGCAGGACGTAAGTTCTTCCTTTCGGCTCCTTTGTGATGAAGCCTTCTTCCAGCAGCCTGGCAATGTGGTCGTAGGCCTTGTTGTTCCTGTATTTTATGACAGTGCTCTGGTCCACGGGCTGCTTGAAGGAAATGAACGCAAGCGTTTTCATCATGCCCTTGTGGAAAAGATTGTCCGAGGCGAGGGATGCGACGTTCCTGTCAAATTCCCGTCTCACTTTCATCTGGAACTTGTCGTCAACCTGGATTATTTCAAGCGCGGAGTCCCGCTCGTTGAATTCCTGCATTAGCTCAAGGCAGAAGGATTTGACCGCCGAATAGTCTGCGGTGCCGGCGATGTTCTGCAGCTCCGCAATAGACAATGGCGCGGGACTCATGAAAAGGGCTGCTTCAATTATTTTCATTTCCTTTGACATTCTAATCCTCTTTTACCACGCTATTGGCGGAATTGCCGGCGGGCGTGTTCGGCCTGACAAAAAACGATGCAACCAGCAGCAGGATGCCGATAACAGCGGCGATGCCGGAAAAAAGCATTGCCTGCGAAAAAACCGCGGAAATGAAATCCGTTGCTATGCCTGAAAGCGCGGCGCTGGCAGCCGACAATCCCTGCGGGATTCCCGACAGCGCGCCCTCCAAAACGTTTTTGGCGGAGGCCATGGCAATGAATGAAACCGCGAATGCTGAGATTCCGGCGAATGCGAGCGCCGAGCCGAGAGCCTTCAAAACGGATTTCATTGAATGCCGGTACAAAAATGCCAGCAAGCCAAGCATCAGAATTGCGATTGCCGCGGAAGCATAAATGCCGAGAAAGAACAGGGAAACGTAGCTCCTTGCATCCTCCAAAGGCTTTCCTTTCAACCCGAACTGCTGTGAAACGCTCAACGTGTCCGGAATCGTTGAAAGGTCAAGCGCCTGCACCGGCACGCCGAACTGCGAAGCCAGGGACTGCACATTCGACTTCAACGGAGCCAGGCTTATTGTGCCCTCAAAGCTTTCACGCTCGGACTTCAGGTAAGCAAGCAGTTCGGAAACCACTGAATCAAGGCTTTCCTTTATCCAGCTCCTTGGCACGAGCGAGTCCTTTGCAAGGCCCGCAACTGCGGGCAGTTGCGCCTGGCTCATGGCCGCAGCCTGCAGCTGGCCGTAAACGTCGTACTTTTCAAAGCTTGCAAGGTAAAACGCCGGTGAGAGGGCAACGGACGAGAAGGAAAACGAAAAAATGAACGCAGAGAAGGAAAACGAAAAAATCAGGACAATGATTGCCGACAGGATTTTTTTTAGCAGCCCAGCCACAAAACCACCGACAGGCCGAATGCCGTCAGCATAAGAAAAGCAAAATCACTATTTAACCTTTACTGACCTACGGCGGGCTGAAGCCCGCCGGGTCGTAAAACCAAAATGCAACCGAAAATTGCGACGGCGCTTTCGAATTCATCTCCCTGTTGAAACATGGCAGGGTTCTTCTGCGACGGCGCCTAAACCCGCCCGCATGCCGGCCGCAGTTGCCAACGATTACTATCCAAAGCACTGGCAGAGCTGAGAAAGCCGGGAATATTCAGTCGGCCTTGCAGGTCTTGCACGCCTTCAAAACCCTTTCCTTGGCGATTTCAAGGGCCGCGTCCCTGGGCAGCTTTTTCCCGGAAGCTGCGTGCTCAAGAACCGTTTTCGTGTTTTTGGTTATTTTCTTTTCGACCAGCGCAAACATTTCCTTTTCCCGGCCGCCGATGAATTCAACGTAGGATGAAATCACGCCGCCCGCGTTCGCAACAATGTCGGGCACTATAAGGACGCCTTTGCCGGCAAGAATCCTTTCCATTTCAACTGACATCGGAATGTTGGAACCTTCCACGATTATTTTCGCGTTGACCGCATTGACGTCGGTGGCAGTTATAAGGTTCGGGATCGCCGCGGTTATCAGAATGTCGGCCTTTGCTGAAACAATGTCCATGCAGCCGTTTCCATGCCTGGGCTTGTAATTGACAACGCTTCCGGTTTCGGACTTCACCTTTGCAAGCGCCTCAAAATCGATGCCGGCGGAATCGCACAACACGCCCTTGCTGTCGGAAACCGAGACAAGTTTTGCGCCGGCTTCGGTCAGGAACTTCGAGGCAAACCAGCCCACGTTGCCGAAGCCTTCAACTGCAAAAGTCATGCCATTCAGGCGTTTACCAAGATGCTGTGCGGCAATCTTTGTCGCATGAAAAACCCCGAAACCCGTGCTTCCGAGTTCATGGGGCAGCCCGCCCATTGAAGCGGGTTTGCCCGTGCAAGCCTTCCTGTCGCCGATGGCCTCGGAAAAAACCTGCATTTCATGCTCCGTAGTGGAAATGTCGGGACCCGCAACGTACAGGCTTGGCACTACCGGCTTCACTGCTTCGGCGAACGCCCGGATGATTTCATCCTTTTTTTCAGGCGTGAGCCGTTTGGCATCCGCGACTATCCCGGATTTTGCCCCGCCGAACGGCAGCTCGGCAAGCGCGTTTTTCCAGGACATCGCCCTTGCAAGCGCGAAAACCTCTTCCCTTGAAACTGAGGGAGTCATGCGGATGCCGCCCTTGCCCGGCCCGAGCGCGGTATTGTCTATCACGACAAAGCCGTGCATTCCCGCCTTTGCATTGTAAACCTCGAAAACCTTTTCCGGGCCGAACCCGTCGAACAGTATCCCGTTAGCCACCAAAAACCACCCCGAACAACCATGACAAATCCAGACCCAAATGAAAAAATACAAAAGCAAAAGGAATTAAAGGACTGTTAAAACAAAATACCGGGCGGGAATATTTAAAACTTCATTCAGCCGGATTGAAGAAAATTAAAAAAATTACCCAAAAAATAAAAAAATGGCCAAAAAAATGCGGAAAAACCCGTATTAAATGAAAAAAATTCATGAACGGAACGGGCGTTCAGATGAGCTTTTTCCCGTTCTCAATGACATGGATTACGTTGACCGGGCACGAGTTCGCGGCCTCCATGTGGTTCTTCAAATCATCCATTTCCTTGAACTGCATGTTGTTGTCGCCTTTGGCCCCGATGAGGTCTGACTTGCCGTCAGAATTCATTTCCCAGCCTTCCGGGAAAACCGCGGCGCAGGCAGCGCAGCCAATGCAGTTGGGCCTGTCGTGTTCCACCCTGAATTTTGCCATTTCCGAAATCACCTTTAACATTTAATTTCTGGGGCAATTATTTAAACCTTTTGCAAGATGCTCCGGCAAAACAACGACAGTTGCCTTAAAAAAATTAAAAAACAGGTTTCCGCCATACTCTTACAATGAAAACACGGGAACGGGCGGAAAAAATACTTGCGCGCCTGAAAAGGAATTTCGGAAAGCCGCATACGGCGCTTTCATACAAAAAGCCGCTGGACCTGCTCATGGCAGTCATACTTTCCGCGCAGTGCACTGACGCGCAGGTAAACCGCGTCACGCCAGGCCTGTTCAAAAGGTTCAGGAAAGCCGAAGATTATGCCAATGCAAGCATTCAGGAAATAGAATCCTTCGTCAGGCCGACGGGCTTCTACAGGAGCAAGGCTAAAAGCCTGAAGGAGACGGGCAGGATCCTCACTGAAAAGTTTCACGGCAAGGTGCCAAGAACAATGGATGAGCTGATGGAATTGCGCGGCGTTGCGCGCAAAACTGCAAACATCGTTTTGACTGAAGGCTTCGGCATAGTCGAAGGCATTGCAGTGGACACGCACGTGAAAAGGCTTTCATGGAGGCTTGGGCTGAGCAAAAACAGGGGCCCTGTCAAAATAGAGCAGGACCTGATGAAACTGTTCCCGCGCGCGGAGTGGGAAGACGTTTCAATGCTGCTTATCCTCCATGGCAGACAGACGTGCTTTGCAAGAAAACCCAAGTGCAGGGAATGCGGACTGCAAAAGCTTTGCCCGAGCGCATTCAAGGCCTGAAACAGGCAAAAAAACGCGTTTTGGGCTGCCGGAAGATTTTGCCTTTTTTATCGTCCTATTAAAGGGAATGCCCCATTTATATTGTTATGGGCACGGACAAAACAATCACAAGCAACAGGATTTACCTTAAGAGGCCGAACGATGAAAAAGAGGCAAGCGAAGACGACATCAGGCAGCTGGAGCGGTCCGCGATTGCAGGCTTCAACATGGGAAAAGAAGTCTACATCATAGAAAAATTCCCGAAAAAGTTTTTCTACTTTGCCACCAAAATCAGGATTGAAAAAGTTGCCGACAGGGTGGCTTCCCTCTCAGCGGTTTCGAATTCAAGGCTGTTCAGGGTTGTTCCAAGCCACAGCGTTTACTGATTTGGTTGCCAGCCTATGCGCGGCTAACCCCATCTTTCAATGCGGATGTTTTCCTTTGCAACTCCCGCCTGGCCGAGCAGTTCGTTGAGGCTTGCCACCATTTCATTGGGCCCGCAGATGTAGAAGACCTTTCCATCAAGCCCCCCGATGGCCTCTGCGATGCAGTCCGGGTGGAAGCGCCCGAGCAATCCATTCCAGCCATCCGGTGTTTCCCTTGTCAGGGTCCAGATTGCCTTGACATTCTTGTTTGCCTTTTCAAGCGCGTTCAGCTCGTCAAAATAAATCAGGTTTTCGCGGGTACGGGCGCTGAAAAGTATGAAGACCTTGGTCGGCAGGCGCTTCTCCGTTATGTAGTGCGCCATGCACCGGAATGGGGCGATGCCGGTGCCACCCGAAACAAGGACAATGCACTTGTCGTTTTCGCCCAGGACAAAGTGGCCGGCCGGGCCTTTCGCGACAACCGCGTCCCCCGGCTTCGCCCCGAACAGGCGCGACGTGAATTTTCCGACCTTGTTGCAGGTTATCTCAAAAAACCCCTTTTTAGTTGGCGGGGATGAAATCGAATACGAGCGCACGGTCGCGGAATCATCCGGAAAACTGAGCATTACAAACTGCCCCGGCCTGAAATCGAAGTCAACGCCTTCCGGGATTGCGAAGCGGAACGTTTTGGTGTCAAGGGCCTCGTCTTTTATTGAGAGGATTTTTGACTCGAACCTGGTGAAAGCCATTCAGGCACCTCGGACAGTGTAAATGTTTTGGACTGCAAAAACTATAAATATGCCACGCCACAAGATACTTTAAAAGGCAAAAAATGCCGGAGCAGACGGACGGAAGAAAAAATGCCTAAGGAAAGCAGGCGCAATGCCAAACCCGGGAGAAGCCTCGGCTCAACACTGTTCATTGTTGCCGTCCTTGCCATCGCGGTTTACCTCGTCGCGCAGCAGAGCGGCATGACAAAAAGCGGCACCACAAGCGGCAACAGCATTCTTCCGGCCCTGGCGCAGCAGGACGCCAACGGCAGCATAAGCGTTTTCTTCTGCCCCCAGGACAACTGCGGGTTTGAACTCAACAATGCGATAAGGAAGGCGGGAAAAAGCGTTGACTGCGCGCTATACGAACTCAACCTGCCTTATGTCATAAGCACGCTTGAGGAAAAGCAAAAATCCATTCCGGTGCGCATAATGATTGACTCCGACAACATCGGCGAAGAGCAGAGTCTGGCGCAATTCAAGCAGCAGGGTTTCCTTAAAACCGATGACAGGGGCCCTTTCATGCACGACAAGTTCTGCGTGATTGACGGGAAAACTGTTACAACCGGTTCGATGAACGCGACGGGAAACGACGACGCGAAAAACAACAACAACCTTGAAATAATCGAGTCGCCGGCCCTGGCCGCAAATTATTCCGCGGAATTCGATGAAATCTGGAACGGCGAATTCGGCAAAAGCTCGCCAAAGAATGCAACAACCGCATTCAGGATAGCCGGAACCGGGGTCGACAATTTTTTCTGCCCGGAAGACGATTGCGAGGAACACATACTTGCGGAGCTGGACAAGGCGCAGAAAAGCGTCGACTTCATGACGTTCAGTTTCACGAGCGACGCGATCGAAGCCAAGCTGATTGAACTGATGAAAAAAGGGGTTGTTGTCAGGGGCGTGTTTGAAAAGCGCAGCAACGACGAAAGCTATTCCGCGTATTTCCCGCTGCAGAAGGCGGGCGCCGACGTCAAGCTGGACGGCAACCCCGCAACAATGCATCACAAGGTTTTCATAATCGACGGAAAAGCCGTAACAACCGGCTCGATGAACCCGACTGCAAACGGCAACGAGAAAAACGACGAAAACCTGATAATACTGCACGGCCAAAGCATCGCGGAACGGTTTGAAAGGGAATTCGAAAAGGTTTTCGCGGAAGGCAGTGCGGAATAAAAAACCAAAACAAAAAAGCAAAATAAAAAAAACAAAAAAACCTGTTTATGCCTGTTTCTTCTGCTGTTGCAGGATGTAAATGTGCTGCCTTGGGTCCGCCAAAAACGGTTTTTTGAGGACCAGGCGTTTGCGGACGAGGACGTTGAGCGCTCTGCGCACTGTGCGCGCGGGAAGGCCTGTCGCGTTGATTATTTCCTTCTGCGTGAGCGAGGACTCCATTTCAAGTATTTTGAGGACAAAGCGCGCCGAGGGAGGCGCGTCGCTTGCCTCGATCCCGGATTCAAGGGATTTCGGCATTTTCGTGCGCTTGCCGGGCGAGGCGAACGAAAGCCTGCTCAGCCTTGCAAGCAATGCCGGAAACCTTGATTTCTGGCACGACAATGATTCGGAAACCTTCAGCCGGGTCTGGCCGTCAACCACAACCTCGCATGGCGCCGCGGAATTGATTCCGAAAAGCTCTATTTTCGAGTCGTCGCCGACAACCAGCGGCTTTGTGTCAGCCATCGAATTTATGGGCGTTATGAGCAGTGCCTTCGCGCTCGGCTGGATTATCGGGCCGCGCGCTGAAAGCGAGTAAGCCGTGCTGCCGGTCGGGGTTGAGACGATCGCGCCGTCCGCACTGTCTTTCCACAGGTATTCCGAATTCACTTTCAGGCCGTATCTCATTATGGTGGCGCTTTTCATCGAACTCATCACGATTTCGTTCAGCGCAAGGGGCAGTTCATTGCCGTCTGCAATGCCTGCAATCCTCGTGCGCTCCTCGACCACAAAATCGCCTGAAAGTATGACCGGAAGCTTCTTGTCAAAATTCTCGTAATGCAGGGCCATGAGATAGCCGACTTCGCCGCAGTTGACGCCGAAAACCGGCACCCGCTTGGTCCCAAGGTCCCTGAAAATGTGCAGCAATGTTCCATCACCGCCGAACGCAAGCACGAGGTCGACGTCAAATTCGGCAATCGGAATGGAATATTTCGATGGAAAAAATTCCCTGGCAACCCTGACCTTGACGCCGTGCTTTTGAATCACTTTTATCGCGCGCTTCGCGGTTTTCTTGGCGAGGTCGTTCCGGAAATGGCCTGCAATGCCCACCGAGGAGATTTTGCGCATAAGCGGATGGGGGTGCAAAAGCAATAAAAAACAGTATGAAAAAGGGGCCAATTTGGCCAATAAAACCGGAAAAGGGCTGAAAAAGTCCAAATATGGCAGCTATTTAAAAACGAGGCGAAAAACTATTGGTATGCCTGAAATGCCGAACCGGAAAAGCGTGGCACTGGCAGTGACTGAGCAGTTGAAACGGGCCGGAGAGCCCTCCGCCCCTGAAATCGAAGCTGAGGCCGCAAGGCTGTTCGAAAAGCTGGGCAAAATCAGCCATTCCCTTGCCGATTGCAGGAAGTTCGCGAAACTGACGCTTAAAATTAACAGGCTCAAAAAGCTCAGGAATGCCACGATTCTCGCGCACAACTACCAGAGGCCGGAAATAATCTTCGGCATAGCCGACTTTGTCGGCGATTCCCTCGGCCTTAGCGTTAATGCCGCCGGAACTGATGCGGATGAGATTGTTTTCTGCGGCGTGCGGTTCATGGCGGAAACCGCGAAAATCCTGAGCCCGAAAAAGAAGGTTTTGCTGCCGGACACGGAAGCGGGATGCTCGCTTGCCGAAAGCATAACCGCAAAGGACATACGCGAACTGAAAAGGCAGCACCCCGATGCAGCGGTCGTCTGCTACGTGAACACGACCGCAGCCATAAAGGCAGAATCGGACATCTGCTGCACTTCCGCAAACATACGGAAAGTGCTTGACTCCCTGCCCAACAAAAAGGTAATTTTCGTGCCCGACGAGTTCATGGCAAAAAACGTGGCCGAAACCACTGACAAGGAGATAATCCGGTGGAAAGGCAGGTGCATTGTCCACGAAACGTTCAGGGAAGAAATGATCGGCGATTTCAGGGAAAAGCATCCCGGACTCAAGGTATTGTCGCATCTCGAGTGCTCGCCTTCCGTCATCGGCATTTCCGACATGGCAGGGAGCACCTCCGAAATGATTGATTTCGTGCGGAAAAGCGATGCCAAGGATTTCCTGCTTGCGACCGAATGCGGCCTCTCGGAAATGATGCAGGCGAACTTTCCGGAAAAAAACTTTGCCGGCACGTGCCAGATTTGCCCGTACATGAAAAAGATTAACCTTGAAAACGTGCTCAAGGCGCTTGAAAACGGAAAATTCGGGATAACCGTTCCGGAAAAAACCCGGCGCAAGGCGAAAAAGTCCCTTGCCAGGATGATGGCGCTCGCTTAACCTGTTTGAAGCCCGTGGGCAAAATCATAAAAAATCTTGCAGGCAATTTCCTTGCATACATGCTTTCATTAGAGCAGGCTAAAGCGGAAACGGAGTCGGCGCTGGCAAAAAAGAATCTGCTGTTGCTGGTGGGCGTCTGCCGCGTCGAATACTGGGGCAGGGCGGCCTCGAAACTGCCGAAAGGCAAGAGGCTCTTGCTCGTAAAGGAGGACGGCAGCTTTGCAGTGCACCAGAACAGGCTGCTCCGGCCGACCAATTACATGATGAACGCGAAAATCGGACTGGAAATAACCGGCAATGCTCTTGTAATTTCCGCGAAAAAACTGAGGCCGAAGGAAGAGATAAAGGCTTTTTTTGATTCCGTGGAATTCGCTAAGCAGTTTGAAATGCGCGAAAACGCGGATTTGCGGCTGTTCGGCTCGGAAAAACAGTTGAGCGACGAACTGATGCAGGGCCTCGATTTCATCGAGCCCGGCCTGAAGCCGTTGAAGCAGGAGCAGGTTTTCAGGAAAGGCATAGCAGACATCATCGCGGAAGACGCGTCCGGCAGGATGGTTGTCATCGAAGTGAAAAGAAGGCAGGCCGACTACGCCGCGGTGTCGCAATTGCAACGCTACATGAAGCAGGTCGAAAAGACGCTTGGAAAGGAGACGCGCGGCATTCTTGTCGCTCCCGACATCAGGAAGAACGCGCTTGAAATGCTTGAACGCTTTGGCCTTGAATTCTGCCGCTTTGAATTCGAAATCGGCAACCCGAAAGCCACGATAAAGGGCGTGCAGAAAAAGCAACAGACGATTTTCGAGGCGCTGGACGCGAAAAAGGAATCATTTAAGCCTTAGAAGGAGTCTGGCGCGTTCAAGGGCGGATTCAAAATCCAGTTGGTGGATCAGTGTGTCATCAAGCAGCACCTTGTCTCTGGAAGTCCTTCCACGGATGCCTAAAATCGCCAGGAGCCGGTACATCCGCGCATTTACGGCCAGTTCCTCATAAGGCCTGCAAATTCTTTGGGCCAGTTCCAGTGCATTCTCATAAGGCAGGTCGCGCCGTTGCGACAATTCGCGCAATTCCAATTTTGCCAGCGGCAGGTGCAATGGATGCACTTGGGCGAAGAGTTTGCCCAGCCCGTGCTTAAGCCTGGCCAGACGATCGGAAGGAATCGCTTTTGGGTATTCACGATAGACAACTCTTGTGCGGCGTGCGCCAACCCGCACACTGCGCGCACCAGCCCTTAAACGCCCCGCACTGCCCGGCCCAACCTTGGTTCCACGCCTCAGCATGCAATAGAATTGTCCAAGGCCGTTAATAGCCTTTCCGGCAGGATTAAAAATGCCGGAAGACAAGAAAATATCAGGAAACAAAAAAACGGGGGCGGAAAAAATGGCTAACCTTTCGAAAAACCAGGTGACTGGAATCGCATTGCTTGTGGCGGCGATAATCTTGTTCGTCAACATTCCGTTCATTTCGGCATTGAGGCCGCTTGTGCAGCTTGCCATAGTGCTGATAGCGCTTTACCTGATTTTCATCAAGTGAAAGCGAAACAAAAAAGCCGGGTGAAAAGCGGAATGCCTTAGGGCTCCGGCGGCCCCGGAGCGTTTGTTGCCTTTGCGGCTTTCGCAATCTTCGAAAAGAACGAGTCGCCTAGAATCGCCTCGGAAATTGTCTTGTCGACGAATTTCTGCAGGGCTGTGTTGTCGGCTTCCCCTTTTTTGCCGAGAATCAGGCTCAGGACGTCATCCCAGTTCCGGTGGACATAAACAAGCCCCGGAATCCTGTCATTCTGGGACTGGTCTGAAAACGAGTACGCTTCCTCGACCAGCGCAAAACCGACCTTGCTGAACCGCATGGTGTAAAACGCGCCGGTCCAGACGTCATGGTCGACGAGCACTGCTTCGTTAACGCCAATGCCTTTCAATTGCAGGAAAGTTTCGATCGATTTCTGCTTTGAGAATTCGTCCTTGTAATCCGGGTTTTTCGCGACAGCATTCTCGTACCTTTCCCTGTCGATTTCGTTTTTTTCGGAAAGGTATTGTTCTGAAACCCCGAAAATGTTTCCATCCGGGAAAAACGCGTCCAGGCCGGACTCTTTTGCAGTTGCCGCAGCCCTTTCGGTCTTCCTTCCGCTCAGCAGGCAGAACTCGAAAAACGGGAATTTTTCCCTGAGCCTGGAAAGGTTTGACAGGATGCGTTTGACCTCTTCCAAATCCACGTTTTTGTCGACCTGTCCCGGCACGAGCGTGTCCTCAAGGCCGAAAAAAACCGCCTTTTTCTTCACATCCGGTTCGGAAATGCCTGAAAGCCAGTCCATGAACATTTCAAAAAAACAAATCCTTTTAAACACAACCAAAATCAAACAATTATCAGCTGTGACTGCCATGGCAAACCCCCACCTCAAGCTTTTCGCGGGCAATTCCAACACAGAATTGGCCAAAAAGGTTGCGGGGCATTTGGGCGTCCAGCTCGGAAAGATTGAGATAAGGGATTTTTCCGACGGTGAAAAGTATGTCAAGCTCCTCGAAAACGTCCGCGGAGAGGACGTGTTCCTTTTGCAGTCGACGTCAAAGCCCGTCAACGAGAACCTGATGGAACTGCTCATAATGATTGATGCCGCCAAGCGCGCTTCCGCAGGGAACGTCACTGCGGTCATACCGTATTTTGGGTATGCGCGCCAGGACCGCAAGGCGAGTTCGCGCGAGCCCATAACCGCAAAGCTTGTCGCGGACATAATCACTGCTGCCGGCGCAGACAGGATGATAGCCTTTGACCTGCATTCCGGGCAGATACAGGGCTTTTTCAACATTCCCGTGGACAACCTGACGGCTTACGGCCTGCTCATCAATGAAATCAAGAAGAAAAAGCTGTCGGAATCGGATTCCGTTGTCGTCGCGGCCGATGCGGGTGCGGCGAAGAATTCCGTGAAAATCGCCAAGGCGTTGGGCTGGGACCTCGCGATAATAAACAAGGCGCGCCCCGCGCAGAACGTTGCCAGCGCTCTCAACATTATCGGTGAAGTGAAGGGCAGGAACTGCGCGCTTTTCGACGACATGATTGACACTGCCGGAACTGTTGCCGCGGGCGCGGAAGCCCTGAAAAAGGCGGGCGCAAAGGACATTTACGTGCTGGCAACGCATGGCGTGCTGTCCGGGCCCGCGATTGAGCGCGTTGAAAAGTCGCCGGTGAAGGAAATAATCATCACAAACACGATTCAGGCAAGCCCTGCCAAGTCCGGCAAAATAAAGGTCATTGACATTTCCGGGCTTCTGGCAGAAGCTATTGAGCGGGTCCACAAAAAAGAGTCCGTGAGCTCGCTTTTCGACTACCGGCTGTGAAAGGGGCAGGGCAAATGCGCATTGACGAACTGGACAGGCAGATAATTTTCGCGCTCAAAGCCAATGCAAGAACGCCTTTCCTGTCACTGGCAAGAAAGCTCGGCTGTTCCGAGGGCACAATCCGCAAACGCGTGAAGCGCCTTGAAAAAAACGCCGTTATACGGAAGTTTACTCTCCAGCTTGACACCCAGATAGAGTTTGAAACAGTCGTCTGCATAAAATGCGAGCCGAAAGAAACAAAGGGAGTCGTCGAAAAGCTCAGGAAAATGAAAACCGAAGCCAGCTCTGTCATGGAAGTGACGGGCGCGTTCGACATCATCTGCATCTGCCAGGCCGAAAACGCCAAGGCAATGAACATTCTCATAGACAAAATCCGCGATTTCCGCGGGGTTCTTGACACGCAGTCGTTCACGATAATTGAAAAAAGCTGATTTTGATGAAGTGCGCGGCCTGCGGCGGGAGCGCCACGAAGCTCAACGCCAAAAAGGTCCCGTGTGCGCAAGGCACGCCAAAAAAGACATTTCCGGCCAAGCTGCGGGGCGTGCGGCGCGCCCATGTCCCTGCGGCAGGGAAAGTTCGGGTCATCTGGGGCTGCCAGGCATACCCCAACTGCCTCGGAACGCAAAAGATTTGAGTTCAGGGCTTTTACCCCCGCACGCCCCGAAATCTTAATGTTGCTTACTCGGCGTATCACAACAGTGATACGCCTTAGTTTCGCACTCGCCGGGCGATGACGGCGGCAAAAGGAATTTAAAGCCCAAAAGCGTTTGCTTTAATAGTGAAAAATGGTGTCTGACAACGGTCACA
Organism: Candidatus Diapherotrites archaeon; assembly: GCA_016205145.1. Taxonomy (NCBI): domain Archaea; kingdom Nanobdellati; phylum Candidatus Iainarchaeota; class Candidatus Iainarchaeia; order Candidatus Iainarchaeales; family Candidatus Iainarchaeaceae; genus Candidatus Iainarchaeum; species Candidatus Iainarchaeum sp. The sequence goes on from JACQJH010000002.1 coordinate 214,037, forward strand.
TGGTTGGAATGCTTCTTTTGGGCATGGCCGTGGGAAAGTATCTTGCTGTCCTGCCGGAGCCGGTTGCCATAATAGACCCGTATATTACTTACATCCTCGTCGGCCTGGCAATACTGATTTTCATAAAAGGCTGAGCCGCCCAAAAAAACCCCGGACTTTCTCTTCAATAGCCTTCGATGTCAAAGCGCTTGAACAGCTTGCGGAAAATGAAAACTGACACGAGCGGCACGGCTATGACAAAAGCCAGAAAGTAGGCGAACTGCGGCAAAAGCTGGAATGAGTAGTCGAAACCGTGCACCCACACAGCCCTGATTATCGTTACCGCCTGATAAATCGGGTTGAGTTCGGCTATGAGCCTTAGGTCGACCAAAAAACCCCACACCGAAAATTTGAGCACATCAATGGAATAATAAAAGCACGAAAAGAAAACCCAGATAACGCGCAGGTAACCGAATATGGGCACGAAGTTCTCGTTGAACAGCGCTGCGGAACCCAAAAGCAGGCCCACGCCCAATGCAATCAGGAACGCGCCCGCCAAAACGAGCAGGCTGAAAACAAGCACAAGCGGCGAAACCGGCTGCCAAATGAAAGTGATAAGCAGGAAAAGCAGCATTGTCGGAAAAATCGCGACAAGCTGGCTTATGCCCACGCCTATGACAAGGGAAAGCTTGTGCGTCGGGGCCAAAAGGAAGCCGTGGATCGTCTGCCAGAATTTTTCCCTGAGAAAATTGTCGGAAAAAACCGTCAGGCCGGAATGCAGGAAAATATCCACGAGAATGCCGAGCAGGAGAAAAACGACAAAGCTCGAGCTTGAAACCTCGCCGATCGAGAGGGAATTGCCGGCCAGGGCAAAAAAGCCGTAGTAGACCAGAAGGAACGGCCCGGCGCGGAGCAGCGGGTTCAGCAGGTTTGAGATGAAAAACGCCCACTTGTACCTGAAATTCAGCTTGAGCTCCTTTTCAGCTATTGCCATCGAGTCAAATAATATTTTCATCAATCCCACCGGTAAGCTTGAGGAAAACGTCGGAAAGCGTCGGCGCCTCCTCGGAAATCCTCGCAACTTCGAATTTGCCCAGAACGGACAGCAGTTCGGAAAGCGCCGCCTTGTCCTTCAAAAAAATCCTGAAGCCGTGCCGCGAATGCAGCACGGACTGCACGAACGGCGCCTGCTTCAGTTCCTTCAAGAGCGCGGTATCATCGCCGAAAACAACCACTTCAATCACGACATCCTTTTCGACAAGCTTTTTGAGCTCGCCGACGGAATCAATGGCGATAATCCTTCCCTTGTGGAGGATTGCCACTCTGTCGCACAGTTCCTCGGCTTCTTCCATGTAGTGCGTGGTGATTATCACTGTCTTTTCCAGGGATTTTATTTTCTTGCGCAGTATGGTCGCGCTGTGCGGGTCCAGGCCAAGCGAAGGCTCGTCAAGCAGCAGAAGCTCGGGGTCGTTGATCATGGCCCTTGCCATGGCAAGCTTCGACTTCATTCCGAGCGAATAGTTTTCGACATAGTTGTCAATCCACTCTGCAATGCCGAAAAATTCCGCAAGCGAGGCAATCTTCTTCCGGTAGTTCCTGATGCCGTAAAGCTGCGCAAAAAATTTCAGGTTGTCATAGCCGGTCAGGCGGTGATAGATGAGGGAATTGGACAGCATGACCCCCAGAGAGCTGAGCATCGAGTCAACAGGCTTCCCGTCAATGAGTATTGTGCCTTCATTCGGGTTTGTCAGGCCGCACAGGCATTTCATGAGCGTTGTCTTTCCCGCGCCATTCGGGCCGAGAAGGCCGAGCTTTTCCCCAGCCTTCACCTCAAATGACACGTCGTCAAGCGCCCTGAATGACTGGTAGCTTGGCAGAAAAAAATCGGAAAAAAAGTCCTTGCTCGTCTGCTTGAACTTGTAAACCTTGGAGACGTTGCGGACTGTCAGGTAAGGCGCCTTCAAACCGGAATCACAACAAAAATAGGGCTAACTGGTTTAAATAGTTTTATTCAGGAATCGCATGCCGGCGAAAAAAAGCCAAAACAGGCAAAAATGCCTTAAAAATTTAAATATGAGTTTGCAGCTAATATGCTGGGTTGCTGCATTCAGCAAAATGTGATTGCATGGACGAAAAAGAATTCAACCAGGAAACAACCAGAATCAAGGTCAAGCAGAGGATTCGCGCCGGCCAGGCAATCTTTATCATCCTCGTCTGGCTCACAATCGGAACCTTCGCATACCATTACCTTGAGGGATGGTCCTTTGTGGAATCCCTTTACTTTTCAACGGCAACCGTGACCACGATCGGCTATGGCGACATCCATCCGACAAACGATGCGAGCAGGCTTTTTACGGTCGTATATGCCTTGCTTGGGGTTGGCATAGTGCTCTTTGCGCTTTCCATTGTAGCACAATCCGTAATCGAAAAAACGGAATTCGAGCAGTACAACCGCCTCGAAAAAAGCATTTTCGGCGTCCGCACAAAAGTCTTCGACGGGGTCAGAAACATGGAAGACCGCCTCAAGGAAAGGGCTGAAACGCGCAAGCCGGGTAAAAAGAAAATCTACAACTGAACCGGCAGAAGCTGAAACAAAACAGGTCTCACGGCAGGCTTCGCTGCGAATCAAAAAAACCTGCAACAGGCTCTGCCCGGCTAAAAAAACAAAAATCCCCATCAGACAGCCGGAAAAAGGCCTATTTTTTCAGGCAGGCGGAGACAAAGCCCAGGTAAAGCGGATTGGGCCGCAGTGGCTTGGACGTGAACTCCGGATGCGACTGGGTCGCCATGAAAAACCTGTGCTTCGGCAGTTCCAAAAATTCCATGAGTTTGCGGTCCGGCGAAACTCCGGAAAAAAGCAGGCCGTGCCTTTCGAGGGTTTCCACGAATTCGGGGTTCACTTCAAACCTGTGCCTGTGCCTTTCCTCGACGGTTTCCTTTTTGGAGTAAAGCTCCCAGACAGCCGAACCTTTTTTCAGCTTTGCGGGATAGGCGCCAAGGCGCATCGTCGCCCCATAATCCCTTTTTTCAAGCAGGGTCTTCTGCTCCGGCATTATGTCTATGACCGGAAACTTGGTGTTCGGGTCAATTTCAGTCGTGTTCGCGCCCGGCATTGCACAGACGGTCCTGGCAAACTCTATGACCGCAAGCTGAAGGCCATAGCACAGGCCCAGAAACGGCACGCCGTTTTCCCTGCAGAACCTGATTGCGGAAATTTTTCCCTCGACGCCGCTGCTGCCAAAACCGCCCGGCACAATAATGCCGTCAAACTGTTTCAGTTCAGCAAGCGTTGAAGGTTCCTTTTCAAATCGCTTGGAGTCAATCCAGACTATTTCCGCTTTGCAGTTGTTTGCCGCGGCGGCATGCTTGACCGCTTCAATGACGGAAATGTAGGAATCCTCCAAAGTGAAATCGCCGATGTCAAAGTACTTGCCTACAATGCCGATGCGCACCTTTTTCGGGGCGTCAAGGACGCGCTTCACGAAACCGCGCCATTCTGACATCGCCTTTGCCCCCGGCCGGTATTTTTTCCCGAACCTCAGCAGTATTTTGCTGACGAAAGTCTGTTCCTCAAAAACCAGCGGTTCCTCGTAAACCGATTTCAGGTTCGGCGCGGAAATGACGTTTTCCGGCAAAGTGTTGCAGAACAATGAAATCTTTTCCCTTCTCACTGAATCAATCGGCTTCTCCGACCGGCAGACGACAAAATCCGGCTGGATTCCGACGCTGTTGAGTTCCCTCACGGAATGCTGGGCAGGCTTTGTTTTCATTTCCCCCAGATTCAGGGGAACCGGCAGATAAACAACATGGACAAAAACGACGGGCAGTCCCTTCAGGTGCATTTCCCTGACGGCCTCCAAAAACAGCACGTTCTGGTAGTCGCCTACGGTTCCGCCGATTTCAACCAGGACAAAATCGGCATCGTCTTCCTTTGCGACCTGCATCAGGCGCCTCTGCACTTCCTGCGGAATATGCGGAATGACTTCCACGCACTTGCCGTCAAATTCCAGGTTGCGCTCCTTTCCTATGACTGACAGATAAACCTGGCCGGTCGTGATGTTATGCCTTTTCGACAGGTCCTTGCCCAAAAACCTTTCATAAGTGCCGATGTCCTGATCGGTTTCGCCGCCGTCGCCAGTGACAAAAACTTCGCCGTGCTCGGTCGGCCGCATAGTGCCCGCGTCAACGTTCAGGTAAGGGTCGATTTTGACAATGGAAACATTGAAGCCCTGCGCCTGGATGAGATTGGCAAGCGATGCAGTGACAACGCCCTTGCCCAGGCCGGAAATGACACCGCCCGTCACAACAACGAATTTTGCCCTGTCTGACAACTAAAACCAACCCAAAAAATCAAACAAAATGACTTGGAAAATCAGACGAATATTAGGTTGGTTTTGTTATTTAAACCTTTGCCGGGAAAAATGATTTAGTTCGGCGTCGGCACCCGAAAAATTTGGGGCGGTAGTCTAGCTTGGTAGGATACAGCCTTCGGGAAACCTTTTGATGAATTTTTGTTGAAAGTGTTCGAACGAGGCTGCGACAGGAGTTCAAATCTCCTCCGTCCCAACGCGTTTTCGTCCGCGTGACCGAAACTAAGGCGGTTCACACGTGAACCGCCAAGTACTCAGTAGCAAAGATCTGAAGCTCATCCACTCGAAAACCAAGCGCCCAGAAAACTGTTTTCAGCAACGGCAAGGATACTTATTAAAATTGTTCAAGGGATATAGCAGTATCAATATTGGCGATGAAGCTCACCACCTATTGAAACCGCCGCATGGCTGATAGCTTCTACTCAAAGGAGATGGAATCATGGGTTACTTCTGTCCTAAATGCTATGCTGTCAGCTATACAACGGTGCGGCTCGTAAAAGACGATGGCACGTATACCTGCGTCCGGAATCCGGAACACGTTTTTGAACTGGATTCGCAGGGATTTCCAAGACGAAAAAAAGATTAACTAAAAACCGGACTGCATTCGTTCACAAAGGACGGACAGCCGTCGGCATAATTGGCTGGCCTGCGACGGCCCTAAAGATTGTTCAGCTTTCCGAAATAGTATGGCTTGTCTTCCACCGCCCAGACCTCAAAGCCGCTTAGGTCCTGTTTGAGGAAAGGCGACAATGTTTTTTCCCGCGTCAAATCCGTGCCAATGTTCAGCTGGTTCAGGGAAGGCAGAACGACCAGGTTTTTGCCTTCAAATTTTCCCTTGAGGAAGCACTTGAACTGCTCCTTTTTCACGCCTTCGCGGATTGAAACAGCGGGATGCTCGTGGCCGATCGCAATCGTTTCGGCTGTCGCGAATGCTTTATTTCTGACTATCTTGTCGCCGTGCAGGAAAAGCGTTTTGTCCGGCTCCGAAAAAAAGCCGTTTTCCAGGATTGTGAGGTTTTTCCATTCGGCTATCGGTGCCAGAACCCTGTCGTGGTTGCCGCGCAGCAGGATTATCTCATTGCAATGCATGGAAAGCAATTCGAGCATTGCAAAGGCTTCCTGCCATTCCTGCCGTGAAGGCGCGCCGAACTCGTGCTTCAAGTCGCCGAGAACGACTATGCGCTCCGGCCTGCAAGCGGAAAAAACCTTTTCCGCCAAATGATTTCTTATCGCCGCAAAGTTCGTGCGCGGCACAAGCATGCCGCTCCGGTTGAGAGTTTCCTCGAAACCGAGGTGGAAGTCCGCGAGAGCCAGGGTTTTGGTTTTTTCGAAAAACAGCCCCAAACCAAAAAGCCTCAGGCCCGGCAGAATAACGCTGTCATCGCTGTCCTTTCTACCGGGCAATTCATCAGTTTTCATTTCCGATGCGCTCCAGCACTTTCAGGTGCATTCTTTTTATGAATTCTATCCTGCCTTCCATGCGCATTATGTCCGCATATCCTTCAGCGAAAAGGTTGAACGCAAAAGGCGACGGCGCGCCGCTTGAATGAATTTCAACGACGGTTATTTTGCCGTCGTTTATCAGGTCCGCCACGATTTGCGCGCTTTTCACGTCCATCAAATCCTCCATTATCTCGCGCCTCGTTTCCTTTAGGATTGGAAAGTTTTCCGAAACCCTTCTCACGGCGTTCAGCAGAAGGAAGGAGCCCATCTGCTGCCGGCCAACTGACTTTGTCCTGCCCCTGTAATTGCGCAGAATCATCAGGGAGCGCGTGGCGCAATGGCGGAAGCGGCGCTTGAAAACCTCGGTCTTTTCAACCGCAATGTTCAGGATGTCGCGCACGGAATTCTTTTTGAGCAGGGAAAAAATCTGCTGGACCGGCACCTTGTCTGCGGAAAGCATGAAGCCGTTGTCGTTAAGCGTTATTTCGATGTCCTTGTGCGTGAGCCTGCCGCAAAGGTAGGCGAACGCCCTTCCAAGCGCATCGTTCACGCGCCTGCCGAAAGTCGAATGGAAAATCACAAAGCGCTTGCCCTCGGCGTCAGTGAAATGCTCGACTACAAGCTTTTTGTCGTTCGGTATTTCCTTGGAATAAAGCCATTGCTCGCGGAAATAACTGTGGATTGCGTTGGCTGACTTGGCGTCGATGAAAAGGTGCCTTTGAAGGAAGGCCAGCAACTCTTTTTTCGGGGTTTTGGCCCGCAGTTTTTCCTCCATGAGGCGCCTGAATTTCTGGATGTCAAGACCTAGGTCGAATGAAAGCGGGAGCATTTCGGAAAACCAGCTCGGCACGGTGGGCGGGCGCTGATGTGCAGTTTCAACCTGGCACGTCATGCCCCTGCTGAACTTGAAGACGTAGCTCTGCCCGCCCAAAACGAAAACGTCGCCCTTGTTGAGGCGCTCCAAAAAAATTTCGTCAATGGTCCCGATCTTGTGCTCGCCGAGCTTGACTTCGACGCGCGCCTCGTCCGGAATCGTGCCAACGTTCGTCATGTACAGCACGCGCGCCAGCCTGCCCCTCCTTCCGATCATGCCGGTTTTTTCGTCAAGCCAGATTTTCGCGTAAACGTGCCTGGTCTCCAATGACGCGTAATGGCCGGCGAGGTACAAAACGACCTCGTCGAAGTCTGCTTTTGAAAGGCCGTGATAGCAGTAGCTTTTCCGGATCGTGTTGAACAATTCCTTCTCGTGGATTTGTTCCGCGACCGCAAAACCGAAAATCTGCTGTGCCAGCACGTCAAGGCAGTTTTGCGGAACGTCAATGCGGTCAATTTTCCTTTCAAGGGCATCCTTCAGGAGAACTGCGCATTCGACAAGGTCATCCCTGTCAAGCACAATGATTCTGCCTTCGACGCGCGCATGCAATTGATGGCCAGCCCGGCCCATTCTCTGCAAAGCGCGGGCGATTGATTTCGGAGAACCCAGCAATACGACAAGGTCTATGAAGCCGATGTCGATGCCCAATTCAAGGCTGGTTGAGGAGACAACGCATTTCAGCCTGCCTTCCTTCAGGCGGTTTTCAACATTCAGCCTGTGTTCCCTGCTCAAGGAAGAATGATGCGCTTCAAGGTTGCCCGAGGAATAGTCTTTCGGAAACTTGTCTTTGAGGTTGTGCACCACACGCTCGGTCGCCGAACGCGTGTTGGTGAAAACCAGCGTCGTCTTGTGCGAGGAAACCATTTTGTGCAGGGTTTCATACAGGGCCTCGTTTGTATGCTTCTGCGAAACGTCGATGAAGTCCGGGAGAGGAGAGACAACCTGCAAATCAAACTCTTTCAGGAAAGAAACGTCGACGATTTTGCACTTCCTTGCAGTCTTTTCGTTTTCCATGCCCACCAGAAACTTTGCCACTTCATCCAGCGGCGCGATAGTGGCGCTCAATCCCACCCTTGTAGTTTCCGGGCTGAGCATTTGCAGGCGTTCAAGCGCAAGAGAGAGGTGCACGCCGCGCTTGCTTGAAGCAAGGGCATGGATTTCGTCGACAATGCACCACTGCACGCCTTTCAGGTTTTCAACGAATTTCGGCGAGGTCAGAAGTATGGACAATGATTCCGGCGTGGTAATGAGAATGTGCGGCGGCTTCCGCAGCATCCTCTGCCGTTCGGAGGTTGGAGTGTCGCCGGTTCGCACCGCAACCCGGATGTCCAGTTTCTTCCCGATTTTTTTTGCGACCTTTTCGATTTCTTCGAGCGGCTCGTCGAGGTTTTTCTCGATGTCATTCGAGAGTGCCCGAAGTGGTGAAATGTAAACGCAGTAAACCTTGTCCTCAAGGTTTCCCTGTTCGGACAAGGTTATGAGTTCGCTCAGCACCGCGGAGAATGCGGCGAGGGTTTTGCCTGTTCCGGTCGGGGCGCTGATGAGAGTGTTTTCCTTAAAATGGATGTTTGGAATGGCAAAGCGCTGCGGCTCGGTAAAAGACTTGAACCTCGCCTTGAACCATCCGCCAAGCAGCGGATTGAGCAGATTGAACAACTGCGAGTCGGTGTAACCCTGCGTCTGCAATTCAACCATGAAAAAAACCACTTCAAGATTTAAGGCAAAACCTGAAACCGGCTGCCGAAAAGCCGAAAAAACAAAACAACGAAAAGACGGCAATACAATTAATGCCTTGGGAAAGGTTAAAAAGTCTTTAAGAATGCGGCAAAAGTTTTTATTGTAAAAAAAGGAGTGTTGTTGTATGGCTTTAAGGCGCGCCGGCGGAAAGCGTTCTGTTCCCTTGCGGTTCAGGGACCAACGGGAAGCGCGCCGAAGGCTTGCAGAAAGGGAGCGGCTGCATGCCGAAGGTGTCCTGCCAAAAGCAGGGATTGGACCCATGGCGTCAAGGAGAATAATCAATGCAACCGCGCGCGACAACCTGGAAAGGCAAACAAGTGAAACACTCGGCGAATTCCACGCGCGGATGGAACGCCAGTCCGGCTGGCCAAGCCCGGAAAAAGGCAAAGGCGGCAAACGTTAGCATTCTGCCTCCGCAAACAATAGCCTTTTTTATTCCTTTTCGGGGTTGATTTGTTCGATGCTTTCCGCTTCCTCCGACATTGAAAGGCTTTTTTTTGAGGGCAGGGAAATTGTCCTGGTGGGCACGGCGCACATCAGCAGGAAAAGCGCGGAACTGGTTGCAAAAACCATTGAAGAGGAAAAGCCTGACGTGATTGGCGTCGAGCTTGACGCCGAAAGGTTTTTCCAGCTCAAATCCGGTGCCAAGTGGAGGGAAATGGACCTGTTCCAGCTCATAAAGGAAGGCAAAACCTACCTTCTGCTGCTGAACATACTGCTTTCAAACATGCAGCGCAAGCTGGGCCAGCAGATCGGAGTGACGCCCGGCGAGGAAATGATTGAAGCCATCGGCCTCGCTGAAAAAGGCGGCGTGCCCGTGCAATTGCTTGACCGCAGCGTGAAAATAACCCTGAAAAGGGCGATGGACCGGATGAGCCTGAAGGAAAAATTCAGGCTGGGCGTGTCGGTCATTTCCGGGATTTTTTCCGAGCACCCCGAAATAACCGCCGACACTGTTGAAGAACTCAAAAACGAGGACGTCATGAACAAGCTCATATCCGAGCTTTCAAGGGAACTGCCTTCGGTAAAGGAAGTGCTCGTGGACGAAAGGGATTTGTTCATTGCAAACCGCATTCTTGACGCGCCGGGAAAAAAAATTGTTGCGGTTGTCGGAAAGGGCCACATGGCGGGCATCAAAAGGCTTTTGGACAGGCGCAGGGACGTTTCAGGCATAAACCGCATTGAAGAGAAAAAAAGCCGGCTTGGATTCCTGAAATTCGCAATTCCCGCATTGTTCATCGCATTGCTCGGCGCCGGCTTTTTACTCAAGGGCCCTGGCACGACACTGCAGATACTTGCATACTGGATTCTCGTAACCGGCGGCTTTTCCGCGCTCGGAGTGATTCTGGCAAGAGGCCACCCCGCGTCAATCGCGACCGCGTTCCTGGCCTCGCCCATAACAACATTGCACCCGTTGCTCGCATCAGGATGGTTTGCCGGCGCAGTGGAAGCAAAATTCAACGCTCCGAAAGTCAGGGACTTCGAGGGCCTGAACAGCATCAACTCTTTCAGCGACTTCTATTCGAACAGGGTGACGCGCATACTCATCGTTACGGCTTACGCAAACATCGGCGCGACAATCGGAGTCATAATCGCATTGCCGGCGATTGTCTCGCTGTTCGGCTGAAAAAAACAGCCAAACCTGAAAACTCACTCAAGGAGAGTGCCGTTCGCAACGCTTGCATCAATCGTGGCAAGCATGTATTTTCCGTCATTGCCTTTCGCCGCCAAAAGCATGCCCTGGCTTTCGATGCCGCCGATTTTTGCGGGCGCAAGGTTTGCTACGACGATTATTTTCCTGCCCAGCAGTTCTTCCCCGGAATAAAACTGTTTGAGGCCCGCGACAAGCGTTATTTCGGTTCCGATGTCAACGCGCAGCTTGAACAGCCGGTCCTTGCCTTCAACGTCTTCAACTGAGAGTATCTGCCCAACCTTCAGCTCGATTTTCCCGAATTCGCCGAAAGAAACCACCAACAAAACCACCGGAATAAATGTGGGAAGCAAACTTTAAAACACGTCTGACAATCAAAAATGCTATGCGCATCGGCGTTGAAGCCTACTTCAACCTTGACAGGAAAACAGGAATAGCGAACTATGCTTTGAGGCTGATTGAAGAGCTCAAAAAAGCCGCGGCCGAAGACGAAGGCAGCGGCATTGAAATCGTCGAGTACCGGCCCAGGGAAAACTCGGTTTTCAATTTTTCAAAAATCAGGAACGGGTTGCTGAGGAAAATACTCTACTTCAAGTGGCTGAACGTTGTCCTGCCGTTCCTGGCCGCGAAAGACAAAATCGACGTGCTCATTTCGCCGAACTACGTGCGCCCGTATTTTTTGCCGTGCAAATCGGTCGCAGTGTTCCATGACGCGAACATGTTCGCCGCGCCGCAGTTCTTTGACTCGACAAACGCGCTGTTCCGCGGAATGATAAGGTATTCGGCGAAAAAGGCGGATGCCGTGATAACGCCGTCAGAATCGGCCAGGAAAGAGGCTGTTGGCCGCCTTGGCCTGCCGCCGCAAAAGGTTTTCTGCGTGCACCACGGCATCGACAAAAAATTTTTTGAAAAAATTCCTGAAAAACGCGTTGCGGAATTCAGGAAATCGAAAGGCTTTCCGGAAAACGCCTTTGTCTGCGTGGGCACGGTTGAAAAAAGGAAAAACCTTGAAAGCGTTTTCCGCGCAATGGAAATCCTTTCCGGGAACGGCATCGAATGTTTTCTGGCGGTTGTGGGCAAGGACGGCTTCGGCGCCGCGGAAATCAGGCGGAAGGCCCTGGCATCCGGCGTGCATGGAAAAGTGAAATTTTTCGGCTATGCAGACGATGAAGAGCTTCTGCTATTTTACCGTTCGGCGAAAGCGCTTGTTTACGTGAGCCATTACGAAGGGTTCGGCCTGCCTTTGCTTGAGGCAATGGCATCCGGAACGCCGGTCATTGCGGCAGACAACACTTCCATGCCGGAAGTCTGCGGGAACGCGGCGGTCTTTGTGAATGACGGCAGGCCTGAAGAGATTGCCTTTGCCATGAAAAAAATCCTTGCGGACGCAGGGCTGCGGAAACGCCTGTCGGAAAAAGGCGTTTCGCGCGCAAAAAAGTTCGGCTGGAAAGACTGCTGCCAAAAAACGATTGAAGCCGCGCGAAAAGCCCTTGCATCAGGGCAAAAATAGTTCTGCTGTTTCGCTGAAAATGCGTTCGGCTTCTTCCGCGCTTTCGGGCACGCGAAAGGCAATTTTGCCAAATGATTCCGCGAAAGCCATGCCCCGCCCCCGGAAAGCCCCCTGACGGGATGCCGCCTGCATAAGACGCTTTGGTTCAAGCAACACATCCCCGGTTTCGAGGAAAACCCTTGATGCAAGGGCCTCGAAGAAAAGCGTTGCCTCCTCCGCCGGGCGCTTCCTGAAAACCATTCTGATGAACGCGCGCGGCAGGATGAAAGTTTTGTGGAAGAAAAGGAATTCCCTGCATTTTGCCTTGACCCAGCCATCGGGCGGGCACAAAAAAACGAATTCCTTCGCTTCGCCTGAAACAAGAACGGCGTTTTCAATGAAATTCTGCAATGCAAACGGATCCGTGTGCGGCAGGAAGAAAAGCTCCCCGCAAAGCCAGCTTTCCGTCAGGACGGAAACCCCGGACTTCCGGAAAAGCGGGAAGTTTTCCTTCAGCGACAGGCAGAACCTTTCAAAGTCCGGCGCAGAAACTTTGTCGGGCAGAACGAAAACAACCGCCTGCTTTTCCGCATTGAATGCTTCAGGCACAACGAAAACCCTTGACCCGGCCGGCAGGAAAACTTTTCCGGCAAGACCGCCCCCTGCGGACGCAGGAAAAAAACTTTTTTTCACTTTTGCCGCTTTTCCGGCATGCCTTTTCAGCATCGCCGAATAAAAGGCGGTGTACGCCGAAGCAATGGAATGGAATGTTTTCGGCAGGAACTGCCCCGGCCGTTCGATCCAAAAACCGCTTTTTTCAATCGCCAGTGCGCTGTTTTCAGCTCCGGCAATTTCCGGCAGCCCGCCGGAAAGCCCTTCATAGCGGTGCAGGAAAGATGAAATGTTTTTGCAGATTTTGAAGTATTTCCTGGCAAAAATCTGCTTTGAAAAATCGTCGGCGAAAAAGTATTTGAGGAACAGCTTTTCGTGCCAGAACCCGAACTTGTGGCTGAAAGGCATGAAGGGCTTTTCCAGCTTTGCGATTGCGAAGCTTTTGCCGTGCACGCAATGCCACGTCGCGCCGGTATGTACGGCCGAGTCGAATACCCTTGAAAAGTTTTCCGTGTCAGAAAGCATTTTTGCGGAAGCGAAGGCCGGCACTTCGAGCATCGGGAAAAAAAACGAAAGGAGGCCGAACCTGAAAAAAAAGCCCTTCTGGAATTCTGCAAAAGCCTTTGCAGGCATTTCCTTCAGGACGACCAGGAAGTCGATGTCGCTGTCCCCGGGAAACCAGCCCCTGCCGCCCATGCCGTAATAGAGATAGACTGATTCGACCTGCGGCCCGGCGACCAGGAAAACGAAAAGGCGGGTGCACAGCGAATAATATTTTTTGTTCAGAAACGAGAACGGCCAGATGCCATTCGTTTTCACCAGGAACAGGCGGATGAAATCGTGCCATGCCGCAAAAATGCGTTTAAGAATCCAGAGCATGAAGGCACCATAAAACCAAACTAACTTTCAAACAGCGACTCGATTTTTTCAAGCGCCATCTTCCTGTCCGAGCCGGCGGAAAAAACAACGCATTTTCTGAACAGGCAGAGCCTGAGCGCAAGAAAGAAGCGGGAAACGTAAACTTTGAGCATGGAAATGCCTTGCCGCAGGCCCGGAAAATAAAAGTATGCGGGTTCCTGCACGAGCTCCGAGCCGAAAACGCTTTTCCTGAAAAGCCACCAGAAAACCGAAAGCTTTCCCGCGGGCTTCACAAAGGATTCCTGCGAAAGGTTGCGGCGCAGCAGGACGATTTTGGAGACTTTTGCCGGGCCTGAAACCTTTGCCTTGAATGCCAGCGCCGAAACAAGGATTTTCTGCGAGCCGTTCGGCAGGCTAATTCCGCGCAAAAACCGTTGTGGGAAATTGCCCGCAAAAGAATTCCTGCGAATTCCGATCCGTGTGAGGAACGGAAAGGCTTCAAGCCCCGGGCCGACAAAAACTATTTCGTCAGACAGAAGTTTCATGGACGGGCTTTCAAGGCAGTCCAGTGCAAGCGTGGTCTTGCCCATTCCTGCCTCGCCCAAAAAAAGGATTGCGTTTCCGTCCCGTGAAATGCCCGCACAGTGGATGCGGTGCATTCCCTTTTGGTCAAGCTCCCTGCCGAGGATTGCAAGAAGCGCAGTGTAAAACCTGGCGTAAGCCGTTTCCTGGCTTGCGGAAAAAAACGAGATTTCCTTTTTCCGGAAATCCCAGAAGGCGGATGCCTCGCCGAAAAAATCAATTGCCCTCATGCCGGGCGAATCGAAAACGCAGTATTCGGCGTTCGAAAAAACCGCTTCCGCCCCGGGAACGGTTTTTGCGCCCGGCGTTTCCCCGGATATTTTGAATGACAGGAAAACATTGTCGCGCGGTTTTGCAACAAACAGGCTGAAATCGTGCTTCAGCCAGGAAGCGAATTGTTCCGGGCATTCAACGGAAAAGGCGGTGCCGAAAAAATCCAGGAAAACGGTTTCTTGCGCAGACGCAGACTTCAATCCAACCGCCTTAAAGCTATTCTTGCAGACCTGCAAAAAAATCTTCGTATTGGCCGAGAATGTTCCGGGGGGAAAAGGCACGGCTTTTTTCCGCCGATTTTTGGCCAAGCGCTTTCCTTTCGCGCTCGTGCGAGAGCAGGAAAACGATTTTTCCGGCAAGGTCTATTGCATCCTTTTTGCACACCAGTTCCTTTTCGCCGACAAGCTCCTTTGCCGCGTTCAACGGCGAATCAAGCGTCAGTGCGGGAACCCCGAAATGCATTGCTTCCAGGCATGACATGCCGAAGCCTTCGCGTTCCGACGGCAAAACGAAAACCTTTGCGTTCGCGACTATTGAGAAGAGCAATTGCTCCGGCAGGTTTTCGAAGAAGGCGATGTTTTTTTGCATGCCCAGCATTTCGGCTGTTGCCTGGACGTTTTCCTTTTCCGGCCCGGAACCGATCATTGCAAGGCTTATGCCGGGCGCTTTCCTTGACGCGATTGCAATTGCTTCAATCAGCAGGCCCGGATTCTTGTGCGCTATGAGCCGGCCTGCGAAAACCACGTCAAAACTTGTCGCGGGGCGGGGAAAGCTTTCGGGCACGCAGACAGCCGGGGAAATTATCCTGATTTTTTCCGGCCTCAAGCCGAGCAGGGAGACAAGCCTGCGTTTTGTGTGCGCGGAATTCGCTAAGTTGTAAGGCGAAAGCCTTGTGCAGAATTTTTCCAGGGATTTGCCTAAAAAGCCGGCCGCGCCGAGGTATTCATTCCAATAATCCTGCCATGCCTCGACCCAGTAAACCACAAGGGTTTTGCGTTTCAATGCGCACGCAAGCTTGCAGGAAAGCAATGGCAGGAAAGGAAAAGACTGGCATTCCAAAACATCAAAGTCGTGCCTGAGCAAAGCGAAAAAGAGGCGGAAGGAAAATGCCATTGACGGCAGGATTTTCCGCCTGCCGTTTTCAGAGTAAAGGTTTTGCGGAGCGTCGGAAACGCCGTGCAAAAAAACCTTTCCCTGCATCCGTTCCGCGTTTCCATGCCAGGACTTCATTCCGAAAACGTGGACTTCATGCTTTTCCGACAATGCCTGTGCAATGCAATGCAAACGCTTTTCGTTCCCGCCCACGGAGAAAGGGTAAACCAAATCGTAAACGAAGGCTATTTTCACGTCGGACACATCAATTGCTTCAATTTTTCTTTTGCAGGTACGGCAGGATTGCGCCGTTTTTTTCGGCTTCAATTATGAGTTTGCGGGCGAAAAGCATTCTCTGCAGGAGACCTATGAACGAAATGATTGCAATAAGCCAAAGCGCGATTTCCATCGCGGCAAAACCTAGGAACGCAATGCCGAAAGCCGAGGCAAGCAGGCCCGCCAGCAGGAGCAGCAGCCTTTCCGCGTGCTCGCCGACTGCGGGCCAGTCGCGGTTATCCGTGATTATGACCAGGGCAACTCTCGGTTTGGCATAGCTTGCCAGGAGCGAAAGCGAAACCGCGCAAAACGCGGCGAGCGGAAATGACAGGGCGAACGGCGCGATGAGAATTATTTCCACGCCTTTGTCAACCATTGTCTCGAAATAGTTGCCGAAATTGGAGCGCTTTTTCAGCAGGGTTGCGACGCTGCCGTCAATCAGGTCGGTTGAAACCGCGAGCAAGGCGAAAAGAAATGCAAGAAAAAGGGACTGCTGCAAGGCAAAATAAGCCGAAACCACGGCAAGCGGAATGCCAAGAAAAGAGACAATGTTCGGATGAATGCCGAGCAAGGCGAAAGGCTTTGCCAGCAGGAGGGTAAGGCGGGAAACTTTCGGGCGCAGCTTGCCGAGCATGAAAGAATGAAGGTCGAAAGCATATTTTAATGTTAATTGCCGGCTTCTTTGCGCGCGCCCTTGCCGACAGGCTCTTTCAGGAAACCCCTTTTCGCAAACTGCGTTTTCACGTGCGGAGCCGAACGCCCGGCTGGTGCGAGTTGAGGGTTCTCGCTGCGCTCAAACCCTCTGTCTGCCAAACCAGTTCAATTCTTTTTCACGGGCTCTTTCAGAAAACCCCTTTTCGCAAACTGCGTTTTCACGTGCGGCCCCCAGCCCGTGATTTTGCCGTGCAAGGTCGCTTTCCCTTTGCGGACAAGCTTTTTGAACTCTTCCACGGAATCCGTGTCGGCTTGGGCGTAGGCCCTGCCGAACTCTTCCGGAAAGTGGGCGTCGCTGCCGGCCGTCATGGCAAGGCCATGCTTTTTTGCGAATGCCTGCGCCATTTCATTGAAGGATTGCGAGTGGACGCGCGAATTAAAGCCCTCTATGGCATCGATTTTCCGCGTTATTTGCTCCAAATAAGCTGTTTTGAAGGGTTTGCGCAACCCGTCGAACGGGTGGGAAACCGAAATGAGCGCATCCTGGCTTTTCAGCTCGTCCAAAACCCCGAAAAGCTGGTTGGATTTGACGGGTTCGAGCATGAACGAAGCGAGGATTTCGCCAAGAAAGGTTTTGCCCTCGAAAACCATTATTTCCTCGCCGGGCACGGCGGCAACGCCAAGCTTTTTGGCGTGCTCCGCAATGCTTTTCCACGCATCACAGCAGTCGTGGTCGGAAATTGCGAAGGCAATGCCCTTTTCCTTTGCCAATTCGACAAGCCGCTTTTCGTGCGTGCCGGCGTCAGGCGAATAGCGTGAATGCACGTGGAAGTCAAGCTTCATGCGAAAACCAAGTATAAAAGAAACAGAAAAAAAATATAAATGAAGCCGCAAGGGGTTTCCACAGGGGTTTCTGCAAAGCCTTATTTCCTGGCCTTTTTCGCCGGCTTCTTTTTAGGTTCTTTCTGCGTGGCTTCAGGTTCGGAAACCGGTTCTTCCGCCTTGGGCTTTGAAACCGGGGTCATGAAATAAATTCCGACTACACCCAAAACAACAAGCACAAGCAGGCCTATGAGAATCGCGGATTCGCCTGAAAACAGGCCTGACAGGCTGGACACGCCGCTCTTGTTCTCGTCTTCAGAGGAAAATCGTTCCCTGGCCGAACCCGGCACGGAATAATTCCTTGTGAAATTGCCGTCGCTTGTAACTATCCGCACTGGAATGTTGACGTCCGCCGCATCCGTTCCGGATGGAAGGGAAACGCGCATGTTCGAAGTGAAAACCGAGTCAGGCCCCACTATTGCAGGGGCATTGGCGTCAAAGTCGAAGTTTGCGTCAAAGCCGACTGCGCTGAGGCCGAAAACCGTTATGGCATCATTGGAGTCGTTCTGGAAGCTGACTTCGACGACTATTTCGCTGAGCCTTAAGCCCACATCGGCGCCGTTTTCCTCACGTTCATCCGCGCCTGACCCAAGCACATAAAGGCCGCCGGAAACATTGAAATCAGCCGACTTCCTGGCGGTAAAGCCGCTGTCGGAAGAAACAACGATCGCAGTGGAATAATTGCCGGGCCTTGTCTCGAAAGGCGGTGCCACGTAAACGAAAACGCTCTGCGATTTGAGCGGCAAAATTTCAAATGAGTCGGGAATGAAATAAACCCAGTCCGGCCCCCTCACAGAAACATTGACGCTCTGCGCCTTGGAGCCGAGATTCTTCACGATAACAGGATAGACGTTCTTTTCCTTTGCCTCGACCGAAGCCTTGTCCGGAACCCTTGAAAAGTCCACGTCCAGCTCAAGGCAGTTTTCAACGCTTACTCCAAGCCGTTCCTGAACGACAACACCGTCAGCTTCCGCCTTGAAGACAACGATTTTATTGCCTTTAACTTCCTGGCCCAAATCAAGGGAAACCGCAACTTCTTTCTGCGAATTGCTTGAAAGCGCAAATGTTTCCGGGTTGACTGTTGCTGCAATGCCTGAAACGCTTGCCTTGACATTCAGGTTTTGCGAGCCGTTGTTTGAAACCCTGAACCTCAATTCGCCGGGATTTCCGAGGCAGAAGCTTGACTGCGGTGAAACAGCCTCCGCTTTCAGGGAAAGGCAGTTTTCAAGCGCAATCGGCAAAGTGAAAATCTGGCTTGACGCGAACCTGGATGAAACAGCCTCGACTTTAAGGTCATAGCTGCCTTCGGCCTCGCCTGACGGGCTGAATTTGAGGGAAACGCTTTTGCTTTCGCCCGGAGCCAGGGAAAAAGGCGCATTGTCAACGCTCACCCAGCCAGGAGAAAGAACCCTGACCTTCACTTCGTCGGTCTTGGAGGAAACATTCCTTACAACAATCGTTTTCCCGGATTCCTTGTCATTGCATGCCGCAATCTTTCCGCCGGAAAGCGCCTGGCTGAAATCGATTGCGGTGGGCTGCGAGCCGACAATGTTGTAAAAGCCGAAAACGCTGGCCTGGATCGAGGATTCCCTGATCCTCGTGCTGACCATGAACTGCTTTTCGCCAATGCTTTCAGTGCAGGGCGCCTGGACCGAAAACTGCAGGGTCTTTGTTTCGCCCTGCTTCAACAGGAACGAGCTGGAGCTCAGGGAAAACCAGGACAAAGGCTGGCCTTCAACCAAAAATTCAATGAACTCGTCTTTTCCGGAATTGTTCGAAACTTCCGCAGAGTATTCCTTTCTTTCGCATTTTTCGGCATCCTGCCGGCCGGGTGAAAGGTTCAGGGAAATTCCGGCTTCCTCGAGAACCCGCACAGTGACGGTCTTTGAAACAGACTCCGTGCCCTTCACGGAAAGGGTTATGGCGTAGGCTCCTGCCTTGGTCTTGCAGCTTTGGGGGTGGACAAACGAGTACAATGTTTTTCCCTGCCCCGCGGCAAGCCTGACTTGCAACGGATTCGAGCCGATCCATTGGCCGTTGGAATTGACCCAGTTGGCATAAGGCCCTTCAGCATAAACCGCAAAAGTCTGCGCCGAAGAAGAATCATTTATCAGGTCCCATTCAACCGCTGCCGGCCTTGAACAGCTGGCTTCAAGGGAAAAGTTGCCGGTCAATTGCACTGCCTGTGCCTGCGAAAAAAGATTTAAGACAAAAAAGGAAAAAAAGAGAAAAGAAAAAGCTTTTTTCGGATAAGACAAAAAAATCACCTTTTGACCCAGACCTGCATTTCATCCCTGCCGGGCGACAAGGCGCCCGCCAGAAGAACAATCAATACTATCAGGGCAAGCAAAACTATTAAACCAATTACTGCATCCCTGCCCAAAGTGAAAAAGCCCGAAAAGGGGCCGTTTTGGCCGCCATTTCCGCCATTTTGGGCCGAAACAGCTTGTTCAACGTACAAAGTGAACGGTTTCGAGAAATTGAATTCCCTGTTCTTGACAAGCAATGTCCCATTGTAAGTGCCGGGCTTCACGTCCGATGAAACGCGCAAAACCGCTTCAACGTTTTTCGACTGGCCGGGCAGAACATCCACGGTGCCTGCAACCAGGGTTACGCCGTCAGGAAAGCCGATGAGCCTTGTTGAAACGCCTTCAACGGTTTCCTGGCGCGAGTTCCTGAAAGAAAACACCAACTTCTGCTCTTCGCCCTGCTTCAGCCTTGCCTGGCCGGGATAAGACGAAAGGGAAAAGCCTTCAGCGGACTCCGCGGATTCCACTACGACAAATGAAATGCTTGAAACAAACTCGTCCGCGCCAGTGACGCGCAAAGTGAGGCTTCTCCTGCCGAGTTCAGCGTCTGCAAGCGCAGAAACGCTGATGAACACGTCCCTTGACTCGTGCGCCCTCACGGTGAAACTCTGCGACAAAGTGTCAACTGAAATATCCCTGTACGGGTTTGAAATGCGCAGGTTGTAGCGCTCGTCGAAATCGCCGTCATTGGAAACGCGCAAGGTAAACACCCCATTCGTTTCACGCGCAATCCCGATGTCGTTTCCGAGCAGTTCGAACGCAGAATCGTGCACGCCCCTGACATTGACGCAGGTCGTGCGCTTCTGCTTGTAGTCGCCGGACCAGGCGAACAATGCTATGTCATGCGCCCCCGTCTTGTCTGATTTCCTTGCGACAACATTCAGGTCGAAAACCCTTGTCTCCTTGGCCGGCAAAAACACGGGTTCGGAAAGCCCGACCACAAGGCCGGATTCCGTTGCAAGGTCCACTGTCTGACTGGAATCTGACAGGCTTTCAAGCGAAAAACGGATTATCGCAGATTTGCCTTTCTGGACGGAAAAGCAGCCGGGCGACAATGAAAGATTGAATTTGGGGTTGGAGGCGACTGCGCAGTCAACCGCCCTGAAATAAACGCGTTTCTTGACCCTCAAAGAGCCGGAGTCAGCGAAAACATCGACAAAGTATTCGCCCTCGCTGATTGCGGAAGGCAAAGCCGCTTCGACTGTGACAAACCTTTCCTCGTTCGGGCCGAGCAAAAGCGATTTCGGCGAAACAACCGGCACGAAAAGCGAGCTGTCAGCGCTCAAATCGATTGACGCGAAAGAGCCAGACGTGTTCCGCACCAAAACGCTCAATTCGGCATTGTCGCCGAGGCAGACGTTCCTGTTGAAAGTGACAAGCTCAATCGAATTGCCCGTGCTTTCAACTTTCAATGAAAGGATTGCCCTGGACTCTCCGAAGTTGTGCCTGCCTACAACCTCGAAATCGTAAGTGCCTTGGGCGGCGTCAAGCGAAGTCGCAGTGACAGTGACTGTCGTCTGCTCGCCTGCATTGAGGCAGAAGCTTTCATTTGAAGCCGAAAACCTGAAAACCGGGCTGTAAGGCGAGACTGAAATCGTGATGCACGCCTGCGTGTCGGAATTGTTCTTGACAACATAGCCGAGGCCGAGCGAATCCCTTGAGCCGATTGAAGCCTGCCTGAAAGAAGGCTCGATTGAAACCCTCTGCTGGGAAAAGTTGAAGGAATCCGGAACGAAAACGCTTTTTTCGCCGGATGCAACGGAAACATTGCCTGCTCTGTCGACTGCCGCAACTTTGTAATAATATGTCGAGTTCCTGTCAACCGTGAAATCAGTGAAGGCGGTTGAGAAAACATTCGTTTTTGAAACGCGCGCAGCGCCAGTGTCAGAAATCGTGCTTGTGTCTTTGTACAAAATATAATGGTCAATTCCTGCCGTTTCGTCAAAGGCGGCGCTCCAGTAAAGCGAAACCTTTCCGTTGTCCGCATAAGCGGAAAAACCGTTCACTGCATTCGGCTGGACAAGGTCGATTGTGAAAGCCCAGCTCGAATTGTCGGAATTGCCGGCTGTGTCGGCGGAATAAACGGTTACATTGACAACCTGCTTGTCAGCGAAAGCAACCGTCGGAGTAAAAATGATGGTCCCCGCATTCCATGAAACATGCGAATCGCCGATTGCGTAATCGGTTCCCTCGACATTGATTCTGGTCTGGCCAGTGTTAATGTTCGAATCAGAGGTTATCCTGACCGAAACCTGCTGAAGCGCGTTGTTTGAATAGGCGTCAGCGACAGGCTGCCTGTCAAGGAAGTATGGCGCGGCAAACGCGGCGGAGCAGAACAAAAGCACGAAAACTATTCCGAGAATCCAGGCAAACCGTTTCATAATTTCACCTTGTCCAAAAACCAAATTTTCATCCTGTCCAAAAACCATTTTTTTCATCCGCTAAACCATTTATCCGTTTCCACGCCGTTTCATGCGACTCTGTTGGTGAACCTCGCAATGAAAGCGATAAGCAGCACTGCCGCTATGAGCACAAGCGCGAGGTTGACTGCAAGGTCTGAATCAGCCGTGAAAGCCGTGCCAAGCGAAAAAAGGCCGCTTGCAGGGCCCTGGCTGGCGGAACCGGAATCATTGGCTGTGACGGGCTTGCTGCCCGACACTGAAACCGTTCCGGAATCCTTTTCCTTGACTGCAATTGTTACGGGCACAACCTTTTTTTCGCCGCCGAGCCAGACCTCAAGCGAGGCGCTCTGGTAGGTGTTTTCAAGGCCGGGTGCGGGGTAAACGCGCAAAGTGAATTGCGCTGAACTCTGCGCTTTCACGGATTTCGGCGCGCCGATAACACTATAATTGAAGGGGGAGAAAAAGTTGGCTTCAAGGCCTTTTTCAGAAAAAGAGTCGTTGAAAACCTTTACGGAAACGTCCCGGGACTCGTTGAAAAGGGTAATCGAGCCGGGAACATTGACTGAAAATGCGAAAGCCGCGGATGCAAGGCAGACAAAGAAGAGCAGTGCAAGAAGCTTTTTCGCGAACAAAAAAAAACACCCGGTTAACTGGTTAACAATGCCCAGTTATTGCTATTATAACAATTAGGCCGCCGAAGTTTTTAAAGGTATCGTTTTAACGTAAATCAGTTATTAGCCGGTTTCGTCCGGCTGGTCCGACGACGGGTACTCTTCGCAAACCAATGGTTTGCGATGCGCCCAGAATCTTTGGATTCTGGTGCGTCGCTGCGCTCAGTACCCATCTGCCTAAATGTAATCCTGACCCACCCCACTAATGCAGATTGTAAAGGTGGTGACCTGCCAGTTAAGGCAATGATGCCAGTTGGCTTGTTTTTTGGCTTGAGCCAGGCAAGCCACCTTTGCCATCCTGCCTGAGCAAAGCCTTCAGCAAATCGGATTTAGAGACAATGCCGACAATCTGGCCTTTGCTTGAAACCAGGACTGCCGGAGAGTGGTCCAAAAGCGTGTTGATGATGTTGACGGGCGTGGACCCCAAAACCAGGGGCAGGGATTCCGCCATGACATCAGAAACTTTCAGCCTGCCAAGGTCGGCATTGCCAAGGTTGCCGAGCTTTGCAAGAACGCCTTTTTCCGAAATCGTGCCGATGCTTCTCCCGTCCAGAAGGACGGGCAGTTGCGACAGCGCCTTTGACTCCATGAGCCTGATCGCGTCCTTCACTTTTCCATCCGGCCCCACGAAAACGATTTTCTTTGTCATTACGTCCGCGGCCGACAAGGCATTCTTCGACTGCAGCTGTTCAAGGGAATCGAAAATGCGCTTTACCTTGTCATAGCTGGGCACAATCTGCCCCGATTCAAGCTTTGCCACAAGGCTCTGCGAAACATTTGCAAGCAAAGCAAGCCCTGACTGCGTGAGGCCGAGCTGCCTGCGCTTCATCTTTATCTCTGAAAGGGTGGGAAGCATAACCTACTCTGCGGGCAAAAGGCTTTTATTCCAATCCGAATAATCGCGGCAAAAAAAATTATTAAAATAGGCGGACAATTTCTTTATGACACTGGTTTATAATAATTAACCGGCATAATCGATGCGAAAATAATGCATGTTTGCTGACGCAATAAATTTCCATGGAGCGATTTTATGGCCGCAAAAAAATTCCTTTTCACGAGCGAATCCGTAACTGAAGGGCACCCCGACAAGATCTGCGACAGGGTTTCCGACGCATTCCTTGACGAGGCGCTGAGGCAGGACCCGAAGGCACGGGTTGCAGTTGAAACCCTCACGACAACCGGCCTCATCCTCATCGCAGGCGAGGTTTCAACCAAAGGCTACGTCGACACGCAGAAAATCGTCAGGGAAGCACTGCGCGACATAGGGTATACCAACCCCGAATACGGCATTGACGCAAGCGACTGCTGTGTCCTTACGGCAATCCACGAGCAGAGCGGAAACATTGCAGTCGGAGTCAACGACCGCGACGAAAAAGGCATGGAAAAAGAACAGGGCGCGGGCGACCAGGGCCTGATGTTCGGATATGCCTGCAACGAAACTCCCGAACTGATGCCCCTGCCTATCATGCTGGCGCACAGGCTTGCAATGCGCCTCGCCGAAGTGAGAAAGAAAAAAATCCTTGACTGGGTGAGGCCCGACGGCAAAACGCAGGTAACCGTGGAATACGTCGACGGCAAACCCAAAAGAATCGACGCAATCGTCATCGCAGTGCACCATTCCCCGCGCATGGAAAAGGACGGCAAATTTTCCATCGACGCCAAGGAACAGATAATGGAGCACGTCATCAAGCCCATCTGCGCAAAATGGATTGACGGGGAAACAAAAATTTTCATCAATGCGACGGGCATTTTCGAAAAAGGCGGGCCGGAAGCCGACACCGGCGTTACGGGAAGAAAAATCATTGTGGACACTTACGGCGGAATGGGCAGGCACGGCGGAGGGGCTTTTTCGGGCAAAGACCCGACAAAGGTGGACAGGAGCGGCGCCTACATGGCAAGGCACATAGCCAAAAACATCGTTGCCGCGGGATTGGCGGAAAAATGCGAAGTGCAAATCGCCTATTCCATCGGCCGCGCGGAACCGGTCTCTGTTTTCGTTGACACGCTTGGAACCGGAAGGGCTGAGGATGAAAAAATCGCAGACGCAGTGAAAAAAATTTTCCCGCTCAGGCCCGCGGAAATCATAAAATACCTGGACCTGCTCCGGCCAATCTATTCCAAAACCTCGGCTTACGGGCATTTCGGAAGAAACGACCCCGACTTCACGTGGGAAAAAACGGACAAGGCGGAAGAACTCAGAAAAGCGCTGGCGTGAAAAACCAAACTGGAACCCCCGTTATTTTGGTGGCAATGAAATTGAACCCACCAGGTCAAAACCCCGTTTGCCTTCAAGCCAACAAGAATCTGCCATTTCCAACCAAAAAAAATAGTAATTCAACTAATTTTTTTCCCGCAGGAGCGGAAAGCGTGAACGACACGGGATTGGACCTGTAAACCCTGTTGTCTTTCACGCCGACAACCCAGTAAGAATAAGTTCCTTTGCGGACAAACCCGCGGTATCGTGGAGTCTGTTTTACGCCGAGGCTCACTTTAAATTATTTTTTGTCCAAAATTGTTGCATGCTCGAAGACTTCATCGAATCAAACCAATTGCAGGCGCATTTCTCGGCAACCCCGGAAGGGCCGAAAATAAAGTGCGGGGTCGCGAACTCCGGAAACTCCACAATAATCGTCATCAGTCTCAAACCCAAGGCTGTTTCGCTTGAACGCCTGCGCGAAATCGCAGACGACAAAAAACTCGAATGGGCAGTCGGCAAGGAAGTCGAGCAGATAACCGGTTACGGGGAAGGCCTTGTGCCGCCAATCTCGGTTTACGGCGCAGCGGTTTTCATCGATGCCGAAATAATGAGGCTTGACATCGTTTCATGCCAGGTCGCGGAAGAGCTGTTCCTCAACATTTCGCCCAAAGAAATAGCCGAAGCGAACATTGAAAACGACGTTGCCGAAATAGAAATCTGAAACTTTCCGAATGCCTCTTCGTTCATCGCCTTAAACCGGCAAAAATTTAAAAAGCCGTGCCGGGACAATACCATTAAATCCGCCCTTAAGCGAAGTATATTTGCAGGCGAATCAAAATGAAAGGCGTTTTTCTTGTCAAATCCGTGGAAAAGGACATTGTCCAAAACAAGGGCGTCCGGGCATTCATCCTTGAACGCATTCTTAACGACCCCGAAATAAAAAAGGGCAACGCAACAAACCTTGGGGACGGCAGAACCGTCGAAGTCAGCCTTGAGGGCAGTCCGCGGGCGGTGAGGAAGTTCATCGAAAGGCTGAAAATGGAAATAACAAACGAATTCGGAAACCCTGCAATAACATTCACGGAATTCGAGGAAAACGAAGACATTGAAATTCCAAGCCTGCATAGGTCAAGCCAGGCACTTGTCCTGAACCAGTTGCAGAAAGGAATCAACGTGCAATTCAAAATACTCGAATCGCAGTCAAAGCTTTTGGAATCGCAGTCAAAACTCATTGAATCGCAAACAAAAATGGCGGACTCGCAGGCAAAAATACAGGGTTCGCAGTCGGAAATTGCGGGCTCACTCAAAACACTTCCGAAAGACATTGCAAGGGAACTGAAGGCGGGCGGTTTCTAGCCTGGCCGAAATGGTTTTCCGAACCGCTGCTCTGGCCGGACAGCAGGAACTACTCAGGCAACTTTGACAGCCACATCTTCTGCCGGCACGGCAATGCCATCATCAGTGCCAATAGAGTCTGCCGCGCCTGAAACCAGTTCAAGCTGTTTCCTCAAAACTTCCTTGCCCTGCGGATCATACAGCGCAATGCCGTAACCGTCGCGGGGTTCGCCTGCCGGCAACGCAATGCCGAAAGCTGCAAAGTCATCCGGGTCATTCAAGTTGATTTCCGCGTCAGGCGAAACCGACAAGCGCGCAAAATTCAATGCAGAGGGTCTGCCAATGGAAATGTTCACGGCCGAATGCAGCAAACCGTCTTCTCCGGAAATGTTTGCCACGAAAGCCGTGAGGCCATCGGCTTCGCCTTCAGGAACCGGGTTCTCGCTTGTCCTCCTCAGGGGCGGAGCCATGATTTCGGCAAGGCGCTTCATTCTCCACAAAATCACGTTTTTCTTGACTGTGTTGATGTAAAGTGCAGTGTCGTTTTCGACGCGCGGCGCAAAAACCGGCACAATCGTGTCGACGGTTTTTTTGCCGCCGGCCATATAACTGTTGCTGTTCGCGATGAGCCTGAACCATGAATAAATGCCCTTGTCCCAGGTCGCATAACCGCAATAGCCCCTGCAATTGAAAGAGCAGATTGCCGGGTTAATTCTGGAATTGTAGCGGATGTTGCCGATGCTGTGCGAACCATAAGACGAATTGCCGCACTGTGCATCGGGAGCGCCGCGGGCCCTGCCGACCCAATTCGGGTCGGTGCCATAATCGGACTCCCTCTCGAAAAACGCCAACGCTGCAGCGGCGTCAATGTTGTCAGCTGGAATTGCAGGGTTTAAGTAGTTGCCCCATTTTATGAACGATGCGCCGGTTCCCTGCGCCGGAGAACCATTTTCTTTCAGAACCGAGTCGATGAATGTGCTGGTAACGCACTGCTTGGGCGAACCGCTCATTTGAATCCGCAGTTCGCCTGACGCGCTTGTCTGGTCGACGACGCCGCAATCGCCGCCAAGCACTATGTCGCCGGAAATGAAAACGTCGTTGATTGTAAGCCTGCCGGCCTTTATCTGCGAAGGATTTGTTTTTGAATTCGCGAAAAGCCGCAGGTAAAGCATGTACTCAAAACCGGAAACAATCATCCAATTTTTCTCGCCGGCATCCCGGTAATAGCCGCCCTCGCCGCCATTCAATGCCGACCGCAGCTCAATCAGGTACATTGGCCCGAACGCTTCCTTTACTTCGGCTTTCCTGTCCTTTTCGCGGGGGTTAGCCAGATTGTATTGTTTGACGTCTTCAATCAGGCCGGCATTGACCAGGAAATCCTTTATTTCATATTTTCCTGCGGAACCATTGCCAAGCCTGACAACAATGTGCTTTGACAGTTTTTTCGGCCGGGGCTGCTGGCCGGCAATGAGATCGTCAGACAGGAATTCAACAGCCAAATCGAAAGAGCCCCTCGTATCAGAATCGAAGCGGACATTTGAAACAATGATCTTGAACGGGATTTTCCTGTCGGCCTTGTCAAGCTTGAATTTCCAGACAATCTCGCTTGTGCCCCTTGCCCAGCCGTTGAAGGAAAACCTTCCGACAGGCTGTACCTGGTCCGTGCGGATGGAAAGCCTGGCGGAGGCAAAACCCGCGAACAATGACAGGAAAAGCACGAAAAAAACGAAAAGCGAAAATGCGCGCATAAAAAAAACAACAATAACACTTTTGGCGTTCGGAATATTTAAGCATTATCACGCGCGGATTCAGCCGAAAGCCGAAGCGATTTTGCGAAGCGCCTGCGCAAAAATTTCAATTTCCTCGTTTGAATTGTAAAAGTAAAAACTTGCCCTCGCCAGGCCGTCCCTGTTGAATTTCGAGACAAGCGGCTCCGCGCAGTGCATTCCGCTCCGGATTGCGACATTCGCTGTTTCATCCAATGACAATGCAACGTCATGGCAGTTCATTCCCGGAATGTCGAAAAGGACGATGCTGCCCTGCTTTTCAGCGTCCAGCGGGTTGAAGAATTTTATTCCCTTGATGCCTGAGAGCTTTTCAAACGCAAGCTTTGTCAGCTTTTTTCCATGCGCCCGGATGTTTTCCAGTCCTGCTTTGCGGATGTAATCGGCGGCCTCGCCGAAGCCGATGCCTTCCGCAATCGCGGGAGTGCCGGCCTCGAACTTGTATGGAAGCTTGTTCCACGTCGCGGAATGCTCCTGCACCGAAAAAATCATGTCGCCGCCGAAAAGGAACGGTTCCTGTTTTTCCAGCAGTTCCTTTTTCGCGTACAATGCTCCAACTCCGGTGGGACCGCACATTTTGTGCGAGGAAAAGGCGAGGAAATCGGCGTTGATTTTTTTCACGTCGACCGGCATGTGGGGCACGGATTGCGCGGCGTCAACCAAAAACAATGCGTTTGCGTCATGGCACACTTTTCCCATTTCCCTGACCGGATTGATTGTCGCGACCGTGTTTGATGCATGCGTCACGGAAACCAGCCTCGTGCGCGCGGACATTTTTTCCTGCAAATCAGCCATATCGATTTCAAAATTTCCGGTGAGCTTCGCTATTTTCAATTTGATCCCGTGCTTTCTTTCAAGGAACTGCCACGGCACGATGTTGCTGTGGTGCTCCATTCCCGAAATGACGATTTCGTCGCCCTGCCGGAAATAGCCGCTGTTCAAAAGCGAATACATCACAAGGTTCATGGACTCGGTTGCATTGCGCGTGAAAACTATTTCGCCGGGCTTCGCATTGACGAGCCTTTCGACTTTCGAATGCGCTTCCCCGTACAGGCGCGATGATTCCCCGCTCAGATGGTGCACTCCGCGGTGGATGTTCGCGGTGCAGTCCTCGTAATAATGGCGCATGGCCTCAAGTACCGGCCTCGGCTTGAGGGAAGTGGCTGCATTGTCAAAATAGATTATTTGTTTGCCGTTCACGCTTTTTTCAAGCAGGGGAAAATCTTTGGCGAGGGCTTCCAACGACATGCAAACCAAAGAAAAGTTGTAAGAAAAAGAATTTATAATTAGGGCGCCGGTTCAGCCCGGCTCGAAAACGCTGTCCTTGAACTTTTTGTCGATTTTTGCAAGGCAGTGCGGAACGTTCTTGCAGTCTTCCTCGCCGAACGTGACGGTGACAGATGCCATGTCAGTCCTCGGGCTCCCGTCGCTTGTGCTGCCGAACTGGCACGCAACGAACTTGTGCTGTTCATTGAGGCCCATTTCGGAAACAGGCCTGCCGTCAATGGAAAACACGGGCCAGAAATAAGCCGCAGTCCTGTTGCCGAGCGAAAATTCCGACAACCCTTCCCTTGAAAAAATCTGGGTCTTGCCGGTTGAAACCGCGCCGTTGTCGCCGGAAACTACAAATGATGCGTTCGAGAAAGTTATGGATTGCGTGGCAAACACTTCAACCTGCACCACTTCAGCTTCGGAGGAACTCGGAGTGGTTGCCGACGGAACCTGCTGCGTTGAACCTGCGGATGTGCCGGTTCCGCCGCCAACAATGCTTGCCTGCTGAGGCGCCTGGTTCCAGCCCTGCCTGACTCCCTGCACAAAAGACGAAACCGCGTTGACCGCACCGATTACAACGCCTTTGACTGCCGAGCCAAGCCATGCGCCAAATCTTCCGGTCGCCCTGCCGGCCGAGCCTGCGACATTTGAAACCGTGACATCCTGCTGCAGTCCTGCAACCAAAACCTTGGCCGGGCCGATGGCAACAGTGAATTTGGAAACGCCGCCAAGCAATGCCTCACTGTAAGCCGGGCCTGCCAATGGCGCGGCATTCGCGGTCGCAAGAATGCCGGTGTCGGCGCCCGCCGCCGCAAAGTCCTTTTTCACGTTGTCCGCTTCATCGCCTGAAACGGTTTCAGTGAACAGATTAGGGTCCAGCCCGGTGTTCGAGGCATCGGGTTTCTTTTTCACAGTATCGTTGTTTTTCGCGTCAATCAAATACCTTGCAACCGCGGCCGGATTCTTGTAGTAATACGTGACATACTTGTAATCCACGCTGTCCGTCTTCTGCTCAGATGTTTTTATCTGGTCGATTTTTTTCTGCCCGTTCTCCTCGTAAGCCGATCCGTCTGCAAGGGCGCCGGAAACGTCTGCCGGGTGCGCATAGGAAATGGGCGTTTTTTTGTCGCCGGCAATTCTCAAAACCTGCCTGGGATAAACCGCGGTTATTTCATAAGCCGCATTTGCCGGGACGGCCGCGCCGCTTCCGCCAGCGCCCGTGCCTTCAGCTGTGCCGCCGGCGCTTGACGGCTCAACGCTTGAAATGTAGTCCTCGCGGATTTTCGAGCGGATGTCCGAGCAAATCTTCGTGGAATCCGCGGTTGCGTCGGCAACAGACAAATAAAGCTCCTTGTCGGTGTCGGCGCCGTCCAATTTCAAAAAGAATGGTGCAAGCGTTTCAAGCCTCGCATCCTTCCACTCCTTTGTGCCGGCAAGATTTCTTGCCCCGACCTTGAAGGAGTCCCCTGACTGGACTATGATCTGGTCAAAAACCAGGTTGCCGTTAAGCTGTGTCGGATACTCTATCGTGCCTTCGGGGGTAAGCCTGAACGTCACAAAGCCCCATGGGTCGGCGTCATCATCCGACGGTATTACACTGCAATTGCTTGAACTCCACTTTGTTCCGGCACCGATTTTGCCTGCATCCATGCCAACACAATAAGTGTAAATGCCGGGCTGAGGCGCCTGAACGCTTGACATCCCATCGAAAATATTGCGGATGTTCGCAGAACAGCCGTGCGTCACTGCAGTGCCATTTTTCAGGCCGGTTTCAATTTTGCCCCACAGCATCTGCTTCCAGTCGTTCGGCCCGAGATTCAGGAAAAAGCCCTCGCTTGCAATGACCGGCCTGGAAACGCCGTTGTCCGTCAAAACCCTTGCATCGGCATAGCCCTGGTAATCGTCCTTTATTATGTCCTGCTCGGAATCCGGCGTGAAAATCTTGTTCGCCCTTTCATCCTCCCTGAAGCAGGTGCTGCCGTCAATGCTGGGCTGGGCGGCGCGCCACAAAAAGATTTTTGCCGGAAGCTTTGCCTTTACCTCGCTTTCAAAGCCCGTTGAAGGCCTGACGGCAAAGGCAATCGTCCGCTGGTCCGCGCGCTTTGTCGCCCTGACGTCAATGACATTGTGCCCAAACGGGGCGCCGGCGGCATCCCTCAATTCCGGGTCGAACTTTCCGGTAAAAACGCCCGGCGAAAACGCCCTCTTGCCTCCCGAACTAACATCACAATAGCATACATCCGTTCCGGAGCAGGCCCAGCCGTAAGCCTTTTTCTCTTCCTTGCCCCAGACAACATTCCAGTTTTCGCCCGGCGAAGAGGAAGCGCATTTTGCATCCGTGCCCGAACCGTTCCAGGCACCGCATTGGCCGGAACAGGTCAGTTTTGGCGCGGGCGCAACCGAACGCGAAGAAGAACCGGAAGACCTTGAACCGCCGCGCTTTGTAACAGTCCTGGCAGAGCCGGAAGAATCAGGCTTCGGCGCAGGAGCCACGGCAGGAGAAGCCCCAGCAACGGTAAAAGCGGTGGGCGTTATATTCACTATTTGAACAGGGGCGGGGGGAGTTGTAGCACGCGGGATTGCGGATGGAGCCGGCGGTGCCTGTCCTTGGACAAAAATGAAAACCGCGGAAAATGCTGCGAGCGCAAGCAAAAGCGCCAAAAAGTGTTTTCGATTGAAGCCGGACAAACGCGACATTCCAACGCACTCCGCAAAAACCTTTCCACACCAAAGCCGATAAAAACCAAATTAACTGATTAATGCAATAAGACTATTAGCGATTTTCTGTATAAAAATGTTTTCCCTGCAAATCAAATCCATCCCGAAGACTTACCCTGGCATGATCCTGAAGTGCCGGACTTTGTGCACTCAAATGATACCCAGAACCCGCCACCGCCATCATATAATGTCTCCAACTCGAAATAGCCGGTCCACGCCCTCGCACTGTAATACCTCCAAAAATATCCTTTAGGAAGCCCCGACGCAGTATACCGTGCAACAACCCCGCCTTGAAGCTCCGGCGTAAGACTGCCCGGATACTCGGCAACCTTGGTCCGCGCACGGGTTCCATTGGAATTCTGCACCAAAAAAAGCGTTGCCGACGTGATTGTTTTGCCCGGCGCCTCCAGGGAAGGCAAGAGAACCAGGAAAGAATTCGCGGGCGGCGCAGAAGGGGCAGGACCCGGCGAAGGAGAAGGGCCCGGAGCAGGACCGGGGGAAGGCGCTGGCGCGGTTCCGCCAAGACCGGCATCAACCATTGCTTTGGCCGCGCCGTCTTTGGTCCCATACCGGACATATTCAATGTTTGCAATCAAGGTTTCGCCAAGACCGGCAGTGCCGGCACGGTAATTTGCAGCCAAGATCCGAACGGTCAGGACAATGGTGTCATTCGGATAATCGGGGCTTATGAAACTGAAAGGCGCTGAACGCGTTGTCTGGACATATTTTGGGCCAGCACTGGTTGGATACGGAATCCTGCCGGTAACAGGGTCCATCTGCGCTTTCAACCGGCTTGCAATGACACCCACATCATCGCCCATTTCAAGCCAGGCGAACCGTTCCATTGGCGCGTTAGAACCGGAAAGCGTTGGTGCAGGCGCCTGCTTGAAAGTAGTCAGTATGCGCGGGTCGCGGTAATGCGTGTCCAATCCCAAGTCGAAGCCTTTGACATTCACTTTCGGCGTCCAAGTCCCGTAAACGCCAATATCAATGCCGCCCTTTCCGCCATCGGGATGAGAACCAAGACAAAATGACAGGTAAAGCTCGCCATCATTGGCCTGGGGGGCGCCCCTATAGCGGTCGGCGCATCCGGGAAGTATTCCTGCAACCACGATTTGGCTTCGTTTGATTTCAGTTGTTTGGGCAAATGCGGCGGAAGCGAACAAAACAGTGGCGAAAACCAAAACCGCAATCTTTTTTGTTTGCCCGGCCATTCCACACACTTTGAAATTATTGTTGCTTGTTGTTTTATGCGTTTTCATCCGCGCACAATTCCTTCAAATCCGCGGCGTTTGCATGCACGACAATGAAAGAATCCTCCGCATTTTCAACCAGGACAAAATCCGCGCCGAAAACCGTTTTTTTCGCCTCATCCGGAAACGACTTGTTGAATTCCGAAATTTTTTCCGAAAAGGTTTCGGCTTTGTCCAAAAAAACCGCGAACGCCAAGTCAAGTTCCACGAAATCCGAAAGCCTTCCGCAGGCGGAAACATCTTCCGGCTTTGAATCCATGAAAGCCTTCAGCACAGCCGCCTTTGCGCGCGCATCCTTTTTGGTTTCAAGATAGTCAACAAGCAGAAGGTTTAATTCCTTGAACTGCGCAAAGCCATTGCTGTTGCCGCTGGCCGCGGAAAGCTCGGCCCTCAAACCCGAAAACCGGTCGGGCAAAATGTTTTCCGCGGCTTCCGGCCCGGCCGGCGAAACCTTTCCAATGTCAACGCCGTATTTGAGCCAGACGCCCTTGATTGCGTTGTAATCGCTTCCGGCATTCTGCACGAAAAAGACTGCAAGCAGGGCAAGCGCAATCACAAGCAAAATTCCGGCCAAGAATATTTTGCGCAAGACAAAAACCTCCAAACAAAATGCCAGTAAAAACTATTATTGAATTCCAATATAAAAATCTGCCTTGAACGCCGGAAACGCCAAACATCATTTTGCCGTGCCCGGCTTTGGCGAAGGCAGGCAGTCGCCGACCGGATTGCAGCCGCCGCGCTCGTTGCCGGATGAAAAGCATTCGAAACTGCAGGCATAGCCTGAACCATCATCAAAAGTCGTGGCGACCGAAAATACTCCGGTGGACATTTCAGCGAGGTAATAGCGCCAAAAAATGCTCGTAACTTTTTTGTCGCGCTGCCTGTAGACGCCGCCGGCGGTGTCAAGCAGGCGCTCTGTGAGGCTTGAAAAATTCACAAGGCTTTCGCCCTGTTTTTTAAAAACCGCGACCGGCTCGACAATCGTCCTTCCTTGAGGTTCCGGAACAGGGAGGTAAATCAAAAAATTGGCCGGCACGGACGGGTGCCTTGTTGCTGCACCGCCGGCAGGCGGAGTCGTGGAAGAACCTCCAGATGGTGCCGGCGCAGTTCCGCCGCCGGGGGGAGCAGGCGCGGGAGCAGGCGTAGTGCCGCCATTGTTTTTCTCCGCTTCTTTCATTTCATCAAGAATCTTTTTCGCTTCAGCCGCTGCTTCGGGGGAAACTTCGCCGCAAGGCCATTGCCCTAAAAAACTCGTTTTTGGGTCTATTTCAAGGTCGTCAAAGCTTATGCGCCCTGCCTTTCCCCTGCTCAGGTAAAGGTCCAATGTGACAATGCCATTGTACCTTGACTTGAACTTCAAAACATGGCTCTCATCGGCTTTTATGTTAACATTCCCCAGGCTGCCGCGTGAAACTATCGTGAAATTTATTTTGTTGCTTCCGGGAGTTTCAGGCAGCAATGTGGCATCATCCTTCCAAGACCTGCCGTCCGACTGCCTTGCTTCTGTGACAACGATTGTGGCGCTTCCGGAAGCGCCTTGCCTTGGAATGTTAAGGGTTCCTTTTTGGGTATGAATCCGGTAAATTGAGCTTATGCCCACAACGCTTGTTCCGCCGCCTGAAACGCCCGGGCACAAAACCAGATAGTCTTTTGTGTGAAGCACCGGCGCAGGCGTCGAACCCGTGGCGCCGACCGCGCGCAATCCAAGGTAAGCAAAAAAAGCATACACTCCGCCAACTGCGGTTATGCCTGCAAGTTTTACGCCAACAGGGATAAGCTTAGCCTTCCAAAGAAGCCTTATTGGTGCCCAGAACCATCGGGCCGTGCCGGCTATTGCCCTGCCTGCAAACCCTAAAGCTCCGCCCGCGGCTGTTTTGGCGGCAGCGCCCGCGCCGGCCGCGGTAACGCTGGCCGCTGGAAGCGCCCACCACAAAACCAATGCCAAAACAATTGTCCCGATTATTCCGACGGTCCAGTTCCTGCCGGAATAATTCCTGATCCAGCCTTTCACGTTTTTCACGGTGTTCGGGCTTGAACCCTGCGTGTCGCCTTCAACGGTCGCAAAGGCGAAGTCCGCGGACAAAAGAATGAAAATCACGAACAGGCAGTAGAAAAAAGCCCTGCAAAAAAATTTTTTTGCTGCCATTCAGCCAGCCTCCGCAATGGCTTTTTCTTCCTCGCAACCGGCCTTCAGCCATGAAAGCATTTCTTCCAAATCCGAAACCCTCTGGCCGTCAACCGGCCACAAAACATCGCTGTTTGAAATGTTGCCAAGCCCGGAATAAACCGCAGGATAGTTTGATTCCAATGACACCATGCCCGCTTCAAGTTTTTGCGACGAGGACAGAGCGCTTTTTGCGTTTGAAACGGTTTGTTCAAGCAAAGGAATGCTGGGGCACAATTCCACGGACTCATAAGCGGAATCATATGCTGCTTCAAATTCCAGCGAAGACGCGACAAACTTTCCAGTGTCCTGCCCCGCGTCAACCGCGCTTGCGGCAACCTTTGCCGCTTCTGCCCATCGGCCCCGGTTGGTTGACGCAAAACCCTCAAGCCTTTTTTTCAAGGCAGATGCTTCGGCATCATCCAAAAGCATTGCGGATTCCACAACCAAGCCTGATGCAGGGCTTACGCCAGCATCGGAAAGAATTGCCTGAAACTTCTGTTCCGCGGACATTGGCTTCGTTGGCGGCAGGAAAAAAAAGTATAATCCCAAAAGCAATGCTATGACCGCGATGCCAACCAAGGCTTTTACAAGAAAACCCATCTGCTCAGCCTATTAATCTACCGCTTTCGAAAGAACGCCTTGAGTACGTGCCTGACAAGAAAGCGCGCCATCTGGGTTGGCACAATTAAAGGTGGCACCGGAATAAACCGCGCCATTGGAATATAATGCCCCAAGCTTCCAGCCGCCCAGCGGCACTGACACAGTGTATTGATAGAATTTCTGGCCGCCAAACGTGAAAATCTTTGCCCTGCCGCTCGCATCAGTCCTCGCAAATTTGTCGGTCTCCACAATAGGCGTGTCATCCGAATTGCGAATCCTCAAAACATCAACCGTTACACTGCCGCCTGGCGCAGGCACATAAACGTAAGCAGGGTAAATCGGTTGACCGCTAGTCTGCTGCAAGGCCGGCGCGGCGGGCGCTGGCGTGGAACCGCCGGACCCCGGTGCATTGCCTGCCGGCGGAGCAGAAGCCCCGGCATTCTGGGCTTTGGCAATTGCTGCCCCTGCCTGAGTCTTAAGCGCTTCAGAAATCGCAGAACACGGATTTTGCCCCGAAATTGTCGAACCCTGAGCCAAAAGGAGGTCATTCCAGCGTATCCCGCCTTTTGCCTGCGAAGCGTTCAGCACAATGGTTATTTCGCCGTTCAAATTAGAAACATATTTGAGAGTAGCCGGATTGTTTTTCAGATTGCTTATATATCCGTGCACGCCACCCCTTGATTCCGCCCACGTTGCAATGGTGAAGCTTACGGGTTGCGTTCCAATCGAAGTCCACCGCGCATCAGCACCCGCTTCCTGAACTTCAATATTCGCGGTAACTGGCGCATTTGTGTTGAACGTCCAATCACGATAAGAAGGCATGACCACTTGCCGGGCAATTATCTTATAGAATCCGGATTGGCCTTTCCCGTCTTCGGAAGGTGAAAAAGGGCAAATGTTTGCAAAGCCGTTTGCGACAAAGGCTTGGTCCCCCGTGGGCCTTGCACCATAACGATAACCCAAAAAACCCAAAGCGCCGACTAAACCGGATCCAACAAGTCTGCCGATAACAGCCTTTGCGGTCAGTCCGGCTGCCCCTTTAGCAAGACCGCTTGCCAGCCAGCCGCCGGGAATAAAAACACCAACAAGGACAGATACGCCAGTAACACCCCACGCAACGTACCTTTCACCCTGATTTATCGTCCAGCCCGTCACGTTTGCAGTGTGCGCGTTATCAGGGTAGGTCACGCCTTTTATCGTGGCAAACGCGTAGGAAGAACTCAACAGGATGAAAGCGGAAAAAAGGACCAAAAAGTTTGTGAAGCGCATTTTCATAATAATTCACGTTGCATAGTTTTTTTATTCTTGATTGGCGTCAAAGTTAACTTCCGGGTTTTCGCAGTCGGCTTTGAGGCCCGCATTGAAAGTTTCGGATTCCGAAATCGTTTCCTGCGTCGGCGCAACAAGCCCGTCGCCCTCGGCCAAAATCTTCACTGAAGAAAGAACATTCGGATAATTCTTTTCAAGCGATTTTATTTTCGATTCAAAAACGGTTTTTGACTGCGCCAGCTTTTTTGAAACATCAACAAAGCTTTGCAACGAATCCATGCCGGGGCACAGGTCGGGCCAGTCCGACATTCCTGTAAAAAGCGCGGCGCGCCCGTTCGACGAATTGATGAAAACCGCGTAATTTTCTGAATAGTCCACCAAAGATGAAAGTGCGGAGCCCATTTCCTTCCATCCCCCGCTTTGCCCGGCCGAAAATTCTTCCAAATCAGCTTTCAATGCCAGGCGCTTTGAAGATTCAAGCACCATGGTTTTGTCGGCAAGGTAATCGGATTCCGCGTTTACGCCGTATTTGGCGTAAACCGATTTGAGTTCAGTGAAAGCGCCTGCAGGACCGGAAAAAAACAGCACGTATCCCGCGGCCAAAACCGCCAAGACAACGATTGCAACCAAAAATTTGTTCGCCATTTTCCCGCCGTTTTGCTTTTCGTTAATTACATTGGTTTGCAAGTATAAAAATATTCGTTTTTTCAGGGCACGCGCCTTTGCATTCTAATCGGTTTTTTTTTGCCCCACAAGCCTTTCACTATTGCCTGCCTTCCGCGCACAGCCGAAACCCTTGGCGTCAAAACGGTCCTGCCGGCGGTGCGCACGGCGCCAGTAATTGCCCTTCCGGTTCCCCTTGCAAGCCTTCTTCCAAAACCCGGACCGGATGGCGCGGCTCTGACTGTTCCAGGCAAATCAACGTATCTTCCCCGGATTCCATTCATCCGCGCGTCAACTCCTGCAAGCGCCCGCCTGAAAGCTGACATGTGCTTTGGAGCGTAAGACCTTGGGCCTCTTTGTGCGATTCGTTCGCGTTGTGCGCGCAACGCATTGTAGGCTCTTGCATCCCTTGGACTCATTGTCAGGCCATGCTGCGTGCCAACGTAATGCGAGCCGGAAAACTGCCTTGCCGGATTCTCGGCCGCCTTGCCTTGCTCGCCGCGCTCGCCCTGCAGGCCTTGGGGACCGGGTTCGCCTTGCACGCCCTGCAAGCCCTGCAAACCTTGTTCACCACGCTCACCCTGCAGGCCAGGCAAGCCGCCACCGCCTCCACCGCCAGCAGGCGCAGGACCTGGAGCAGGACCACCACCAGCAGGAGGGCTTGACGCCGGAGCAGGCGGCATAACGGGTGGCACTGGTGCCGGAGCAGGAGGAACAGGAGTCGGAGTTGGCGCAGGCGCTGGCGTGCGCGCGGCCCGTGCAGCCAAGGCAGCTTGCCTTTTCTCACGCCAAACAGGCCTTCGCCCCTTAAGCCCAAAAACCGGGCCGACCGGCGTCTTGGACAAAGCCCAGTCAACCGGCGCGGTTACAACCTTGGCGCCAAGCTTAGCAGTTTTCCACACCGCACCAAGAATGCCCAAAAAAAACCACCAAACCTATTTTTGCTACACGGGCCTCTAGACGCCCCCACTATCTTGTTCGCGTTCCAGTTGAGCCTTTAATGTATCCCTGCGTTGCCGCAAATCTGCAAGCGCGGCTTTAGCAGCATCTACGTTCGCAGGCAAAACAGACAACTGCTCATCCAAGCGCTGCTTAGTGCCCGGAATTGCCTCCAAAGCCTGTTGAGCCAGCTTATACCGGCGTGCACCCTCTTGCTTCCACTGTCCCGCCAAACGCACCCGTTCCTCCGGACTTGAAACCGCCCACTCCCACCGCTGCCTCAACCAACGCCCATCAGCAAACGCCAGTGCAGCCACTTGAGCACGATGCGCATCCGCCCCTCTCTGCAACAAGCCATCCGATTCACGCTTAACCCTTGCAAGAGTAGCCTCCAAATCCTGCAAAGCCCTATCAGCACCCGCAACAGCCCTGTCGGCTTCCCTTAACGGCGCCAATCGGTCGCGCTCAGCCCGGCCGGCCCGCACAGACGCAGTGGCACTTGCAACACCGCTTCTCGCGGCAGTCAGCAACTTGCGCGCAGGACCCTGTTCGCCTGCAGGCCTTTGCCTTCTGCTCTGGTCTTCCAATAATGGCGGTGGTGCAGGAGATTCGATTCCAGCCCGCGCACTATGCTCTAGCAAGCCAAGCTGGCCGCCCAAAGCCACGACTCGTCGGCGCAATTGCAATAGTTGGTGTAACGATTCCGCGGGAAGCTCAGTCCGGGAAACATCCCGAAGCTGGCGTTCTAAATCTATAAGCGTAGTAATAGCCATTTGTAACTCAGAGCCTATTTGCTGGCGTTCCTCATTCCGGCGCTCCGATTCAAGCATCCGCCGGCCGCTTGAAGTAAGCCGCATAACAGCCACTTGACTGGAAGTGCGATTTGGAATGGGTTCCATTAGTGTCGGAGCAATTTGCTCCCAAGCACTCATCACTTCCCAGGCACCGGCGCGTAGCTCGCGCACAGCAGCCAGCCTAGCATGCGCTTCAGCGGCACCAGACTCAGCGACATGCTCGACATGCGCTTCAGGCTCTCCCAAATCCTCGCCCCGAAGATTGGCGCGAGCCCACGCCGCTGCAACATCCGGATCCCAATGTTCAGTGAAACGCGGGTCGCTCACATGCTGCCTGCGCCTTCTTCCGCCTTGGCCCTTGCCAGGACCCCCGCCTTCACGCGGCGGTTCACTAGCCATCCCGGTTCACCAGCCGGATTAATTCACTAGTCATCTTACTAGTCATCTTATCACATGATAAATGGTTTAATCTCCTATTTAATTCTTGGCGTGAAAGCCAAAATTGGCAAGCCAAAACGAAAACGATTTCAGTTTCGTTCGCTGTCTTTGACTCCAAGCTCGGCGCGCAAAGTCTCTCTCTCGGACTGCGATTGTTCTAGCTTGGCCTGTGCCTCGGCTATTTTCGAGGGCAGTTCATCCAATTGTGTTTCCAATCGCGCCCTAAGCCGCGGAATTTCAGCCAATTCCCGTTCGGCTAAAGCGTGGAGCCTTTCACCTTCGCGCATCCATTGCTCCGCCAAACGCGCCTTTTCCTCCGGATTTGAAACCAACCGTTCCCATCGCTGCCTGAGCCAGTG
This sequence comes from Candidatus Diapherotrites archaeon, assembly GCA_016205145.1. Taxonomy (NCBI): domain Archaea; kingdom Nanobdellati; phylum Candidatus Iainarchaeota; class Candidatus Iainarchaeia; order Candidatus Iainarchaeales; family Candidatus Iainarchaeaceae; genus Candidatus Iainarchaeum; species Candidatus Iainarchaeum sp. The sequence continues at coordinate 253,979 of JACQJH010000002.1, forward strand.
CCCATTCTTCCATGCCCGTGCCTTAACCAAGGCACGGTTCGCATTAGCCTCCCGTTGCGATAAACCATCAAATTCAAGCCGGGCTCTTTTGAGAGTAGCCTCCAAACCCTGCAAAGTTTTTTCAGCGCCTGAAACGGCCCTGTTGGCTGCCCTCAGCGGCGCCAATCGCCTGCGCTCAGCCAGCCTGCCTCTCACAAAAGTGCCAACACCTCGAATGCCGCGGCCTGTGCCGGCCAGGAGATCGCGGACGCCACGCTTGGGTGGCAATAAATTTAATCCCCTTGCCGTTCCATTGCGCGGGCGGCCCCTGCCTTGGCCCCTGCCAGGCGTCACACGCATGCCGGGTTCCTGATGCACACTAGAAAAATCCCCTGGCCCGGGAAAAACGGGTGGAATGTAAGGCGGTTGCCTTCTCCTTTCGCCCGGTAATGGTGCGGGTTCAAACCGGATAGGCGCCGTTGCGGGGTCCACGGCGCGCTGTCTGGGGCGCTGCCGGAAACCTGTTGCCGGACGGAAATCTGATTCGCTTATCACGCCGTGGTCAACAAGCACTTGACCCAAAGTCTTCCTAGGCCTTTGGGGAGGAGTTTCAGCCAAGCAAAATCACTTCAAAAAAAACCACGTTCTGCAATATCAACTTCCTTTCTGCCTATTTAATTCTTGTGTCGAAAAATTCCGTTTGTTTAAAAACCGTTTCATGGCAATTCTTTTCCGGGCTGGCAATGGCGCGGATTGAAAAAAATGGCAACTCCTTTTCACTGAAATTGTCCGAAGCCGAGGCGAAAAGCCTCAATATTGCAGAAGGCAAAAACTTTTCCGTTGCCAAAGTGCGCGACGGCCTGTTTGTTTTCGAGGAAAGCGCGGGCGAAAAGGAAAAAAATGCTTTGCTGGCGGGCAGAGGGTTCGAGCAACAGCGAGAACCCTCAACGTCGGACCCGGCGGACGAAACCGCCGAAAAAAGCAATCCTTTCGCGGAGCAGGACCGGAAAATCTTTTCCCTGCTTGAAAGCCTGCCCGCAGCCGACATAGTGGAAGGGAAATTTGAAAAGCAATTGAACAAGGAAGAGCTGGAGCGCTTCCAGTCGCTTTTGAAAGGCGGCGGAATCGAAAGGTTCAAGTCCTCGCCCAAATATTTCAAGTTCTTGTACAGGCAGGCCGCAAAACCGGCCAAAAAAAAGGAAAGCGAAAATCCTGCCGCGGAGGAAAAGGCGATTGAAGAGTATTCGCTTGAAAAGGACGGCTTTTTTGTCGCAAAAAACGAGGAGCGCGTGAAGAGAATTTCGCAGGAGTTCGAGGAAAAAATCAAGAATGGCGAAATCCGCGGCATGAAGTCGTTTGACGGAAACTATTACATTGTCGAGGACGCCCTGCTGCAGAAGCACAGGCAGAAGGTTTTGGACTGCCTGAAAGCGGAAAAGCAGGCGAGCGTCGAAACCGTTGCGCAAAAAACTTCCATAAGCAAGACGCTTGCGAAAATCTGCTGCGAGTTCCTGAAAGAGGACGGCGAAATAATGGAAAAGCGCAGGGACATGTACTCGTTCATCGAATGAAAAAAAATCGCGTTCTCATGGGAAACTTGCCCCGATTACCCTTTTATTGGCTTTCGGGCACACTCTTTTCATGGAAGTCGAATTCAGGGGCAATGAAATCGTTTTCAACCGGCCGTTGTCTTATTTGGACAAACTTGTTCTCAGGTTCGTGAAAATACTCGAAAAATCAGGCATAAGCCACGTGATAATTTCCGGCTACATTGCAATCCTTTTTGGCAGGAGCAGGAACACAGAAGATGTTGACCTGTTCATAGAGGAAACCGGTTTTGAAAAATTCTCCGCGTTGTGGTCGGAGCTTGAAAGGCAGGGCTTTGAATGCATCAACGCGTTTTCCGCGGAAAGCGCGTACAACGATTACCTGAAAGGGAAGCTTGCAATCAGGTTTGCGGAGAAAGGCGAAATCATCCCGAATTTTGAAATAAAATTTCCAAAAACAAGGCATAATGAATACTCTCTGAAAAACAAGCTGGTTGTCGTGCTGAACGGCGAAAAAATCAGCACTTCAGAATTGGAAATGCAGATAGCATTCAAGCTGAAGCTTGGAAGCCAGAAGGATTTCGAGGATGCAAGGCACTTGTACAAATTGTTTAAAGAACAACTAAACACGGGTTTATTGCAGTTGCACATATCAGACCTTGGCGTTGAAAAAGAGGCTGAGAGGATACTATGGAAAAAGTACTGAAGCTCACAAAAGATGAGCTGAAAGAGCTTGAAGAGGAAAAAAAGCGCAACTTCGAGCAGAGAATGCAGTTTATAGACCTGTACGTGGAATGGCTCAAAAAAAAGCCGAACAAGGCCTGGGCGAAAGGCCAGAACAGGCTTTTGAGCAGGGCAAAGGCTGAAACATGAAAGACGTGAAAGTGCTCATTCCCTTGCTGTCAAAACTGGAAAACAATCAGGCTTTCCTTGACAGGGCATGCGAAGGCGCAAAGGAAATAATCGTTCTGGCGGTAATCGACCGCAGTCTGATGGTGGGGCAATTCGGTTTCTGCGCTTCGGAAATGATGGCCGCCAATGACGTCATGGAGGAAATGAGGAAAGCGATCGGCCAGAAGCGCAAAACGTGCAACGACATAGTCGAATGGGGCGACACGCTCCAGAAAACCGTGAACATCGCAAAAATCCATTCGGCCGACAAAATCTTTCTCGCACGGCAGGACAACAGGTATTTTGAGGAAATCGCAGGCGGCCTGGAAAGGGAACTGGGAAAGAAAAAAATCGAAATAGTTGAAATCGCGGCGCCGCAAGCGTAAAAAAATAAAATCCCGCGGCAAAAAAACGCAAAAGCAAAACGCCTACTTTCCGAAAACGATTTTTTCGGCTTTTTTCATGTTGTCCGCGCGCTTTGCCTGGTGCGATTCAAGGAAGTCCTTGAAGTGTTCAACCGCAATCTGCTTGAGTTCGCCTGAAAGCATTCTTCCCGAACGGAATTCCTCGACGGTTTTCTCGTACTTTTTCCTGTTCGGCTGGTGGAATTTGAGCAGTTCGCATACCTTGCAGATTTCCGGGATTCCGCCCAGCCTGCGGTGCTCTTCAACCGAAGGCCTGCCGCCCGTGAAAGCCTTCTGGATTTTCTTTTCAACTTCTTTCAGGGAATCGTTGAGGAAAATCGCGGTGTGCGGCTCGGAAGAAGACATTTTAGTGCCCTCCTGCAAACCGCTTTGGTGCTCGAAGTAAACGAATGACGGAACTTCCATCGGATAGGGAAGCCTTTTCGCTATGTCCCTCACCGACCGCGCATGCGGGTCCTGGTCGAGGCCGATGCCCGTAACGGAAGGCATTTTTCCGACAAACTCCGCAAGCTGCGGATGCAAAATGTCGGCATACTGCAAAAGGTTGGCGGAAACCTTGCCCAGGTCGATGTGCCCGTAAATCGCCTCGAAGGTGTTGCGCGTGATCTTCTTGCTCAATTCGAATGCAAAATTGTAGTAGCGCGGCTTCTGCCGGCTCTGCAAATAAATGTCATCCTCGGACAGGCCGAGGGCAAGCAGGTCAGCGACATTGCTTACAGCGAATTCCCTCGCCTTTTCAAGCGATGGCACTTTCGCGTCCGGCCTGCTCACGTACGCGTCGATGTCTGAAACCGAAAAAAAGTTCACTGCGCCGTGCCTTTTGAAAAAAACGAACAAATCGACGTCCGCCTTGTGGCCAAGGTGATAGTGCCCTGACGAGGCGATGCCGGTAATGTTGATGAACGGCTTCTGGCTTTTCATCCTCGCGAAAACCTTTTCGAAGTCGCGGTGCGCAATGACAATGCTGCGCTCGAAAAAATGGTGGCCGATCTGCTTTGCCAGCCCGGGAGGAAAGGGCGTGAGGCCGAATTCCTTGAAGACGTGCGCGTAATCGGATACCTGGGCGGAACTCCATGGGTCAAGTTCGGTCATTGGAAATCAAATATAAATTACTTTACAATATTTAATAGTTGTTTTGGAGTGAACGTTTAATAGTTGTCTTGGAGTGAACGCATGGCCGGAGATTTCGTGCAGCAGCAGACAAGCCGCTTTTTCAACAGCGAAGGCGAACTGAACAAGTATGCGAGCGCGGAACGCGAATGGCTTTTCAGGGAACCGAAAAACGGGTTCCTGGACCACATAAAAAAACTGCCAAAAAATTCAAGTGTCATAGACATAGGCGGGGGCGGCGGAGTGCACTGCAACCTCATCAAAAAAACGAGGCCGGACATTGACTGCACGGTAATCGACAATTCCGGGGAAATGCTGAATTCCTGCCGGAAAAACTTTCCGGGAATCAGGACCATTCACGGCGACATCCTGAAGACAGGCCTGCCGGAAAAATACGACGTGATAATGGCGAATTTTATCCTGCACCATCTGACCGCAGACGGCAGGGAACAGACAATGCGGAATATCGGGATGGCGGTGGAAAAGATGGTTGCCGCGTCAAAAAAGGAAACCGTGTTTTTCATAAGCGAACATATTACGGGCACGCCGTTGCAGGCGCGCCTTGTCTATTTTCTCACAAAATTGTCGGGCAGAACCGGAATCAGGACGCCGCACAACAGCGGGGCGGTGGTCTACTTTTTGTCAAAAGCCGAATTCGACGGCCTGATGGAAAAAAACGGCCTCAAAAAAACAGCCGAATTCGAATACCGCTACAAAAAAGGCCTTGTGAAGACGGCGGTGGAAAAGCTGTTCGGAATGAAGACAGTTTCATTCATCCTGAAAAGAACTTCCTGAATTTGGCCGGGAGGTTGCCGGGCATCCAAGCATTTAACAATCTTACCGCGAAGTATACAAATACGGCAACCGGTGATGAGAATGGCTTTGCTTTTGCAGGACAAGGTCCTCGTGAAGGAAATGAAACTGCGCGACCAGCTTATCGGCAGGGGCTTCGGCGAACTCAAAAACCAGGTGCTTGTACTGGATTTGCACGAAGCACTTTTCCTGTCGGCAAAGGACAGGCTGGAAATCGAAAACGAAAGCGGCAAAAAAGCCGACGCCGAAGAACTGCTGAAGCTCGGGCAGAAAGCGGACAAGAAATTCTATTCAACCCACATTGTTTTCGCGGATCTGCGGGAAAGGGGCTTTGTCGTCAAGACAGGCCTGAAATTCGGCTTCGATTTCAGGGTCTATCCGCGCGGAAAAAAGCAGGGCGAAGCCCACACGCAGTGGGTCGTAAGCGTCAGCGCACAGGACGAAAAGTTTTCAATGCCGGAGCTTTCGCGCATGGTCAGGCTGGCAGGCAACATCAAGACCGAACTGCTGCAGGCAATCGTGGACGCGGAAGACGACATAAACTATTACAAGATAGAGCGCATCGTGCCATAAAGAGTTATAACAAAAAAGAAATGCCGAATTTCGCACAGCGCAAAAAATTGAAAAGCCGGAGGCATTCGCCCCCAGCCAAGAACGCATATGCGCAAAATAGCGCACCCGGCCATCACGCAGTGATGCGCCCTGGTTTCGCTCCACCAGCCGAAACCGCGTTTAGATGTCTTCCGGCCTCACCGTCTTGCGGCCGTTTGCCTCGCATCTCTTGACCGCTTTCTTTATGAGCAAGTCAACTTCAGCGCTCAAGGCATCCGGAAAATCGCCCGCGCAGTTGCAGCCTGCTGCCTTGACAGCATCCTTTACCTTGGAAGTTACAACCAAAATTTCCGCCATTCGAAATCACCCCGGAAATTAACAAAAAGTTAATTTTCAAATTAAATTGGGCAGAAAAACTATTTAAAACAATCATAACGGGCGTTCTTCAGGCTGCAGTGTCGCCGATAAAAAGGCTGTCGGACAACTGGCGGCGTTTACTGTTTCCTCATTTTTGACGGCATAATTCTCATAAATTACAACATCATATTTTCAGGATTTGGGCATAAAGCTTTATGTAAGCCGCGGCATTCTTTTCAACACTAAACAATTTAGCAGATAAAACTGAATCCGCGCACAATTTTGAACGCCTGTCAGAATCCAAGCCCATAACCCAAGCAAGCCCTTCAGCCAAACTTTCAGCATTTCCTGTTTTGGCGATAAAACCGGTTTTTTTGTGCCGGACAATTTCCGGTATGCCCCCGGCACCAAAAGCAATGACCGGCTTGCCGCATGCAAGCGCTTCCAATACCGCCAATGGCTGATTATCAACCAGCGAAGGGGCAACAAATGCGTCGCTTGCGGAAAGCAATTCCGCAATGCGGTTCTCATCAGAAACAAATCCGGTTTTCTCGCCGGTTATGCCAGCGTTTTCAAAGTCAAAATCTCCTTCGCCAATCAAAAGCACTGTCGGTTCAAGGCCCTCGGATTTTATAATTTGAAGTGCCCTCACAAGAAATGGGAGGCCCTTGAATTCATTGCTGAGGTGCGCTGCCATAAACGACAGGACAAAAGCATTTTTTGGCAGACCAAGCCCTGCCCGAACCGAATTTCTGTTTTTACGCGGGAAAAATGTTCTCGTGTCAACGCAATTCGGAATAACCGAATGGGAAAGCGGCGAAAGCAGACTTTTGCGTGCAAGGCCGCACATCCAATTCGACGGGGAAACGCACCAGACGCGCCCGGCGCATGCTTCAGCATCATTCTTCTTTATTTTCCACAAGAGCGATGCCGTGTCAATTAAAATAGGCGGGTATTCGCCCAAAAAAGGACACTTTTTACACCCGGAGAGCCATTTCTCGCACCGCCCCCCGCCCGCATAAACGCAATGGCCGGTGAAAGCCCACATGTCCCGCATTGACCAGACAACCGGCTTTTCTTTCGCTGCCTGCCGGATTATCCCAATATTCAAATAACCCCCGAGCGTGTCATGAAAATGCAGCACATCCGCTTTTCTGACAGCATCGATTTTCATCAGCCGGCTAAAAGACGGCTGAAAAAAATACTGAAGACCCGAGACATCCTCCATTTTGCTGTAGATTCTTTTCCACAATCCTTCGAAACCAAAACCGGACAAGGGAATAACATCCGGGTCGGCGGTGTATTTTGCCCCCACGACAAATTTAGAATCGTGACCAAACCCTCTCAATGCCGAATGCAGCAGGTAAGCCGATTTTGACGAGCCGCCGCCCCCCCAATCACGATTGTGAATTTGCACTATTCGCATATACGCCGCCTTCCTAGCCCAAAACTTCACCAACGGGTTTCTCCAAAAAAAACGGCCCCAATTGCACAAGCCACAATCGAAAATTTTGGTAAGCCGTGAAAAAACATTGTCCGTTTTATAAGTTAAAAATATGCATAGGTGGCATCAGAGAACATGCGAAGGTTTTTCATTCTCAAGGAAAATTTTGTTCCAGACCGCAAAAGACAAAAAGAGCCATTTTTGTGGGCCGCCCATGCGTTGTTTGTTTGCAATCATTCTTCTGACCACCGGCATATCAAAAAAATTTTCTAGCGTAGAATCTCTTTCGAAGAAAAACCTGCCCAACTGGCCGTCAAGGAAAGATGAAACCCACGGCAATTCCGGAAAACCAAAACCGGTTTTCTTGTCAAAAAGAATTGTTTCCGGAAGTTTTCCGGCAAGCGCTTTCCGGAAAATTATTTTCCTGCGCGAACCAGAATGCTTCAAATTAAATGGTATTGACATGGCATGGCTTGCAAAACCCTCATCCAAAAGCGGAACCCTGACTTCGAGCGAATTGTTCATTGACATCCTGTCAACCTTCACAAGAAGGTCATCGGGCAAATAAGTTTTCAAATCCTGGAAAAGCACCCTGTTCAGTCCCTCGCGTTTCGGCAAAGAATCACCGTATGCAAAAACAGCCTTTTTGGTCGAATAGCTTTCACGCGGCACGCCGTAAACAAACTGGTTTTTGCCTAAATCAAATTGAATTTTGCGGTAAAAATGCAAATCACGCGGGCAATGTGAGTGAAACCTAAAATATTCATATAGCCGTGAGTTAAGCCCCGGAGAAACTTTGCCTAAAATGCGGCGAAAAAAAGCATTATACGTCAGGGAAGCCCCGCCCCACAACCGCCGAAACTTGTTGGAAAATAGCACATCATAGTTCGGATAGCCTGCAAAAAGCTCGTCGCCGCCATCACCTGCAAGAACACATTTGACATGTCTGGCCGCCAGTCCGGAAACTGCGTTTGTCGGAACCGCGGAATCGTCATAAAAAGGCTGGCCAAACCTGGCGATCAATAATGGAAAATCTTCCAAATGTTTTTTCCCAACCAAAATCTCGTGGTGTTTTGTGCCTAAAGCGGACGCGACAAGCCTTGCGTTCGGGAGTTCGCACTCATCACCTTCAAAGCCTGCTGAAAAGGTATTGAGATTATCAGCATTCTGGGTCGCCGCCCATGTCACCGCGCTGGAATCAACCCCGCCACTGAGAAAAACTCCGACAGGCGTGTCGGCAACCAGTTGGCTTTCAACCGAACGTGAAAGCAGTTCAGGAATGCGCGCAATCGACTCGGCTTCACCGCCAAATTTTGACGGACCAGATGCAAGATTGGAGAATTGCCCCCGCCCAACCGTTTTTTCGGCTACATTGATTTCCAGGAAATGCCCCGGCAAAAGCGACCGTATCCTCGAAAAAATCGTTTTGGGCGACAAAACGTAACCCAAAGTAAAGTAATCGGCCATTGCATCCGAATCTATTGATTTGTCAAACTGCGGGGCAAGCGTAAGCGGCTTTATTTCCGAGGAAAACAAAAATGAATCGCCATAATCTGAGTAAAACAGGGGTTTTATCCCGAACTGGTCGCGTGCAAGCAGGACACGCGTTCTACCGGAATCAAAAAGTGCGAAGGCAAACTGACCGCGCAGTTTCCCAAAAAAGGAGTCGCCGAACTCCTCATAAGCGTGAACGATTGTTTCGGTGTCGGTTTTTGTGTAAAATCTGTGCCCACTGTCTTCAAGAAGTGCCCGCAGTTCCACGAAATTGAAAATTTCGCCGTTGAAAACAACCGCAATGCTTTTGTCCTCATTGAAAATAGGCTGGTTTCCGCCGGCAATGTCTATTATGCTCAACCGCTGGCTCGCCAAACTGACCTTGGCGTCATAAAAAAAACCTTTTCCGTCCGGACCGCGATGCTCCTGCAAGCTTGCCATCCGCTTAAGCAGACCCTTGTCCTCAAACCCGACAAAACCGCAGATGCCGCACAAAATCAAACACCTACTTTACCATACGCTCAAAAAATTCTTCAAATTGCCTTACAACCAAGGGAACATCAAAATCTTTTGCCCTTTTTTTCGCATTGGCTGAAAGGCGGCGGTGAAGGCGTTTGTCCGACAAAACCCTGACAACAGCTTTGGCCATGGCATCCGGATTGCCAACAGGGACGAGCAAGCCATTCCTGCCATGCGAAATAATTTCCTTTGGACCGGACTTGCAGTCGGCTGAAACCACCGGAATGCCCAAAGCCATTGCTTCAAGAACAACGTTGGGAAGCCCTTCATAACGCGAGGATAGAACAAAAACATCCGCTTTCGAAAAAAACTTCCACGGATTCGATTGCCACCCCACAAAATCGACAAAATCCCGGACACCAAAACGCTCAGACAAAGCCAAAAGCGCTGCCAACTCAGGCCCCTCGCCAACAATAACAAGCCTGCAGTCAACATGACGGCGAACCAAACAAAAAGCATCCAACAAAATATCAAAACCCTTCTGCGGGACAAGCCTGCCGCACGCGACAATTATTGGCGGGTTATGTGCGGAAACCCGGGAGCGGTCAACTTTTTCTTTGCCGGCTTTTAAAACTGCGCCAATGTCAACAGGGTTGTAAATAGTGAAAACCTTGGCTGACGGCAAACCATAAACGCTGACAAGGGCGTTCGCAGTTTCTTTTGAATTTGTGATAATCGCATCCGCCACGGGATAAAGCTTGCGGATAATTGCCGGCTCACTATCAGGCTCAAGCGGAGAAAAAGCCCTCTCGCTGACAATGGATTTGTATCCAAAAAACGGGGAAGAAAAAACAGCCAAAAAATTTGGCAAAGGCAAGAGGCTGAAAACAATATCTGGCTTATCCCGCCCAAAAAAGTCGATAAGAGACCTTATGTGGAAAAAAAAACCAAAACTCAAATAGGCCGGGTAAGCGGCCTTTTTGGAGTTAGTATAACAAAAAACTGCACGCAAATCATTAACAAATTTTAAACAAATAGAATAAAGTTTCAAAAAAAATTTCAGACAAAAAAACTTAAAGCCGACATTAAGGCGGAGAAACTTCACCCCGACATCAAGCGGATAGTGTTTCCCGCTAACCAAGGCAACAATTGTAACATCGAATTTTTTTTTGTCGAGGTTGTTAGCCAAAACCTGCACAAACCGTTCAGCGCCTCCGGAATAGAGGTCATATAAAAAAAATGATATTTTGATTCGTTTGCTCGCCATTCAAGTTAATTTAAAAGCCTTAAAATTTAAAACACATACCAAGAAATGCGTTAAAATACTAGTTTAAATAACAAAATTCCAATACAACGGGGAAAAAAGACGGCAACATGGGCGTCAAGGCAGACATGCTTTCCGGCAAATTTCCGCGGGCAACACTTTTCACGGTCTCCATTTTGGGCATATTTCTAATTTCAGCCATATCCGATCCGATGCTTGCTATTGCAACGGGGGTGGCATTTTTTGCGCTCGCATTCCATGACCGGAAAACAGCCATGCTTTTGACGATATTTCTCACACCAGTATCAATCGAAACAAAAACATCATTCGGGCAGACTTTTTTTATCCTGCCGGAAATAATGCTTTTCGCAATTGTGTTGGCGTGGGTCTTGAAATCGCCAAAACTGGCATAACAGGCATATCGCAAAAAATGTGACCAAAAGGGAAACGCTGAAGGCATATTTGTCAGAATTTTGCCAAACATAAAAGGCGGCAATTTTTATCCAATCGAAATAGAAGTCTACGACAATAGCATCCGGGAGGGAATACAATTGGACAAGATTTTCCTGTTCAAAAGGCTTGCCAACACAGAAGAAGATTTTGCGACAAGAAATCTTGTCTTCGAAAAATGCTTTGAAAGATTCCTGAAAAGCCCCATTGCCGGGCCCGATAAAGAGTCGTTCAACCAGGAATTTTTGGCCAAAAAAATCGACGACATTGTTTATCTTCATCCGTTCATTTTGACATGGCTTGGCAACTGGGAAAAAAGCGCAGAACAAAAAACCTGTCCGCCGAATTCGCACAACGTTTTCATGCAAATGCTGATTGACGGCGGAATCATTGCACTTATTGCGTTTCTGTGGCTGTTTTTTGAAGCCGTAAGAGGCGTTTAAAATCATTAAAATATGCTGAAACCAGCGGTGAGTTGGCTATTTCTGCTGCACTGGCAGCAGCGCTCGCCGCATTTATTATAGGCGGCATGTTCGAGAACGTTCTTTTCTGGCAGAACAACATCCTGCTTTTCTGGCTCGCCCTTGCCATTATTGAAATAATCCAAAAAAGAAAGAATAAATAACCAGAAAACCAATTATTTTCCCGGATGAAGCTTACAAAAGCGGAAGCCGGCACAATAATTCTGCTGGCCGCCACAATAGGGTTCTTTCTGCCCCTTGAAATGGCGTTAGCCACGGTTGTTTCCGCGGTCGTGGCAATACTCCTCTTCAAAAACTACCATTTCGCGGTTCTTCTCCTTCTGATAGTCGGCTATGCGGGAATAACACCGGCAGGCCTTCTGCAATCCGCGGTACCGCTGAACAAAATAATATTTGCCATCCTGGCTTTTTTCTTTGTAGCGGAGTATTTCATTAAAAAGGAAAAAAAACTTTTTTTCCCAAACCAGCTTTTTGCGGTCATCGGATTCATGTCGGTTGCTGCAATATCAACGATTCTTGGCACGGCCGGCGGAACTCTTAGCTTTTTTTTGGATCCGAAAATGGCACTCACCCTGATTTTCATGATATACCTGACAAGAAACATGAAAGCGGCAAAAAACACTTTTTGGGTCCTGTCGGCAATAATAATCATTTTCGCCGGCTTGAGCCTTGCCAGCGGCGGAATATTTGAAGGCGGAGGCATAGAATTTATCGACAGATTAGAAAACCGGAATACGCTTGGCATAAACCTCTTGCCGCTGATGCCATTGGCTTTTGCGATGCTACTCATAACTAACAAAGAAACCAAGCCGTTTGAAGGAATACCAAAAAAAGCGTTCCTCCTGCTGGCAGTCCTTGCGGTATTCGTCGTGATATTTGTGACAGGTTCAAGAGGCAGCATTATAGGTGTCGCGGCCATGCTCCCAATGCTTTTCTACTATTTTCCAAAACAGAAAATATGGCCGGTCATTGCAATAATTCTGCTTGTTTCTGCGCCATTCTTTTATTGGAAAGTCGAAGACGTTGTGAGCCGGGTCCAAGGCTTGGGTGCGCTAGCAGGCGAAACCGGAAATTCGCAATTCACGGGAGCCCATTCGATCGAAGAAAGAAAAAATATGCTTTTTGATGCGCTTAGCATCTTCTTAGCAAACCCTTTTATGGGGGCCGGCTATGACACATCAAGATATCTATTAGGGCTTAAAGGGTACTATAAAAATCTGGAAAAAACAGGGGAACTTGTCAACTACCAGGATGCGCACAACATTTACGCGGAAGTCCTCGCCGAAACAGGCATAATCGGATTCATATTCTACGCAATGATAATAGCGTTCTCGTTCTGGGATATTGGCCGAGCGGAAAAAAATTTCACAGAAAAAGGCGAAAACGATGGCGCCACCATGGCAAAATGCCTGCGGGTTTCACTTGTCGGAATGCTTGTTTTAGGGTTTGCCGGAAACGAACCGTTCTATCTAATATTCATTATTTTGGTCGCGCTTGGAATCATCCTGAGGCAGGTTTCAATAGATTTAAATAAGGAAAAACAGTATGAATTAGGGTCGGCTGGGCACTTTTAGGCGGGAACTATGGAATTGGTGGACAAACACGGCAAACTGTTCGGCAAAGCAAATGTTGTCGACGTTCTGATAGTTGTTGCACTTATACTGGGAGCCTATACAGCATACACATTCCTATTCGGCTTGGACAAGCCCACATATGTGACAATCCTTTCAAAAAACCAGCCGAGCTGGGTTTACAAAAACATACGTGTCGGAGACAAAGAACTCGGATATTTCACGGGCAGGGAGCTCGGCGAAGTTGTCGGCATTGAGCAAATACCATCGTTCCAGAACAAGGCCGATCTAGTGGTTGTAATGAAAATTGACGCTTCAAACAAGAACGGGGTTTTGTTTTACAAGGATGTCATAATCAACATAGGCAAACCCATCAAGATAAGCCTCGGAAACGTTTATCTGAATGGCCAGATAATCGGATTGGGCGAAACAAAGCCGCAGACCACGGTCCAACCAGATGAAAAAATAATCGAAGCCCGGGCCGAAGGCGTTTCATCTGAAGTCGCCGCGGAATTCTTCAATGGCAAGACTATTGAGCAAGGCGGGCAAAAAATTTTCGAAATATTGGACATAGAAAAAATCGCGACCGATTATAAAACTTATAACATCGTCATGAAATTTTTGATTGAAACAAAACGTTTTGACGAACGGCTTGTTTTCGGCGGGCAGACGATCAGAAAAGGCGACAATTTCGAGATTGACGATGGCGGCATTCAACTTAAAACAAAAATAGTCGACGTTTTGCCTTTTGAGGAAAAAAACAAGCGCCTTGCTGAAACTAAGACCTTCAAGATAGTTGATTTGGAAGCCTGGGATTTCCCGCTTAGCACAGCCAGATACCTTCTTCCAGGAAGCGGCGAAACTGACTCTGACATGGAAAAGGTTTCTGAAATAAAGGAAATAAGCGGCGAGAAAACAACGGACGGGATTGCACACGTGAGGCTCAAAGCAGAAATACAGGTCGAAATTAAAAAGGGAGTTCCGATGTACAAAAACGAGCAGCTCAATATTGGCGACACCATCAGCATAAATATACCAAATGCAACGATTTCCGGCGCCATACGCGGAATTTACAATAGCATGGAAGAAATACCGAAAAGCGAGACATTTTACAAAACCGTGACACTGAAAGCCAGAAATATAAATCCTTGGACTGCCGGCAAAATAGCTGCGGGTGATACCGAAACCAGCCTTGGCGGCGGCATAATTATAAGCAAAATCTTGGAAAAGTCTGAAAAGCCGGCTGAAATAATAACAACATCCGACAGCGGGCAAATATTGAAAACTATTCACCCGGAAAACAAGGATTTGGATCTGAAAGCAGAACTGCTTCTCAAAAAAGACGAATACGGCCAAACCACATTCAAGGGAAAATTCATAAAAACCGGGTATGAAATTTTCCTCAGCTTTGATAACGCCAACATAACCGCGGCAATTGTGGATATAAAATGAGCATGGAAAGGGCGGTCGAAGACAGCCGGATAGTAAAAATGGTTTCAGAGGCATCAGAAGCCTACGAAAACTCATTATTTTTGAAAAAAATACTCTGGTTAAAACATTTATCGGGCGGCTACTCGGAGAAAACTGCTGGGTGGCGTCCGATTGCATGGGCAAAAAAAAGCATTGCGAAGTTTTATGCGATGAACGCCTTTGAAAACAGCCGCATAGTAAAAAGATCGCTTCAAATTATTGAATCAACCGCAGAAAACACGTTTTGGGTGCTGTCAAAGGCTGCGAGACCAAGTTTGGGTGCAAAAATCTCAGCAGAACTTGAAAAAAAACCATTTACATATCTTGGGCTTGTATCTCTTACGATACTTGCAATCAACACTATTGCCAGCGTAGCCTTTGACAACCAGGGTTTTCCCAGAGATGCTAGAATGAGAATTATCCTGGCGCTGCTTTTTTTTGCATGCACAAAAATAAGGTACAGCTACCAAGAAATAAGAAAACACAGCAAAATCGTTTCTGTTGCGGACGCTTGGTGGCAAAAGCAAAAAGCCGCTTGTTGAAGCGCCCATTACAAAACTTTTCTTGGAAGCGCACGATGGATAAGCTCTTTGAGAAACGCTTAGCTGGCGGCAAAACAAAAAACCGATGACGCTTTTCCGCCGACCAAGCATTTAAAATCCATTCGCCAGACAATTAAATTGAAGAAAAAACCGGCATTCTTTGCTTTTTTTATGGGGGTATTTTATGACTGATTCGAAGAACCAGACCGAGGAAATGGCCAAGGAGATAGTCGAAGGCGAGCTGAAAGCAGAAGAGCAGGCCGCGGAAGCATCGGGCGAGGAAGATGAAGGAACCGTTGATGAAAGCAAACTGCCTTTCCCGCGCGCAACCATCGTCAACATGATGAGAAAGCACCTGTCGCAGGGCAAGCAGATAAAAGGCCAGGTGAAGGACGAGATGAACATCTGGCTCGGAAAAATGGTTGAAAGGATTGCGAAAAAAATGGACGCATACCCGTACACTTATGTGGACTATTCGATGTTCAGGGAAGCCGTTGAAACCTATGAAAAAGTGCAGGACATCGAGCTTGAAAAGGAGCGCATAATAAAATACCTTGAAAAAATCAAGGCGGACTGCGATTCATTGGCAAGGGAAGTCGACAGGAAATTCGAACTCTGAAAAAAAAAAGAATTCACTTGCTTTCTTTCAGGCGCCTGAACCTGCGCTTCAGCCGCCGGCCAAGCCTCCCGAACAGCACCGAAAACTGGGCAAATATTATTTTCAGGTCAAACAAAAAAGACCGCTTTTCAAGGTAGAGCAGGTCAAGCGCGAGCTTTTCCTTTGGCTTCGTGCTTGAAACGCCTTTCGCCTGCGCCAAACCCGTGAGACCGGGTTTCGCTTCAAGCCGCTTTTTCCAGCCGGACAATTTCCTGGCAAACCGCCGGTGAAAAAACGGCCTTTCCGGGCGCGGGCCGACAAAGCTCATTTCGCCAAGCAGAATGTTCCACAGCTGCGGCAGCTCGTCAAGGTAGTAGCGGCGCAAAAGCCTTCCGGTGCGCGTCTGCCTCGGATCATTCCATTTTGAAAGCCTCGGCCCTTCATCCTCGGCGCCCTCGACCATGGTCCTGAATTTTATGCACGAAAATTTTTTGCCCCCGAAACCAAGGCGCTCCTGCACGAAAAAAACTTTGCCATGCGAGTCAAGCTTTATTGCCATGCCGATTACGGCAAATGCCGGCAGGAGAAAAACCAGCGAAACCAGCGAAACCGAAAAATCAAAAAACCGCTTCAGCAACCGCACCACGCAGACACATTGGAAAACAGAAGAAAAGAAATGCTTTGCCCTACGCCGGCCGGGCGGGGATTGACTCAAGTTCGCGCGCATACCTGCGGAGAAGCTTTTTCCGGTCAAAATGCGCTTCAGCAAAAGCCCTTCCTTTCCTGCCGAGCCGTTCCCTGCGCCGCGCGTCTTTTTTGATGCGTATTACGGCATCAGCAAACCCGCGCGCGGTTTCCGCAACAACGATTCCGGAACTCCTCTTCAAAATTCCGGAAAGCGCCCCGGAATTCGAGACAACCGGCTTTCCGCAGGCAAGGTATTCAAGGCACTTGTTAGGAATGAAACTCAGGCCGGAAACCTTTTCAATCATTGAATTCACGCAGACATCGGCCTGCATCAGAAGCTCCGGAAGGGCGGCTTTGGGGATGACCGGCAGGAAGAGCACGTTGCCTAGACGATTGGTTTTTGCAAAAGCCTTCAGGCCGGCTTTTCCGCTGCCGTCGCCCACAAGCACGAAAAGCAGTTCCTTATCATGGCGCAAAAGGACCGCGGCTTCAAGCACGCGCTGAAGACCGTAAAACCGGCCCATGGGTCCCGCATACATCACGACAAACTTTTTCCAGCGCCGCTTTGCGGGCTTTTTGCCTGCAAACAAATCCAGGCTGACGCCGTTCGGAATCACAAGCACTTTTCCCGACCCGATTCCGGTTTTCAGGATTTCTTTCCTGAATTCATTGGTGACGCAGACAATCCTGTCAGCAGACCTGTACAAAAGCCGCTCAATAAAGTTCCCAAGCCGCGCTAACAAGCCATTGCGCAGGGCGCCCATCAAGACAGGCACAAGCGGCCACAGGTCCCTGACCTCTAAAACAAACCTGGCGCGCCTAGCCTTGGCAATGGCCAGGCCCGCAAGCCCGGACTGCAATGGCGGGGAACTCGCCAGGACAACATCAATCCGGGGGATTTTAAAGGAGGCAAAAAACGCGCCCAGCATGAAAGACTGCTGCGCCAAAAGCCTTCCGAAAAAGCCAGCGTGATGCGAACCTAGAACATTGCAATAAATGACCTGAAGGTTCCTGCGCAGGACAACTTTTGTCACGCCGCGCTTTTTGTCGGTCATATAGTTCCTGTTTCCGGCCAGCACCCAGACAGTGTGACCGGCTTCCGCAAGAAAAACCGCCAAATCAAATGGCTTCGACGAACCCGGCTCGCCGGGAAGCGTGAAATGCTTGTGAATAATCAGAATATTCAAAAAAACCACCAAATAAGGCAATGTATTTAATAGCAACAATCTAAAAAATTATTAGGATTGACTCAATGACCCGTATGCATATTACCTGTTTGAATGGCTTTTTGATGGGAAAAGAAAGCGGCGGAGCAAAAAGAATCAATTATATTACACGGAATCTTTCAAGGCATTTTACCGTGACCAGAATGGACTTTGCCAGCACCATAAAACTGGTGAAGCCAGCGGAGGAAACAATCTTGAACAAAAGCCTCACAAGATATGGCTTGCCACAAAGTCCAATTCTTAACGGGAGCCTGAAGGCAATTGGCGTGCCGTATGGCGTGAGACAGCATTATTGCTCTGGCGGATGGTCGTTGCCTTCGAAGGTCATGGAAAAGGCAGGCAGCCCAGACATTATACAGGTTGAATTCCCGTACCTGTTCGAATTCGCGGCAAAAAAATTCCCCGGCAAAAAAATTGTGCTTTCCGAGCATAACGTGGAACTTGACATGCAGCCCATCATCGCAAAAGAGCACAAGATTAGAAAATTTTTTTATGCAAAAATTGAGGAAATAGAAAGAAATGCCGTTCAAAGTTCCGACGCAATTGTCACGGTTTCTGCGGAAGACGGACGAAGGATTTGCAGGCATTACAGCATAAAAAAAGGCAAAATAATCGTTTGCCCGAACGGCGCCGATACAAGGGAAATCGTGCCGGCTACAGCGGAACAAAAAAATGATGCAAAAAAAGCAATCGGAATAGGCCCGGAAAAAAAAGTGATACTATTCTGCGGCTCAAAATATGCCCCGAACAACGAGGCTGTGCGGGTCATCGAGCAAATTTCAAAGTCCGCGCCAAGGGAATACGTCTTTCTGATTGTCGGGCAAAGCGGGCTGCATAAAGGGCGGGAAAACAAAATTGTCAGGACTGGCTATGTCCCAGACATCAAGCCGTATTTTCAGGCGGCGGACCTTGCAATAAACCCAGTTTTGGATGGCGGGGGCTCAAACGTAAAGATGTTCGAATACATGGCCGCCGGTCTGCCGATAGTTTCTACACCCGTCGGGAGACGTGGCATAGAAGCCAAAAACGGAAAGCATTTGGTCCTGTCGGAAGAAAAATATTTTGCAGAAAATATCGAACTAATTGCATCTGACGAAAACCTGTGCGACAAAATAGGCAAAAATGCCAGAAGGCTTGCTGAACAGAAATATGACTGGGAAAAAACAACCTATCCGCTTGTAAAAAAATACAGGCAAATGCTGAAAAAATAGCAGAAGGCAGAAAATGGGAAATGAGATAGCCAACCTGGAAAAAAGCGGCCGTGGGGCGTTCGTAACGGCAGTCATCCTACTTTACAACAGCCGAAACCATGTAATGAATTGTATTGAATCTTTCAGAAACCTGGATTACAAAAACTTTCAAATAATTGTTGTTGATAATTACTCTGTTGACGGAAGCCTTGACGTTGTCAGACAAAAATACCCGTCAATAAGGACAATAAAAAACGAAAAAAACCTTGGCTATGCTGCCGGAAATAACATCGGCATAATGGAGGCTCTCAAAGACAAAAAAACAAAATATGTTTACATTACCAACCCGGACATTTTACAGGAAAGGGGCACACTTGGAAAACTCGTTAGAAGAGCCGAACAAGAAAAAGACTGCGGCATCATCGGACCAGTCATATACGAAAGCGCTTCCGGCGGGGTGGAATTTGCCGGCGCCACAATCGACAATGCGACTGGAAAAATAACTTTTTTACATCAAAAACCGAAAAAGGCGCTTGAAAGCCTTTACGCGATGGGCTGCGCAATGCTTGTAAACAGGAAAGTGTTTGAAAAAATAGGCTTGTTTGATCCCGACTATTTCTGCTACTGGGAAGAAACGGATTTTTGCATGCGTGCAAAAAAAGCAGGATTCAGAGTGTTGGTGACACCTGAAACCACAATAATCCACAAAGGCATTGAAGAGAAAGAAAAGGATTTATGGCACAATCTGGAAAAAAACTATTTTTTGTCAAAAAACTATTTTCGTTTTGTCAAAAATAATATTGAAAAACGCAGGCACAAGGAATTTATACTGGCTTTTTTAACCACGACATTTCTGAAAAAAATTAAAGCCGGGGCATTAAAAGCTGACTTTGCTACAATTTTAGGGACGCTTGCAGGAACCACTAAAGGGGCGATAGAATTCTGCCTACATTAAGTTCAATGTGGGTTGCATGACTATCCCCTTAAAAAAAAAACGGAAACTGACTGCGATGACCAGAAATCACCTGATCCTCTCGAACACGCTTCCGGAAAGGCACCCGTACGCGCTCCTGCTTTACTCCGGACTCAGGAAACACGGATTTGAAGTGCAAAGCCCGCAGAACAGGGCGGGCGTGCGCCTTTGCGCGGAGATTGCGGCAATTTTCCCTAAAACCCGCATCGTGCATTTGCACTGGATAGAGCACGTTTTCAGCGGCGGGCCCGGAAAATTCCCCGCCATGGCCGGGATTGTCATGGCATCGGCGTTCCTGTGCTTTCTTGCGCTCGCAAAGTTTCTCGGCAAAAAAATCGTCATAACAATCCACAACGTCGAACCGCACAGGACGCTTTTTCCGCGGCTGGAAAAAGAAGTGTTCGGCCTCGCCATAAGGATTGCCGACGCGGTGATAGTGCACAATGCCTGGAGCAAAAGGAAGGCAGTTGCTGTTTACCGGCTGAACGGGCGCCAGGCGGGAAAAATCAGCGTGATACCGCACGGTAATTTCATCGGATACTACAAAAATTCCGCGGGCAGGAAAAAGGCGAGGGCATCGCTTCAAATCCCGCAAAACTGTTTTGTGCTCCTGGTTTTCGGCGAAATGCGCGAACAGAAGGGCATTGCCGTGTTCCTGAAGGCGGCCGGGAACGCCATAAAAAAGGACAAGGGCATTTTTGTGGTGTTTGCCGGCAGGTGCCTCGAGGACAGAGTGAAAGAATCCATTTTGTCGTTTGCGGAAAAGTTTAAGGGAAACTGCATTGCAAGGCTTGAATTCATTCCAGATGCGGAAGTGCGGGCGTTCATCAACGCGGCCGACGCCGGAGTGCTGCCATACGAGAGGGTTTCAACGTCTGGCGCGCTGATACTGTTCATGTCCTGCAACAAGGCGGTAATCGCGCCAAAACTCGGGCCGGTGACGGAACTGCTCGGCGCATATCCGCTTCTTTTCAAGCCGAAAAACGCGAAAAGCCTTGAGAGGGCAATCTTCAAATCTAAAAAATTGCGTCTGGAAAAAATCGGGGAAGGCCTCCGCGCAAAATCCAAACGGCTCGGATGGAAAACAATTTCCGGGTCGACGGCCAGATTATTCGAAAAAATCCTGGACAGAAGGCGGGGCGGGCAGAAACCGGGCCGGCGGAAAAGCCGGCGGCCGGCTGGAAAACCAAAAACAATGCTTAAAGCCAGAACGGCCAAGAGCATAACCTAAGGTGGCGCAATGGAAAAAACCAGAATCTGCATTTTCGACGCGGTTCACAAGGCGAACGACTCGAGAATTTTTTACCGGGAGGCAAGGAGCCTCGCAAAAAGGTTTGCCACCAGCATGATAGCCCAAAGCGACTGCCAGAATCCGGAAAGCCGGGAAATAAAATTTGTGTTCATAAAACCGCAGAAAAACCGCCTTTTGAGGGTGCTGTTCACGGACTTTGAAATTTTCAGGAAAGCGCTCGGGCAGAACGCCGACATATACCACTTCCACTGCCCGGAAATGCTCGGCTATGCCGTGATGCTCAGGCTACTCGGAAAAAAGGTCATTTACGACGTCCACGAAAACTATACGCAGTTCATTCTCTACAAGCACTACCTACCAAGGCCGGCAAGGAAGCCCCTGGCGTTCCTGTTCCGGCATTTTGAGGACTTTTGCTGCGGTTTCTTTGACACCATCATTTTGTCAGACGGGGTTTACCTGAAGCGGTTTGAAAAATTCGCGGACAAATGCGTTTTGATAAAAAATTATGACGTGCCGGAAGACCTGGGCGCTTTTGCCGGAAAGCGCAGGGGCAAAAAAACTTTCGGAATCATTTATGCCGGAAGCGTGCAGGGGATTCGCGGCATGCAAAACATGCTCAACGCATTCGCCGAGGCCTCCGCACGCATTCCGCAGGCGAGGCTTTCAATAGTCGGCTCGCCCGAATCCGAGGAATACGCGCGGTGGCTCAGGGGATACGCCGAAAGCCTCGGCATCGGCGCAAAAACCGGGTTTTTGTGCGATGGGTTTGTCGACCACCGCGAAATAGAGGCGCATTACAATGCCGCCGACATCGGGCTTGCATTGTATCCGCGCATAAGGATACACCGCCACAAATTCGTGACCAAATTCTTCGAATGCATGAAGCACGGCGTTCCGATAATCGCAAGCGACTTTCCGGAGTGGAAAAGCTTTCTGAAAAAATACGGCTGCGGGACCACCGCCGACCCCAAAAAACCCGCCGAAGTGGCCGAAAAGATCGTTTGGCTCGCTAAAAATCCCGCCGCAAGGAAAGCGATGTCGGAGGCCGGAAAAAAGGCGTTCAGGGAAAAATTCAACTGGTCGTCGGAGGAAAAAAAGCTCTTTGAATTGTATGAAAAACTGGTTGAATCCACCCGCAATAAAAGCGCCGTGGGAGATGCTTCCAGATGAGCGCCGCAAAAAACCGGCCGGATTTTGTCGTAATCGGCGCGCAAAAGGCGGGCACGTCGTTTGTGGCCAGGTGCCTTGCCGGGCATCCGCGGATTTTCATGCCTGAAACTGAGATTCCTTTTTTCAGGAACGAAAACGCGCCGGTGAAGGACGCGGAAGATTTCAATGCCCTGTTTGCCGGACTCGATGGCGGGACCATTGCCGGCGTAAAGGACCCGCTGTATTTGGCCACTGCGGGCTGCGCCGAAAAAATTGCGGAGAACAATCCCGGCACAAAAATCATTGCGGTTCTGCGCGACCCGCTTGACAGGATGCTGTCCGCATATTACATGAACATGTGCTGCAACCAGCTGCCGGTCGTGGAACCCGAAACAGGCATTGCAAGAATCCTTGAAAAGCGCGGCCGCGACAAAAGCGGACCGGAGCGCCGCCTCACGGAATGCGGCTTTTACCACCGGCATCTTTCAAGGTATTACAGGAATTTTGACAGGGCACAGGTTATGGTCCTGCTTTACGACGACCTGAAAGCCAGCCCGCTTGCGGAAATCCGCAAAATCTACGGGTTTTTGGGAGCGGAAAAAAACTTCAAGCCAGGCTGCATCGGCAGAAGGGAAAACGCGGGCACGTATTCCCTGACAGCAATCCGGCTGTTCGCCCTGGCGCAGGCGGCCCTCTTTGTGCGGAACACGTCATTCGGCCTTGCGGATGGCGGCGTGTATTTGCATTGCCGCCCAAAAAACCGGTTTTGCGGGGCAATAGCCGGCGCCGGAAAAGGCATTTACAGGGAACTGCTGCCCTGCATCGGAAAAAAACCGCGCTTAAGCCGCGGCCTGTCCGAAAAAATCAGGAAAATGTATGCGCCGGACATCCGCAGGCTTGAAAAAATACTCGGCAGAAACCTTTCCGGATGGAAAGCCAACGGCGGCGAAAACAACGGCTGACCGGCCGGTTTCCGATATGGCCACGGCATCTTGCGGGGCACTGCGGGAAAAGCCGCTTGGGCAAATGTGCATTATAACCGCCACGGCCAGAAAACAAGCATTCCCGCCGAAAGCCACAAAATCCTTTGCCCGGAAAAGTCAAAGCTGAACTGGGCCTCGACAAGCCCGATGGCAAAGGCTACAAAAAAAAGAATAAAAAAATCCCTTTCATGCCCGGCCGCCATCGGCTTCAGCCGCAGGAAAAACGAATAAATGGCCAAAACCAGGAACACTGCAAGCAACGCCAGGCCGGCTGCGCCCAGTTCGCTTGAAGCCTCAAGGAAAATGTTGTGAGGATAAGGAACGGGCCTGTTTCCCAGGACAATAAGGGAATACTCCGGCAGCGTGGAACCGTACTCTTTGGAAAAAGCGCCCAGGCCCCATCCCAAAAGCGGCTTTTTCATTGTGAGGCCAATCGCGGCAGAATAAAGTGCGCCCCTGGCCGAAATGCCGCGGTCCTCGGACAGAAAATCAGGCGAAATGAAGACGAATGCCTGCGGGAAAAGAAAAAACGCCAGGACGCAGAACGCGGCGGCTAACGCGGAAAAAACCAGGAACGCCCTGCCGAACCTTTTTGCAAAAAACACCGCGAACAAAACCGAGCCCGCGAGCAGGCTCAATATCGGCCCGAGGGACTGGGAAAAAACCGCCAGCAGGAGAAAGAACGCGGCGCAGGCGCCGAAAAAAAGCCTCTTGGCCGGCGGGCCGGGCCGCATGGAATAAAAGGCGCTTATGAAAAAACCCAGGGCAAAAAAAATTCCAAGAAGGACTATGTTGCGGGCGAGGCCAAGGGTTGCCTCGCGGAAATCCACGAAAAACAGGAGCGAATAAACAAACAGGCCGGAGCCCATTCCGAGTATGCCGAAAAAGACCGCCTTGAAAAACCGGTCGAACTGCCCCGAACCAGTGCCCACGAACGCGGGAAACAGGAAAACCGGGACTGCCATGACCAAGAAACTCGAGAATTTTTCGGCTCCCTGCGCGGCATCCGACGACCACATAAGAGACAGGCCCATTAATGCCGTGAAAAGCGCGAAAAAAATCGCTGGCGCGGAAAAAATTTTTGCGAAAAAATCGTTTTTCCTCACGGGCGACAATGCCACGGCAAGCGCAAGCACCGGCAACACGACAAAAACGGGGTTTATTATGTGCTCGAAGTTTTCCGGAAAAAGCGCGAACATCGGCGACAGGAAAAACACCGCGAACGCAATCCCCGGATTCCTTGCAAGGACGGGCAGGTTGACGAGGCAAAACAGCGCAAGCAAAAAAACCGTTTCGGGCAGGCGCACCACGCCGGAAACGAAAAAGACCGCGCACAAGCCCGCCAAAAAAAATTTCCACCACAAGCCGGAAACGCCCGGCTCCTGATGCGTGACTGCGGCGGGCATAAAACAAAAATATGCGGAGCGCGAATATAAAGCTTTCCGGCTAACCGGCCTTTTCGATCGACATGTCGTCGACAAGAATCGTGCCCCGCCCTGAAAGGTTTGAAGACGTGATCACTGACGGCCTGACGCCCGCGATTTCCCCGCCCGTCCTGAAAACAAGGCGCCTTTCAAACCACCCGCCTCTTGGCGCGGAACCGTCAACAAACTGGTCCAAACCCGAAAAGGTTATGCCGAGGCATTCCGGCGGCTTTCCCGCGCATTCCTTGCGGCCGAAAAAAAACGCGGAAAGCCGGAACGTTCCTGAAAAATCGCCGTTTTCTGGTACGAAAAAAAATGCGGAAAGCACATAATCCGAATCCGGTTCCAGGCTCACGGCATAAGCGTTGAAAGTCGAAAGGCCCGCCCAGCTTTTAGTCGGGCCTTCAACGCGCAGGCCCATCGAACGCTTTCCGGAGCGCGCGTTTTCGGACAAAAATATTTCCGAGTTGTTGAACGAGTCCCAGCCCTTGAAGCCGTCTTCAAAGCCAGGATTCACAAGCCCGCCCTTCAACTCATGCGAAATGCCGGATTCAAGCGCCTGCTGCGCCTCCAAAAGAAACGGCGCAAGGGAAAAGGCGGCGAAAACAACCGAAAAAGCCGAGGCCAGTGCAAGCAGATGTTTCCATGAAACCTGCTTTTCGGGGGAACCGCCGCCTGAAGCGCCAATCGACATTCCCGCAAAAAGCCAGAACACAAAGGCGTTCCTAGCCGAAAACAAGGCGAATTCGAAAAAGCCGCCCGCAAAAAAAATCAGGGCGGAAAGGAAAAGCGCGGCGCAGGCGCCGGAACTTTCACGCCGCGACAAAAGCCGTTTGGCAAGCAGGAAAACAAGCGCGGCCTGGAAAAAAAGGAAAAACAATCCTGCGGGAACCCCGCGCTCCAGCGCAAAATGCAGGAAAGAATTGTGCGCATTCTTCGGCCCCCCGAAGTCTTTTCCGGCCAGGCCGAAATAGGCCATTTCAAACGAGCCGAAGCCGTTGCCGAAAAAAGGCTCTTGAAGCGCGGCTCGGGCGCTGACCGAAAAAACCTGCGCACGGATTTCCGGACTGCGGTCCACAACCGAAAGCCTGTTGAAAAAGGAATACTCCGAAGGCGTGGCTTCCCCGGAATTGCCGAAAACCGTGCCGTACAATATTGCGACGGAAAACATCAGCAGGAGGCATGCGGCGGCCGACAAGCCCAAAGCCAGCGTGCGGCCCCGCGCCTGACGGGCCGTTGATGGCCAGTTATGCAGTTTCAAAAGCATTGCCGCCAGCACGCCAAGCAGGGCAAGAATCCAGGCGCCGCGCGAGTACGTGTAAAGCAGTGCAAGCAGCAGCGGCAGGCACGAAAAAAGGAAAAGCATTCTTTTCCAGCCATGCGAAAACAGTGCAAAAGAAAACGCGGAGGAAAAAAAAACCGCGAAGAACAGCCCCGCGGCATTCTCATAAAAAAACGGGAATTCAAGCCGGTAAAAGGAAGCCGGGCCCTGGAACCCCAAAAAAAGGCCCGCGCCGGGCGCCGAATGGAAATTGAAAAGGATTATTCCGGAAACCGCGAGAAAAACCGCCGCGGCAAGCATTGCAATGAAAGATTTCCGGGGCGAAACCGCGAACGTGAAAAACCCGCGTCCGATAAGGTAAAGCAAAATGAACTCGAACGAGAGGACCGCCAGCCTCAAGGGATAGGGTTCAAAGGCGTTTCCCGCAAAAACGCCGGCAACAAATGCCGCGCCTGAAAACAAAAAAAAGCCGCCCGCAAAAAAATCGGCAATGCCCGCCTTGAAGGCAAAGCCCTTTTCCGAAAAAAAGGCGCGCGACAGCGCGGAGGCCGCAAAGCCAAGCAGGGCGAACTCCGCCAAAAGGATGTTTTCGGCGGAAAATCCGTTCTGCAAAAAAGGCGACAGCGCGGCAAAAACCGCAAGGGCATAAAACGCCGGAACGGGCCGCAAAAGCGCGGCCGCGAAAAACACCGCAAACACCAGCAATGGAACCGCAAAATCCCCGGAAACCCATAACAGCGCCGCCGCGGAAACAAGCGAACAGAAAAACAGGACCGTGAAAAAAATCCTGAAAACCGTGGCACGCCCAGAAAGTTCCATCACATTAAATCAGGCGAAATCGGTATATATACCTTTTTCCGCGTCCGGGGGCGTGTAAGTATTCTGGTTTCTGTGTAAGAAATAGCCCCTAACAAGGTTTACTTACACAAAGCTTCCGCGGCCTGCCGGCCCGATGCGGAATGCCCGCAGGCGGCGGGAAAGTCAGGCCTTTTTCAAGCCGAGCCCGTCGACAAAAAATTCCCCGGACGAATCCGGTTCCACCGACGAAAAGAATGGGACAAAATTCGTGGCATCGGCATCCGTTGTGAACACGGCGGATTTTTCAAGCCATGCGCCCCTCTGGCTGTTGGCGTCAACGGACAAATCGGATTTGACAAGCGAATGCCTGTGGCACCCCTTGTCCCCGCCACAGCCATCCGGGCCCAGCACGTGGAATGCCAGCTTGAAGTTTCCGGAAATATCCGCGCCTTCCGGGATGAATACCCTGCCTGAAAAAACATAGTTCGTGTCAGGCTCAACCGAAACCCTTGCAACGTTTGACATTGTAAGGCCGGAGTACAGCGGGTCGGCTCCGGTGACAACCACTTTCATTGAGTGCCTGCCCGAAAAAGCAGGGTTTTCCGCAACCAGAATCTTTCCGCCGCCGTTCACGGTCCAGGGAATTATGCCGTCCTCAAAATCCCGGTTCGGAATGTCAAAAAGCGTTTTTCCCGCAACACCAGCGAATTGCCTTGTCTCATCCCCAAGCAATTCAAGGTCCAGGCTGTCAACAAAAACGGGCCCAAACTGCCCTTTGCCCGGAGAAGTGACAAACGGAAAAACATGTTTTGCCTTAGAGCCTGTGCGGAACGTGACAAACCGTTCAACCCATTCGCCGCGGACGCCGCCGTCAACAGACGGGGCTGAATCAACCACTTCCGCATAGCAGGCCTGGCCTTCGCAGCCGTCCTCTCCCCTAACCTGAACTCCCATCCTCAAGCTGCCGCCGGTTTCCGCGCCATCCGGCACAAAAAAATGCGCCGAAAAACGGTAAACCGTGTCCGGCTCCACGGCAAGCCGCACGCCGTAGCCGAAAACCGCGCCGGAATAAGCCTTTGAACCCGGCTTGACCAGGACCTTGAGCGAATTTTTTCCCGAAAACGCGCGCTCCGATGACAGGGAAACCGCCGCATCCATTTGCGCAACCCATGGAACCGCGCCAAGCTCAAAATCCGGGTTGGGCAATTCAAGGACGTCCATGCCGGAAATCCTTGCCGAAAGGGCGCGCTCGGCACGCAAGCCTTCGGTCTGCACGAAAAAGGCGGCAAGCCAGCCGATTGCGATTCCCAGAACCATCACGGTTCCGAAAACCGCCGCTGCCGGCCACAAGCCCTTTGCAGTCGAATCCTCCGCCATCATGAATGCCATAACTATTTACAACCCGCTAATTAAATTATTTGCCTAGAGGGAAAGCGGCGGCATCCGCGCGCAAAATCCCGAAAACCTTTGCCACAACAGCCGACCGCACGCTTTTGAACAAAAACGATTCAAGCTGGGAGCGGTTGCAATGTCCATTGCGCTCGCGTTGTTCCTGGCGGGTTCAAAGGCGCTTGGAAAAAAAATCGTCATCACCCTGCACAACGTCGAACCCCGCTCCGGGTTTTTTTCACGCACGGAGAAAGCGAGTCACCGCGGAATAAAATATTAAGGTTACCACGCAAAATAAAATTATGAAAAAAGCCCCAACTATCGGCAAATTATTTTCCAGCATAGATTTGCGCGTGCACGGTGTTTTCGAATCCCTCAGCAACGAGATTGTTAAACCGTCCGTGCTGGCAGTTTTAGGCCTCAAAAGGCACGAACGATGGCAGTTGAAGCCGGAAAAATATTTGGCAGACGATTACCTGTCGGAAATACCGTCAAATTCGGTTACCAGAACCGCATTGTATGCCGCAATAAACAGGACAGCCGGCAGAAAAGTTCTTGATATTGGCTGCGGCCCGGGCATATTTTTTGACGGATTCAGAAAAAATTGCAAAACAAAAACCTACATCGGGATAGACATTACCCCTAAGATGGTCAAAATAGCAAAAAAAAGGTTTCCTGAAGCGGATTTCAGGAAAGGCGATATAACAAAACTAGATTTCAAGGACGCGGAATATTCAATCTGCATCATAAGCCATGTATTAGAGCACCTGGCACCGGAAACCTGCAAAAAAGCGATAAGGGAATCGGTCAGAGTGGCAAAAAGAAAGGTGATAATCGAGTTCTTCATCCCGCCAAGAGAGAAGGAAACCACAAGGCAGTTAGACTACTTTTACTACAACCAATACGATGGCAAAGAACTCAAAAAATTCATCAGAAGCCTCAATTGCAAAATCAAAATCACCAAAATAATCGACAAGGAACAACCAATAATAAAAAACAGGCACTACGAAATCTGGGAAATAGAAAAAAAAATAGTCAGCAAATAGTTTCAGAAATCCTTTTCACAACCGCCGATTTACTGCTTTTGAACAAAAACGATTCCAGTTGCGAGCGGTTGTGCGGTTTCCTTGCAATGGAAGCCTTCTCAAAATCAATTATTACCGGCCCGCCTTTCCTGACAAGAATGTTCCTGCCCTTGCCCGCAAGCTGGCCGTGGTCCAATCCGGCCGAGTCGAGCCTGTCCGCCTGCCCAAGCAAATCATTTATGAAAGCCCGGAGCTGCCTTTTTCCGGGATTGCCATCCAAAAGCCAGTCCGTGAAGCGTTCGCCTTCGACAAACTCCATGAGAACGCACCGGTTTTCTGAATCCTGGGCAAAAAGTTTGGGCCCTACGCAAACGGAATTCGCAAGCGCGAGATTGGCAGCTTCCCTTTCCGCCATTGCCTGCCTCGGCGAATCGTCGCGCTCGATTTTCAGGCAAAAGCTTTTCCTTGCCTTCCGCACCAAAAAAATTTTCGAGGAAAAGCCCTTTGACAGCTGCCTGTCAAGTTTCAGGCGGTTGGCCGAGAGAAACGCTTCCAGCCTGCTTTCAAGGGGCGCTCCAGGCATAATCTTTCACAGGCGCACAAGGAATTCCGCGGCAACGCTTGCAAGGTAAAGCAGCAGCAAAATCAGTCCTGCTTTCCTTGAAATCCTGCCGCGCAGGGAAAAAGCGAAAAAGGCGAGGCTCACAACCAAAATCGCGGGCGCAGTGACAAACGCGGTTTCGGAGTCAATCGAAACAGGCGCAATAAGCGATATGATTCCGAGAGTGACCAGCAAGGTGAAAATGTTCGAGCCGATTGTTTCGGATACCGCCAGATCGTCGTACTTTTTTCTCACGGCCTGGATTGCGGCTGCAAGGTTCGGCAGGCTCGGGCCGATCGCGCCAAGAGTTACGCCCACCAAAAGCTTGGGCAGTGCAAACGCGACCGCTATCCCCGACAGGCCCGAAGTGAAAAGCTCGGCGCCTGCCAACAGCAACAGGATGCCTGCGCAAAAAATTAATTTGGGGTCCTTTATGGAAGACGCGCCGTCAGCAAGGCGGCCGAAAAACATGAGGGTTTTCTCGATTTTTTCGGATTCGCGCTCGCGCTGCTCCTTTGCCAAAGCCCTTTCCTGCTCGACAACATTGATGATGTACGGCACGAACAACAGCAGGAAAACAATGCCGTTGCGCCGGGTTATGCCGAAATCGTCAAGCACAATCAATGAAACCACGATGGTTGCCACAACCATGAAGACCACGTCGCGCGAAATGATGTGCCTTGGAAAGACTATCGGGCGCAGCATCGCGGAAATCCCTATAACAAGGCCGAGGTTGACGACAATCGAACCGAGCACCACGCCTACTCCGATGCCGTTCTCGCCTTTGACAATCGCAAGAATCGCGACCAGAAGCTCGGGCAGGCTCAAAACAGCTGAAACCAAAAGTATTCCGACAGCAGTGTTAGTGGTGTGAAAGCGCTTTGCAAGAAAGGTTGCCGCCTCCGAAACCCAGTCCGAGCCCACCACAAGCAGGAAAGCGCCGAGCAAAAGCAAAAAAATTTCAAAAATCACGCCAAAAACCAATAAGCTAACGCAGGCAAACTATAAAAAAATAAGCTGAAAAACCCAAAACAGAATAAAAAACTTACAACAAAAAACAAATGCCTCGGTTCGCCCATCTATCTTCATTCCCTGAAGGGGTCGGTGTCATCGTCAGTTCTTCATCGGCAAAAAATATTGTCCGACAATAGCTTATAAAACATTTCACCGGCAACAAATAATCTGCTTTTTTGGAAAATCCGGTGTTCTGGCATGGCTTTTTTGGGCGCAACTCTGTCTGGCACCGTTACAAGGTCGCCTGAAACCATCAAATCGCACAGGCTTGTGCGCGACGGGCACGCAAAATACGATGAGTTCAAGGCACGCGTTGACAAGGACGCCGAAGAAATTCTTGCCGCACAGCAAAAAGGCTTTGCCTTTGTTTCCGGCGGACAGCTCGACTGGCTCGATTTGATGAGGCCGCTGGCGCATTCCTGGACGGGGTTTGCTAAAAGGCAGAGCGAAGGCGAGGACGCCATTGGACCGGTCACTCGCTGGTTCAGGACAAACACGTTTTACAGGAAGCCGAGCGTTTCCGGAAAACTTGAATGCGGGGGCAGCGAGATTGCCGACTGGCTGCCGAAAGTTGAAGGCAACGGCATTGTTTTTTTGCAGGGGCCTTACACGTTTTTCAGGCTCGCCGAGCACTCCCATTACAAAAGCGGGCAGGAATTTGCAGACGATTATGCCGAAGCAATCGTGAAAAGTTCCATGGCATTGAAGGCAAAAGGCTATTCGGCGGTTTTGTTCTCCGAAAATTCCGTGGGCTACGATTTGTCGCTGAAAAGGCTTGACGAAAAACTGTGGGCAGAGGATTTCGCGGAAAAGGCGAAAAAAGGCGGATTGAAGGTCGGAGTGAACTTTCCGCTTGCCGACGCCTCCAAGGTTTTGCATCTGGCTGAAGGCACGGCATTCGATTTTGCCGGCATCGACGCTTCGTTCACTGACTTTGCGCAGGTGAAAACCTCGAAGGACATACTGCTCGGCGCGGCCGACGGGCAGCGCATCGGCGTTGAAATGCCGGAGCACATGGCGAAGATTGCACGCGAGTTTGAAAAGTCCGCGAAGTTTTCCGGCGATTATTTCATCGGCCCCAACGACAGGCTGTTCGACGTGCCGTTCGAGCAGGGCATTGAAAAAATAAAATCGCTTGCCGGCGCGGCAAAAATTCTTGGCAGGGGCGGAAACTGAACAATTGGTTTGGGTTGTTTATGGCAAAGTCTTTCATAACGCAGGAAATCGGAAGCATCCAGCGCCCGATCTGGCGGCAGGAGCTTAACGCGAAGGCAAATCCGGCTTGGATAAAGGATGCGCTTTCATGGGGCCAAAGGCTGGGCGTCGAAAACGAAATTGTTGAAGAGTTGGAAACGCTTTTGTCAAAGGACGGCAAGGAGAGAAGCGGGGAAGAGAAGAAGCGCATTGTCGACATTTCAAGCATTTTTGTGATTCGCATGCAGGAGAAGGCCGGGCTGGACAGGGTTTTCAACGGCGAACAGCCGCGCACGGAAATGTACGACATGCTCGCACGCAAGATTCCCAACATTGAAAAGGCGGGTTTTGTGAATTCATTTGACGCGAATTATTTCAGGAAAGGCATTCTTGCCGGTGAACTCGAACTCGAGAAGGATGCCGTGCAGTGGTTTGTCGAAGAATTCGATTTTGTGAAAAAAAACACCGGCAGGATTGTCAAGCCATGCATTACCGGCGCTTACACAATGACGGACTGGAGTTACGTTGAATTCTTCCAGAAAAAGCACGAGAAAGCGGGGAAAAGCAGGACGGAAGCCTACATGGCGGGAAGGCGCGAAGCCATTCTTGCATTTGCGGAGCACGTGATCAGGCCTGTCGTTGATGCGCTGGTTGAAGCCGGCGCGGAAGTCGTGCAGATCGACGAGCCTGCCGCCGCGACAAACGAGCAGGAGTCAAGGGTTTTCACGGAATCCATAAACTCCTCTTTCGCCAACGCGCCGAAAAGCGTTGAAAAGGCCGTGCACCTGTGTTACAGCAATTATTCCGTGCTGTTCCCGGAGCTGTCCGAATCGGTTGCTGATTCCTACCAGATCGAATTCACGAACCACGCTTCGCCGGGAAAATTCGGCGCGAAAAGCGTGAACCCTGAAGCGTTCAAGGCAATCGAATTATTCAAGCAATACAAAATGCCCATCAGCGTCGGCGTGGGCGTAGTCGACATCCACTCTGACGTAATTGAATCGCCCCAGCTTGTCAAGGACCGCGTCCTGCTCGCTTCCGAGCTTCTGGGCGGACCGGAAAAAGTGCAGGTCAACCCTGACTGCGGCCTGAGGACGAGGACTTGGGAAGTTGCGTTCAAAAAACTGCAGAACATGGTCGAAGGCACGGCTCTTGCGAAAAAAGAACTCGGCATATGAACTTTTTCCGCATGAAAAAAATCCGAAAACCGCATCAAAACTAATTTAAATGCGGGGCCACTTATTTCATTCAACAGGAACCGGTTTCTTCCGATTTTTTTGCTGGAAGTGGAAAAGCATGCAGCACGCGCAGGCAATCATCAAGGCCGAGAACGTTTCAAAGGTCTACGACATGGGCCGCCAGGTGCAGGTTGCCGCGTTGAAGAAAATAAACCTTGAAATCGGAAAAGGCGAATTCGTTTCAATCATCGGCCAAAGCGGCTCGGGCAAGACGACACTGCTTGACATCCTGAGCGCATTGCTCCGACCGACGCATGGCGAGGTTTACATCAACGGGAAGCCAATTTCAAAAATGAGCGATTCCGAGCTGGCCGTGGTGAGGGGCAAAACCATCGGATTCATTTTCCAGAGCTTCAACCTCATTTCAAGGATGTCGGCGCTGGAAAACGTCATGCTGCCATTGTGGTTCCAGGGCGTTCCGGCGCAGGGGCGAAAGGAGATTGCCACAAAAATCCTGCAGGACGTGGGCTTGGGCGACAGGATGGACCACAAGCCCAACGAGCTTTCCGGCGGGCAGAAGCAGAGGGTTGCCATTGCACGCGCGCTTGCAGTCGACCCGGACATAATCGTGGCGGACGAGCCGACCGGCAACCTTGACTCCAAATCCGGCGCGACAATACTCCAACTCATCGAAAACCTCAACCGTGACAGGGGCAAAACCATTTTGATTGTTACGCATGAAAGATATGTTGCCGAAAGGGCGCAAAAAATAATAAACATCAAAGACGGTGAAATTATAAGCACCGAAATCAATGATTCAGAGAATTCCAGATCCGTTAGGAGGGACTACAAGTGAACAAAAAATTCGGTTTTGCGGCATTCATGGCATTTTTGGTCCTGTTCTGCCTGCCGGCCTTTGCAGCCAACCTTGAGGTTTCATCCGTAAGCTACAACCCATCGCCCGCCATTCCTGGGCAAAGCCTCAACCTGTTTGTGAACGTCACAAACAAGTCAACCTCCACCGCGGGCGTGGCGTTCTTCAACCTGAAGCTCAAATCCGACCAGTCCGAAACCACGTTCCCGTTCACCCTCGACCCGACCGACACTACAAGGCGCGACCTCGGCGACATTCCTCCGGGAAAAACCGCGCTCGTGAAATTCAAGATCCTGCTCGACCCGTCGGCAACAGACGGCACCTTTGACATATTCTTCGAGCTTGGCAGCGAGGGAAAAACCGAGAAGATAACGCCGTACAGCATTTCCGTGCTCAGCAGGAAACCCATAATAAAAATCGTTTCAGCCTCGCCTGACTCCGCGGAAATCGGGAAATCGTCAACGCTTGAGATTGTCGTCAGGAACATCGGCAGCAGCCGCGCCATAAACCTTTCAGTCGGCCTTGACGAGGAAAGGACCGTAACTTCCACCGGCGTTGTCGTTGAAAGGAACGTCGTGCCCCTGGGCGCCGGCTCGGTTTACATTCCCCAGCTGAACGCGAACGAAAGCGCTCCGGTTTCACTGCCGTTCATAATCAATCCGGGCGCGCAGGCCAACGCATATTACATTCCGATCAACGTGGAATTCTTCGACGAAAACAAGTCCAAGTATTCGGAAAAGGAATACGTGGGCATCAAGGCTTCAAACGAGCCGGAAATAGGGGCGACGCTCTCGGAATCAGAGCCCCTGCCTGTGCCGGGCGGAAAAACAAAACTGAGCCTTGAACTCTACAACGTCGGCATTGGTTCCGCGCAATTCCTCACTGTCAGGGTCGACTCTAATGACATGTTCCTTTCACAGAAGGAATTCTTCATCGGAACCCTTGAATCGGACGACTTCGACTCGGTCGCAATTGACACCATCGTGAACAAGGACTCTGCCACTGGCGAAAAGGATCTTCTGCTGACGTTCTCGTACAAGAACGGTTTCGGGGAAGAAGTGTCGGTGGAAAAAAAGGTTCCGTTCAAGATTTATTCTGCTGCGGAAATAGCCGCGCAGAACCCCGCACAGACGCCATGGCTTTTGTACATGGGCATAATCGTTGCTGCCGGCATTGCCTACTGGTGGTTCAAAAAGCGCGGGAAGAAAGCGCTGTAATTGAGTTGCGTTGAATTGTGCTTTTTGCCCGTTGTTTTTTCGGGCAAAAGCCAAAAACCCGGATTGCATTCAGCTTGAATTTTTTTCAAACCTGTTTTTTTCAGGGATGACATGCCGCTCTCCGACCTAGAAATTGTGAAGCAAGCAGAGAAAAGGAAAAGCGATTCGCTCAGGAACTCCATAGTCGACGGAATGGCTTTCTCCGTGATGGTGGGCTTCGGCGAATCGCTCGCAGTTCCATTCGCGCTGGCATTGCATGCAAACGCCTTCCAGGTCGGATTGCTCACGGCATTGCCCCTGCTGCTTGGGGCAGTCGTCCAGCTTGCGGGCGCAAAAATTCTTGGCATCACGAAAAACAGGCAGAAGATAATCCTGCCGTTCGTGTTCCTGCAGGCAGTCATGTGGGCGTTCATTGCACTGGTGCCCTTTGTTTTCAGGGAAAACGCTGTCTGGATCCTGATAGCATTCTACTGCATTTACATAATGTTCGGCCAGGTTGTCAGCCCCGCGTGGAACAGCCTCATGGCGGATTTGGTTTCGCCAAAGGAAAGGGGCGCATACTTCGGCAGGCGGAACGCCATGACCGGCCTCACTGCTTTGAGTGCGACTCTCGCGGCAGGCTATTTCCTCAACCTGTACTCGAAGGAAGCGCTCATGTTCGGCTTCGCGTCAATGTTTTTCATAGCCATGGCTTACAGGTTCATTTCGCTCGCATACCTCAAAAAAATGCACGAACCCGAATACATCTGGGACGAGGAAAAAGGCGACGGCTTAGGCCATTTCATCAAAACCGCGCGAAAAAGCAATTTCGGGTTGTTCGTATTGTTCATGGGGTTCATGAACTTCTCGGTTTTCCTTTCCGCGCCATACTTCACGCCTTACATGCTCGGCGCCCTGCGCTTCGACTACCTGACCTTCACGATAGTGAACTCGGCCGCGGCACTTGCGACAATCCTTGCAATGCGCAGGTGGGGCCTGACAGGCGACACTTTCGGCAACAGGAGAATAATCGCCATTACGGCATTTCTCATTTCAATCGTGCCCGTGCTCTGGCTGTTCTCCTCAAACCCCCTTTACCTGATTGCCGCGCAGTTGTTTTCAGGCCTCGTCTGGGCCGGATTCACTTTGGCTGCGGCAAACTTTTTGTACGATTCGGTCGAACCCGGAAAAATAGCGAAATACTTCGCGTACCAGAACATCGTGATTGGCGTCATGGCGGTGCTCGGCGCGCTCGCAGGCAGCTACATCCTCGACCATGCAACCCAGAAAATCTGGCCTTCAAACTATTTGTTCGTTTTCCTGGTTTCAACCATGCTGAGGCTTGCGGCCGCCGGCGTTTTCGTCACAAGGATAAAGGAAGTGCGCAAAGTCCAGCTTGTCTCGAAAAGGCAGCTGTTCTTCAAATTCGTGACAATCAGGCCGCCATACGGCCTGGTGCACGAAGCAGCAATCATAGGAAAAAAAATCTCCGGCCTGAAAAGCAGGATGAAAATCTGACAGCCTAAACCGGCGTTCAGATGGCCAAGCCAGTAAAAAGCCAGCCAACATAATACTCTACTTTTTCACTACAAAAAGCATCGTCTTAAATATTGTTTCTGGCACGCTTATTGCAGTGGTTTCCGGTGGAAGTATTCTGGACACGGCATGCACGGGAAAGATTCATAGAGCGGGCATTGCTCCATGGGTTCACAAGAGCCGAAATTGAAATGGTAATCAAAAAGCAACTGGTGCGATTAAACAAAGGTTTTGACGAAAAATACATGAAAAACAAGTTTGAAACTGTGGGAGTTGTGGCAGGCAAATTTTTCACTATTGAAAAAGCCGAGGACAAAAAGCGAATAATAGTAATAACTTTGTGGGAGTCAAGCAAAAAGGAGGTTGAATTATGGTTTTCAAAGCAAAAATAAAATGCCCGATATGCGAAGGGCACGCCAAGCTGTCAAAGTCAAGCGTTGAATTGTTCGGGGGCGCAATCAGCATCAAAGACAGCCCCATATATGAATGCCAAAAATGCGGGGAGCAATTCGGGACAGGAAACATGGTTGACAAAACTCTTGAAGAAGCAAGAAAACAGTTCGGCTTCAGCAGGCAAATAGTCTCAACCGGCGGCTCGCTGGCGATAACAATCCCGCCCGATTTGGCAAAATTCTACAAACTGCGCAAAGGCGAAAAAATAGAGCTTGTGCCGGCAGGCGAAAAAATGTTGAAAGTCAAAATCTGTTAAAAACATGATGAAATTGCGGCTTACCGGGAAGGCCGCCAAAGCTTTTTAAACATTTATATCCATCAATCTTGTCAGGCTTTTTTGATGGATATGCGCGCAAAAGGGCGCGTGAAATGGTCGGATTTTGAATCTTAAAAACTTGGGTTAAAAGCCAGGGTTTTGGTTTTTTTGGAGGTAATGGATTATGGCTGAAAACCAGCAGCAACCGGTAATGTTCCTGTCAGAGGGAACGAGGAGAACGCGCGGAAGGGACGCGCAGCGCATAAACATTCTCATCGGCAAGGCAGTCGCTAACGCAGTGAAAAGCACTCTCGGCCCCAAGGGAATGGACAAGATGATTGTCGACGAACTTGGTGACGTGACGATTTCAAACGACGGCGCGACTATCCTGACGGAAATGAGCTTGGACCACCCGATTGGAAAAATGATGGTTGAAGTTGCCAAGACCCAGGACGACGAGGTCGGCGATGGCACCACGACAGCGGTCATTCTGGCCGGCGGCCTGCTCGCAAAAGCCGAAGAGCTTCTGGATGATGAAATCCATCCAAGCATCATAATCAAGGGTTACAGGGAAGCCTCGAAAAAGGCGATTGAAGTCGTCAGGGAATTAGGCGAACCCGTTTCGTTTGATGACATGAGGGTGCTGAAAAACATTGCGCGCACTTCCATGACGGGCAAGAGCGCGGAAAGCGAGGAAACCCTCTCCGACTTGGTGGTTGAGGCGATAAAGCTTGTCGCGGACAAGGATGCGGACGGCAAAACAACGATTGACATCGACAACATCAAGGTTGAAAAGAAGGAAGGCGCTTCGATTGCCGACAGCCAGCTCATCAGGGGCATTGTAGTCGACAAGGAAGTCGTGCATTCCGGAATGCCGAAAAGCGTGAAAGGCGCGAAAATCGCATTGGTCGACGTTGCACTGGAAATAAAGGAAACCGAAACCGACGCGAAAATCGAAATCACTTCGCCCGACCAATTGCAGGCGTTCTTGGACCAGGAAGAGGGAATGCTGCGCAAGATGGTTGACAGGATTGCAGAGTCAGGCGCAAACATCGTCGTCTGCCAGAAGGGCATCGACGATCTGGCACAGCATTTCCTTGCAAAAAAAGGCATTCTTGCAGTGCGCCGCGTCAAACAGTCCGACATGACGGCGCTGTCAAGGGCGACCGGAGCGAAAGTCGTTTCAAGGCTCCAGGACATTTCAAAGGACGACCTCGGAAAAGCCGAAACGGTTTACGAAAAGAAAATCGCGGGCGACAACATGGTCTTCATCGAAGGCTGCAAGAACCCGAAAGCAGTTTCGCTCATCATAAGGGGCGGCACCGAGCACGTCATAGACGAAATCGAAAGGGCCGTGCACGACGCTTTGATGTCGACCGCAACGGCCGTCAGGGACGGCAAAATTGTCGTTGGCGGCGGCGCGGTTGAAGCCGAAATCGCATTCAAACTACGCGATTATGCTAAGACCATCGGCGGCAGGGAACAGCTTGCAATCGAGGCATTCGCTGAAACCCTCGAGGAGATTCCGAGAACCTTGGCGGAGACGGCCGGCATGAATCCGTTGGACACGCTTGTCAGTTTGCGCTCCGAGCACGGCTCTAAAGGCGGAAAATACATCGGCGTGAACGTGTTCACGGGAAAGCTCTCCGACATGAAAAAGGCCAACGTCATAGAGCCCTTGTCCGTGAAAGTGCAGGCAATCAGCTCGGCAACGGAAGTTGCGGAAATGATCCTGCGCATCGACGACATCATAGCGGGCAGCAGCAAGAATTCCGCTCCGCCAATGCCTGGCGGCATGGGCGGAATGCCGGGCATGGAAATGTGAAAACCACATTTCCTTTCTTTTTCTTTTTTTACAGGCGCGGCAAATCCCCAACAACCTTTATATATTACAAAAAACTAATTAGCAATCATGCGGGAAACAATTATGCGGGTTGCCGCGCTGTTGCTGCTGTGCTTGGCAATGCCGCAGGCGTTTGCTCAAACCGCGGACGTGTTGGCGGTTTCAATCAACTCCATAACCTTCGACCCGCAGACAGGGGTTGCCGCGCTCGCATTTACTGCCAGCAACGTGTCTGCGGCCAATGCCACTGCGACAATCACCTTCGACCTTCTTGACGCAACGACAAATGCGGTTGTGGCAGACAACATAGTGCCCCCCGACTCGAGGGCAATCGCCGCGCATTCGGAAATTCCGATTACCAGGAACATTGACCTTGCAGGAAAGACCACCGGAAGCAAAAACTATTACATCAAAATAACCGCTGCCGGATTCGGCGGAGAGACTGATCTTTCGGACAACACCGCAAAGGCGCTCGTAACCGTGCCCAAAAGCGTCCAAACCCTGAACGTCGACGAAACGAACGTTCTTTTGCTGCCGCTCGTCTTTTTAACGGTTTTAGGGTTAATCCTTTTCAGGAAATGAAAGCCGGAACTGCCGGGCACTAAAAAAAAGCGGTGGACTTTTTGTGATAATAATCGCGCTCACGGGCATGGCGAGAAGCGGCAAGGACACTGCCGCAAACGTTTTGGAGAAAAAATTCGGCTTCAAAAAACTGGTTTTCTCGGATTTCCTCAAAGCGGAAGTTGAAAGGCGCGGCCTTGAAATCAGCAAGGAAAACATGTCCAAAGTGGGGGACGAACTGCGCAAAGCCGAGGGCATGGACTGCGTCGCAAAACGGCTCTGGCTTGAAGCGAAAAAATCCGAAAAAGTCGTGGCGGTCGGCATGCGATCCGTAGAGGAAGCCGAATTCCTCAAAGGCAGGGCGGACTCCTTTTACCTGATTGCATTGAAGGCCGAGCCTTCAATGCGGTTTGAACGGAAATCCGAAGCCGACCCGCAGGCCGAAAAAGACTTTTTTGCAAGGGACGAGCGCGACGTTGCAAACAAGGGCCTTGGAAAAATAATCGGCCTGGCTGACATGATGATTGAAAACAATTCGACGCTTGATGCGCTGGAAAAAAAAGTTGAAATGGCCGCCCGGCTTGCCCAAAAAAAGCCCCGAAAACCTGCCGGGAAGACAAAGCCTTAAAAAGAAGAAAAACCCAATAAAAGCTGGTGGTTTTGAAAATGGCTGACCCGATAACGGATTTCATCAGCATTCTTGGCCTTGGCCTGGCAAGAATCGGCGAAAACCTTCTCAATGAAACAGCGAGAATTGTTCCAGGCCTGCTTGTCGCGGTAATACTCATAATCGTCGGCGTAATAGCCGCCAAAATCGCCAAGGAAATAGTCGTAAAGATACTGCAGGGCATAAGGATCGACCAGTGGATCGAGGAACAGAACCTGCATCCGGCCATAGGCAAAACCCCGATATCCGACATTCTTGGAAGCCTTTCCAAATGGTACATTCTCGGAGTGTTCCTGGCGGAGGCCGCAGTAAGAGTCGAGCTCAAAGTCGTGCAAACACTCATCAATTCCCTTGTCTACTACATTCCACTCGCGGTCTCCGCGATAATAGTGCTTCTGTTCGGGTTGCTTGCAGCGCGCTACGTCAGGAACAAAATCAGCGCAACCGAGCACAGGTACAGGAATGCCGCCGGACTGGCAGTCGAAGCCGCAATTCTGCTGTTTACTGTTCTTTTGTCATTGACATACGTTGTCGGCGACGCCAAAACCCAGATACTGCTGCAGGCCGTTTACTTCTTCCTCAACCCGTTCCTGTGGGCCGCCGCAATAATAACCGGCATAGTCGTAGGAATATCCTTTGGTGTAGCGTTCAAGGAAGACATCAAAAAGCTGGGCTTCGAGGCCAAAAAGTTCGCGAACAAGTTCAGATAGGCTGAAGGCAGGCAATTTTCCACGAAAAAAGGTGGCTTTAAATAAGCTTGCCAGCCGAATCTTACCGATGACTATGAAGGTAAGCGAAATAAGGCCGTACGGAAAAAAAATTGACCTGACAGTGAAGGCACTCAAAAAGAACGAGGAACGCGAAGTCAGCTCAAAACTCGACGGCTCAACGCACAAAGTAACGGAAGCGCTTGTCGGCGACGAAACAGGAACCGTGCTCCTGACGCTCTGGGATGACACGATTGCAAAAGTCGAGGAAGGCAAATCGTACAAGGTGACGAACGCCTATGCTTCTTTTTTCAAGAACTCCCTGAGAGTGAACATCGGCAGGTTCGGCACTATAGAGGAAAGCCCTGAAACCGTGGAAAACGCCAACGAAAAAAACAACCTCAGCGAAAAAGAGTTCTCCGGAAGACAGGCTTGAAACTGCCACAGGGCAAAAAAAAGCCAAAAAAAGCCGCCGGCATGGCAAAAAACTTTTTCAAAAAACCGGGAAGTTTAACTATTTAAAGACTACTTCAGTCATATCCTTAAAAGCCGGGCGCGTAGCTCAGCGGTAGAGCATTGGTCTTATACACCAACGGTCGGCGGTCCGAATCCGCCCGTGCCCAAACCCGCTTTCGCGCGGGTGAAACGACGACGGGTATTTCGCTCCGCTCAATACCCATCTGCGCGCCAAAAAAAGAGTGAAATCGCATGCAGGAAAAGAAATTGCTTGAGGCGTATTCGCCTGAAAAGGAAGCCGAAGTCAAAAGGCTGTGGAAGGAAAAGGGCATCCCCGGAAAGGCCAGGCGAAAGAACGCCAAGGCGAAGGAAAAATTCTATTTGATGGACGGCCCGCCATACGCGACCGGCCACATCCACATGGGAACCGCGCTCAACAAGATACTGAAAGACGTTGCAATCAGGTCAAAGCGCATGCAGGGATTCGAGGTTTTCGACCGCGCGGGATATGACACGCACGGCCTGCCAATCGAGCACGCAATCGAAAAAGAGCTGGGCTTCAAAAACAAGCAGGACATCGAAGCCTACGGCGTTGAAAACTTTGTCAAAAAATGCAGGCAGTTTGCAACGCAGTTCATCGGCACAATGAATTCCGAGTTCGAGGAGCTCGGGGTGTGGATGGACTGGGAAAACCCTTACAAGACGCTTGAAAACTCGTACATCGAGGCAATCTGGCATTCGTTCAAAAAAGCCGACGAAAAAGGCCTGCTGTACCTTGGAAAGTATTCCGTGCACGTCTGCCCGAGATGCGCGACGGCCGTTGCCTACAATGAAATAGAATACGCGAAGCAGACTGACACGAGCGTTTACGTGAAATTTCCAATCGAAGGCGAAAAAGGGAAATTCTTTGTCATCTGGACTACAACGCCCTGGACCCTGCCCGCAAACACGGGCATAATGGCGCACCCCGCATTCAAGTATTCTGAAGTCAGCCTGAGCAACGGCGAAACCTGGATTGTGGCGGAAGCTCTGGTGCAAAAACTCATGGCCGCGATTGAGGCAGGCTACACTGTAAAGCGCACGTTTTTTGGAAAAGAGCTTGAAGGGAAAAAATATTCCAATCCATTGTCAAAGAACCTCGCGTTGAAGCCGGAGGACACGAAAAACGCTTACCGCGTAATCCTGAGCGACAGGTACGTGAACCTCGACGAAGGCACGGGACTCGTGCACACTGCACCCGGCCACGGCAAGGAAGACTTCGACGCCGGTTCGAAAGCAGGCCTGCCGGTTCTGTCGCCGGTTGAAATCGACGGCACAATGACAAAAGAAGCGGGAAAGTATGCGGGCAAAAAGGCAAGGCAGGTCGACCCGGAAATAATCGATGATTTGGAAAGCCTCGGAGCATTGGTGTACAGGCACCCTTACACGCACGATTATCCGCTTTGCTGGAGATGCAAGACTCCATTGCTGATGATTGCGACTCCGCAGTGGTTCTTCCGCGTTTCGCAGATTCAGAAAAAAATGCTCGCGGAAAACGACAAGGTCAACTGGGTTCCGGCCTGGATGAAGGACAGGATGAAAAACTGGATTGAAAGCCTCGGCGACTGGCCGGTTTCAAGGAAACGCTACTGGGGCTCGCCCCTGCCGATCTGGGTGTGCGCAAAATGCAATAAAAGAAAGGTTGTCGGCTCGCTTGCGGAACTCAAAAGCCTTGCCAAGGTGCCGGAAGGAATTGACCTGCACAAACCCTACATTGACGCCATAACAATGAAATGCGATTGCGGCAATGAAATGAAAAGGGTCGAAGAGGTCTTGGACGTCTGGTTCGATTCCGGCGTTTCAAGCTGGGCAGCGCTCGGCTTTCCCGCTGAAAAAAAGCAGTTTGAAAGGTTCTGGCCCGCTGATTTGAACATCGAAGGAACAGACCAGGTCCGGGGCTGGTGGAACTCGCAGCTCATAACCTCGACAATCTGCTTCGGCAAAAAGCCGTTCGAAAGCATAATGGTGCACGGCATAGTGCTCGGCCCAGACAAGCAAAAAATGGCAAAAAGCAATCTAAAAAGCATGATAAGGCCGCAGGAGGTAATCGCAAAATACAACCGCGACTACCTGCGATATTACCTTATTTCCGCCTCGAAAGGCGAGGACTTCTCTTTCGACTGGAA
The DNA here is from genome assembly GCA_016205145.1 of Candidatus Diapherotrites archaeon. NCBI lineage: Archaea > Nanobdellati > Candidatus Iainarchaeota > Candidatus Iainarchaeia > Candidatus Iainarchaeales > Candidatus Iainarchaeaceae > Candidatus Iainarchaeum > Candidatus Iainarchaeum sp. The sequence goes on from JACQJH010000002.1 coordinate 297,506, forward strand.
CGGGTTCAGCGACATTTCAAGGTTTTTCAACATTCTCTGGAACTGCCACAATTTCGCAAAACTCTATCTTGAGATAGACGCAGAAAAAGCGGATAAAATCGATGCCGCGCAGCTTGAGCCGGAGGACAACTGGATTCTTGCAAGGCTCAATTCAGTGACGGAGGAAACACTGCAGGCATACAACGGCTACGCGTTTTACAAGGCGTTGGCGTGCATAAGCGATTTCGTCATGGAGGATTTCAGCCGCACCTACATCAAGCTTGTCAGGGAACGCGTCGGCACAGGCACGGAAAAAGCGCTCGCGCGGACGGTGTCAAAAATCCTTTTCGACCTGCTTAGATTGCTTGCGCCGGTCACGCCGCACATAACCGAATACATTTACCAGGACATCCGCACTGGAAAAATGCCTGAAAGCATCCACCTGCTGGAACTGCCAAAGCCGGACAAAAAGCTTGAAAACAAGGCATTGGAAAAAGAAATGTCCTTGGTGAAAGAACTTGCACAGGCCTGCCTCGCTCTCAGGGAAGAGAACAAGCTGAGGCTCAGATGGCCGTTGAACAGGCTTGTTGTGGTGACCAAGACCGGAAAAGAGCTTGGAAAGGCAAAGGATATTCTCGCAAAAATGGCGAACGTGAAAAAGGTTTCCGAAGCAAAGGAAAAGCCTGCAGGAAAGTTCGCGGAAAAGCAGGCCGGAGAAACAACTCTTTGCCTTGACATCGCAACCACGAAAGAGCTTGAAGACGAATGGGAACTGCGGGAACTTGTCAGGCAGGTGCAGGCCATGAGAAAAGAGGCAAACCTCAACCCCAACGACACTGCCAGGCTGGGAATAAGCTGCGACGACAATGTTTTCCTCAAAAAATTCGCAAAGCAGATAGAGGAAGAAACGAACACGAAAATCGCCGGGGCGAAAGGCGAAATGAAAAAGCTGTTAAAGCGCGGATTCCATTTAGAGATAGGACAATGAAAAAAAAGAAAAAAACCGGCAAGCTGGAAAAACGGGTGACAAAACCATGCAGAAAATAGTTGACTTCGACTCGGACGCATTCTCCGCCAAGGGAATTTCAGGAGTGTTCGCAAACTCCGGCTTCCAGGCGACAAACATTGCCGGGGCTGTCGAGTTGATTGAAAAAATGAAAAAGGACAAGGCGACGATCATTCTCAGCTTCACCGCAAACATGGTGGCAACGGGAATGCGAGGCATCATCGCGGAACTGTGCAGGAAAAAATTCGTCGACGCGATCATAACAACTGCCGGCAGCACAGACCATGACATCATCAAAAGCTTCGTGCCATACTCCGTCGGAAGCTTTGACGCCGATGATTCCGAACTGCACGCCAAAGGCATCAACAGGATCGGCAACATTTTCGTGCCCACAAAAGGCTTCGAGGTTTTGGAACAGAAAATAAGGCCCGTTTACAAAAAAATGCTTGAAGGCAAAAAGCCTTTTTCGCCCAGCGAACTCAACTCCGAAATCGGCGGAATACTCGGAAAGGACTCGTTCCTTTACTGGTGCAGGAAAAACTCGATTCCTGTTTTCTGCCCCGGCATAACCGACGGCGCGATCGGGCTGCAAATGTACTTTTTCAGGCAGGACAACCCTGGTTTCATTGTTGACGTCACAAAGGACATGAAAGAGCTGGCTGACATTGTGCTGAACGCGGACAAAACCGGGGCAATCATTTTAGGCGGCGGAATCTCCAAGCACCATACAATCGGCGTGAACATTCTGCGAGAAGGCCTCGACTACGCGGTTTACGTTTCAACGGCAGGCGAGTTCGACGGCAGCCTCAGCGGCGCAAGGCCGAAAGAAGCGAAAAGCTGGGGCAAGCTCAAGGAAAAAGGTTCTTCCGTCCACGTTTTCTGCGAAGCCACAATCGCAGTGCCATTGATTGTCGCGTCGCTCAAGGAAAAAGGGCTGTTGTGAAAAGCGCATGATTCCGGAAGTCATTTTGTTCGGGTTGTCGGGCTTTTTCGCAAAGCTCACGGACAACCTTGTCGACGAAAGGTTCGTTTCAAGGGATAGCCTCAAGTACTTCACTGCAATAATGTACGGCGCGGTTGCCGGCTACCTTGCATCGACGAATTCGGATTTTGCAACGCTCATTTTCGGGATAATGGCGGGCAACATAGCGTTCGGCAGGATCGACCACAAGGCGCACCAGCTTGGCGTGGCAATCATAATAGCGGTTGTCGCGGTTTTCGGCTTAGCGCAAATCAACGCATTGCTGTTCATTGCGTTCGCACTGCTTGCATGGCTCGACGAGTTCCTGAACGACTTGGAAAAAAGCCCGGGCGTGCTCGGCGAAAGGCCGATGCTGCCATTGGCGTGCATTGCCATCGGCGCATTTTACGGCAATTGGATTTTCCTCATGGCAATCGTGGCATTTGACGCGAGCTACCGGCTGGCGGATTACGCCATGGAAAGGCTCATGAAAAAATTCAAGGCGGAGTTTGGGCCGCAGCTTGCAATCGACTGCTACAAGTGCAAAAGCAAAAACCTGTCAAGCGAAAGCTTTGTCAAAAAATTCCTCCTCGAACTCGCAAAAACAATCGGCATGAAACCCATCAGCGGGCCTGCCACAATAAACTATTCCGCGGAAAAACCCGACGACAACGGCATTTCAGGCTTCATTCTCATAGCCGAATCGCACATAAGCATCCACACCTATCCCGCGCGCGCACTCGCAAAAGTCGACATAGTCTCATGCAAGGAATTCGAACAGGCGCAGGCAGTGGAGTTCGTGCGGAAAAAGCTTGAAGCCGAAGACGTGGTGTGGAAAAGGATCGAGCGCGGAAAAGAATACCCGAAAGACGTCGAAGAAGCCAAAGGCATAATTGACAGGGAAAGAAAAAGCGCCTGAACAACGCGGACTTCAGGCCAGGCAAAAACCAGATTGCCATTGAAGAGGCGACAGCACAAAAGCAGATGGGTATTGCAACGGCAATGCTCCAAGATCCAAAGATTCCGGGCACGTCGCAAAATCTTGGATTTTACAAAGTACCCGTCGTCGGAACCGGCGTTGCGAGCAGGGCGAGCCAGCTACACTGCAGGGGTTGCACCCCTTGCAAACCCCGCAAAGCATGCGTGGTGTTCCGCAACAGCGTGAACACCACAAAACGTACCCGCCGGACGAGACGGCTGCGGACGAAACCGCCGAGTCAGAGGAACAGGTGCGCCGCAACAAGCACCACAATCGTTGCAACCGCAAAGCCAACCACAAACAACGGCGGGATTTTCGGCCCTTTAGTGTCCGAATCAAAAAAACGCATTATGCCCAGGCTGGAACTCGGCCCTGAAACGCCCGGACCCTTTGAAAACTTGACCAACAAAAACCACCCTCTGGAAAAACCAATGAAAGATTATTTAAGGGGGTTACCAATAAAAATAATTGGTTTGACATGCCGGGATTCGATTTCGGGCCGCCGATGCCCGCATACATGCCGAAAAAGGCCGCGCCGCCATCAAACCCGCTTGCGAACTTTCTCGTTCTGCTGGCGCTAATCGCAGTCCTGCTTTTTGTGGCAACCTGGACCGGCGTGATAAAATGCAACGCAGTTCCATTCTGGTGCGACACGTACTATGCCATAATGGGAAAACCGAAAGTGCTCATAGTTTACGGCAACGAAGGCCTGGGCGACCCGGAACTATTGCAGGAACTGCTCGCGGACCCGGCGTTTGTCGGAGTGAAGCCGACAATGCTGCACATCGACAGGGTCAACCTCGGAAACCTCAAACCATACGCGCTTGTAATAGTCGAAAGGGCGAAAAAAATTGAAACAAGAAAACTCCAGGACTTCATCGAATACGCCGCATCCGGCGGCAGGCTTGTTTGGACCGGGGATGCGGGCACTGAACTCGGAACAGGCGACGACTACTTGTTCGCGGATGAAAGCCCGGACGCAAACTCGAAAGAGCACAAGATAATCGGCCCCTGGACCAGGAAAGTGGGAGACACAATTGTGAGTTTCGACCAGCTCATATCAGTGAACTACAAGGCAAATTACTGTAAAATCAAAGCCTGCCAAAAAGACAATTCAACGTCGGTCGGCAGCCTCAGGCCCGAACCGACAAGGGAGCATCCGCTGATTGCAAACCTTTCCACAAACCTTGTGCTACGCGTGTTCGACGGCGAAGACTTTGCAATAGTCAACACAACCACAGGATACGTCACAACCGAAGTGCTGACAGTCGACTACGGCGGCCAGCTGTTTGACGCCGAAAACAAGCCCGCGGGAAGCACTTCGCCGATGATAGTGGTTTCAGGCGTCGGGGAAAGAGTCGCGTACTACGCCATGCCGCCCGAACTATTCGCAAACCCCAAGCTCGCGCAAAACCAGAAATACTTCAGCATAGTGCGCAACATGTACAACGGAATGCTCGGCAAATGAAACAGGCCCGCCAAAAAAATCTAACAAAAACATTTTTAAATAACAAAGAATATTATGATAGCAAATTTGGCCGAAGGAAAGATATTTAAAGACAAGAAACAAAGAAAGATATTGGTTAACAGGTTAATGGGAAAAAATTAAGGTGTTGGATTGTATCCTGAAGACGCTGGCACTGAACCTTTGCCTCCCGCGCCAGGCGGCGGGTCATTCCAATCGCATGCCGGAAGAAACCTTGAAGGCATCGTTCCGCTCATTCTAATCATAATCGTTGTCGGGTTTTTGGGCCAAAGATTCGGGTTCTGGCAGATTCCGTTTCTGGACCAGAATGTTCCAACGCAAATGCTTGTAATCGGCAGCCCGGGCGGCGAACTGAGAAGCGTGCTCGACGAAGCGAAAACCCTGAGGCTCATAAATTACAGGGAACGCGATGCTGCCTCTTTCACTGTCAACCCGCGTGACCAGCTTGCACAATACAAGATTGTCATGCTCGACCAGTCGAACCAGGCCGACAAAAGCATTTCAAGCAACTTGGGGGAAGCGCTGCGCTATTTCGTTTCAACCGGCGGAAAACTCATTGTAATAAAAAATTCCGCAATCTATTTGAGCTCTGAAAGCCAGGGCATTGCATCCGACGTTGTAGGATGGCGCGCGACAATGGGCGACGTTGTTCCGGCGGAATGCGCTCCCGGAAAAAACAGCATTCCGACGTGCCTGATGCCAATCACGATCAGGGGAATAATTTTCAGGCAGGACTTCGACCACGAAATAATGGAAGGAATCGAATTCGCGCCAGCCTTGCCGGACGTTCCGCCTTACCTGCTTGAAGTTTTTGACGTTACGCCTTCGGACAACGAAATCGCATTTGTCCGCGATGTCGTCACTGGCAAAAGCTATCCTGCGATAACCGAAAAAACGCTTGTCGTCGGAAAAGCAATCTACTTCAACTACGACCCCGGAAAGACTCCGGAAATATTCAAGAAAACTCTGAAATACCTGTCCAAGTAGCCGTCACGTCCGGCTGGTACGCTTTGTGGTGTTCACGCTGTTGCGGAACACCACGCATGCTTTGCTGTTCACAATAAGTGCAATCCTGCTTTCACCCGCATAAGCTGCCACGCCAACACTCGGAAACTTTTTAACGTTCAGCCGCAAAGCTGACTTGCGGAAAAAGGATTATTAACAGGGTAGCCCGTTTCTATTTCCATGGGCCTTTACACGCAAATATTCATTTTCATCGCCCTCATGCTATTGGCTTTCCTGCTCGGCCAGATTTCATACTTTGCGCTATTCAGGCTGTTCAAAAACCACAGGTCAACGGCAAAAAAAATCGGGAAAGCGCTCAACTACGCGTTTTTCATTGCATTCCTTTATGTCGGCATAACCTTCGTGCTCAACCAGAACATCGACTCCTTTGTCGCCGCGGCAGGAATAATCGGAATCGCAATTGCGCTTGCATCACAGCAGACCGCGTCAAACGTCCTTGCCGGCATAATAACCGGTTTCCAGAAAAGCCTGTCCGAAGGCGACATCATAGAATTGGACGGCAAAATGGGGCAGGTCAAGGACATAAACCTGCTTTCAGTTGAAATGAAAACCTTTGACGGAAAAATAATGGTTATTCCAAAAGCCTATTTCATGTCAAACCCGTTCACGAACTATTCGACCGGAAAAGTGCTGCGCCTCGCCCTGCCATTGCAGGTAAGCGCAAAAGCCGACGTCAAAAAAATAAACGCAATCCTCATGGACATCTGCCTCAAGGACCCCAACGTATTGCCCGAAATACCGTATGAAACCACGTTTTTCGAAAAAATCCTGCAAAAGGAAACCGAAAAAAAAACCTACAACCCCGACGTCGTAATAAAAGGCGTTTCAGCCGACTTCTACGCAATAGAACTCCGGGTCTGGATCCACGACATAAAAAACAAGGACAAAATCGCGTCAGACCTCAACCAGACGATTTTCGAAAAATTCAAGGAAAACAAAATCGAGCTCAGGCCGGGAGCAGGCATTTGAACGCAAAAAGCGCCAAGGTTGCACAAAAAACCCGGCAAGGCGCCCTTTTTTCTGCATGGAATGCTTTTATGCCCAAAAGGCACTATTGCTAGCACACGGGGGCACAAATATGTCAAAAGCAAGAAAACATTCAAGAAATGCGGCAAGTCATAAAAAAAGGCAAAAATCTCCAAAATCGAAGGCAAAGGACAAAGCCGGGCCTATAGGGCCCATCCCTTATGCCGAGGACAAATCTGAAGCTAAAAACTAGAAACACCGAAACTGCACAAAAACGAGGTATAAACCCCTAATTTCTGCCCCCTTTTTGTGCAAAACTCCGCGCCCCGCAAGGTTTAAATACATCATGACACAATCATGATAGTACATGAAGGGTCATGACTCATCCGACATGGAGAGGCTGCTTGCCGAGGCCAGGCTTTTGGCGGAAAAGCCCGAATTGGGCGCTTTTGCCTCGGACGCCGAAATGCTTGACGAAATCAGGCGGTTTGCCGACAATCCCGTCTTTCTGGCAACTTTGATGTTCAAGCTTGCCAAGGAACGCGAGAAAACCAACAGGCTTTTGGAACAGATTTTCGACAAGTTCGACAAAATCATGCTTTCAGTCAAATCAGAAAACCCTTCGCTCCCAACACGCGAGGGAAAGATAGAGCTCCTGCCCGGGCAGGACCAGAAAATCATCGAGGCCGTGCACAGAAATGGCCAGGTTGAAGCCAGGCAGATAAAAGAAGAGCTTGGCTACAGGGGCCTTAACGCGGCAAGCCAGCGCTTGAACAGATTGTTCAGGGAGGGATACCTTTCGAAAGTGCAGTCCGGAAAAAAAGTTTTGTTTTTGGCGAGGCTCTAGAAAGACTTTTTTCTAGAACACCAACCCCACCTCCTTTGCCGGAAATGACGCTTTTGTCGGGCTGCCTTTCAGGTCCCTCTTTCCTCCTTTGCCACGCCCGGCGGTTTCGTCCGCCGGGTCCGAAACCAAGGCGCCCCGCTTTGCGAGGCGCCGGGTAAACCGGTTTTGCGTAAAAGTGGGTCACTTGCCGACCCACGCAAAACCACTTAAATATTTCAGGGTTGCATGAATGCTCCCTGCTTCCGTCCCGGAGACTTTCACCACAACTAGCGTTTGCCATCCCCTACTTTTAAATACGGTTTTGCCCTATTATTTGCCGATGGCGTTTGAACTGAACGAGAAGCCTGCCATTATCGGCAGGAGCCTGTCCGACATTGAAAAGTACGGCGAGCAGGGCACGGCTTACATCGGAAAGGTTGTGATGTCTTCCGGCGAAAGGCCGGTGCTTGGAAGGAAAATCAGGATGGATGTTGCCAAGCCGCACCTAATACTGATTTGCGGCAAGCGCGGCGGGGGAAAGTCGTTCTCTATGGCCGTGCTCATCGAGGAAATGGCGCGCCTTCCAATGCAGGTGAGGAACCGGATTGCCGTCATTGTAATTGACACTGTCGGAATTTTCTGGAGCCTGAAAAAAGGCGATGAGCTGAATGCCGAGGAATTGTCGCAGTGGGATTTGAAGGCGCAGGCGACGGACATCAAGGTTTTGGTGCCGAAAGGCAAGCTTGACTTTTACAGGGAAAAAGAGATTCCGGTTGACGGCGCTTTTTCGATTAAGGCTTCGGAGCTTGAGGCAAATGAGTGGATGGCCTTGTTCAAGCTGACCTGGAGGGATCCGGAAGGCGTGCTTTTGACAAGGGTCATTGAAAGCGTGAGGGAAAAGCTCGGCACTTATTTTGGGGTTGACGAAATAATTGCCGCTGCGAAATCTGACGAGGAATCGGAGTCTAACACAAGGCAGGCTTTGGTGAACCGGCTTCGCGTTGCGAAAACCTGGGGCCTGATTGAAAAGCAGGCGCCCAAAATAACGGATTTGGCGCAGGCGGGAGCAATCACTATAATCGATGTTTCGGCTTACCGGCAGACAATCGGAGCGGAGGGCACCAAGGACATCATTGTCGCATTGGTCGGCAAAAAACTGTTCGAGGAGCGCATGCTTTTCAGGAAAGAAGAGGAAATCAGGCTGATTAAGGGGAAAAAGCGCGAGAGCGGCATGCCGATTGTCTGGATGTTCATTGACGAGGCGCACATGTTCATGCCAAAGGACGAGGAAAACATTGCGTTGAGGGTTTTGCTTGAATGGGTTCGTGTCGGAAGGCAGCCGGGCCTGTCACTGGTTTTGGCTACGCAGAGGCCGGACAAACTGCATCCGGACACGATAAGCCAGTGCGATTTGTTCATCAGCCACCGCATGACTTCGCGGCCGGATATCGACGCGGTTTCGGCTTTGCGGCCGAGCTATTTGCACAAGGATTTTGACAAGTATTATGAGGAAATGCCGCGCTCGAAGGGCTTTGCAATTATCCTGGATGACAATTCCGAAAAAATCTGGATGACGAAAATCAGGCCCCGCTATTCGTGGGATGCCGGCGTCACGGCAAGCGCGTTCACGGATTAAAAAGGCTTTCTTTAAGCAATTTTCTGGTCTGGTGGGATATTTTCTTGGACGGAAAGGCTGGGCAGTTGTCAAAGGCTTTGCTGGCAATAATTGCAATCGCGTTGCTTGCTTTCCTGAGCCAGACGATTCTGGAATTCGTGCACGGCCTGAACCAGGCCATTTTTGCGGGCAATTCAATCGGCAAGCTTGCCGTAACTTTTTCGTGGTATTCCCTTAACATCTTAATCAGCATTTGCGTGCTGAAAACAGGGATTCTTCAAAGGCTTGCAGGAAAGGAAAAATTGTTCCTGAAGCTTTTTCTGGCGTGCTTGGGAATAGCGTATTTTTTGGGCGTACTGCAATTTTACCTGTTTGCAGTGCACTACCAGACTTTGGGGCCGTTTGCGGCGCTTTCCAACGGCCAATACCTTCAATGGGAGGCCTCGATTGTTTCGCACAACCATTTTCCCAAGGCAAGCATATACTTTTTTGAAAAAATAACCGGATTGCATGCCGGGCCAAGCGTCGATGACGGGCGTCCATTCTATGAAATCTATCCGGACATTGACTTGTGGGCTTCGGCTTACCTTTTGCTGGGGCTTTTCGGCCTGGTTTTCGCGGTGCTGCACCTCAATGCAAGGATCCGTGAAATAAAACTGTTCGATTATTTCATTGCCTTGACAAGCTTCATAGGCCTGCTTATCGGAACGTTTGACGGCGGCATTGGTTCCACTACGACGGTCATTGCCTTGGTTTTTTTCCTGTTGTACTGGGCGAGGAACTATCTCAGGTCAACCGATTCGATGATTCTCATACTTTTCCCGCTGATCGGAATTTCCCTTGTCAGCTTTGTCGGCATTCTTTTGGGGTTGTCTTTCAACGACAGCCTTTTTTCGGTTCCCCTGATTGTGGCAATAAACCTGGCGTACTATTTTGCGGTCATGCGCCGGAAAAAAATCCTGCAGAAAAACGCGTTCACAAAGGGCCTTGCAGTGCTGTTCGGCATTTCACTTCTGCTGTCAGGCATCATAATCCTTGACCTGTCCTTCGGAAGGCTTGTGATGGAATACCCTGCGTGGATGACGATGAAGGAAACCGAGAAGGGCGGGGCAGTGTATTTTTACGGTTTGCCGGCTGAAATGACCAAGGCGGAGTTTGACTCGGAAGTTGAAAAGTTCGGCGGCATTCTCGAATCGCACAAGGAAGGCTGGGTGGGGTATGCGCGCATCACGCCAAACAGGCTTTTCAGGTCCGGCGAGCTGGAGGACAGGATAAGGGCCGATTTCAGGCCGAAACAGTATTTTTACGTCGAGGAAGGCCTGCCTTACAAAACAGTGCGGAAGCTTACCGTTTACTGGTTTGAAAATGCTGACGCGGAAAAGTTTTTGCCGGACAAGGAGTTCTTGGACGTCCGTATAATCGGAATGAAAAAAGGAGAAGCTGAAAATTCCACGGACATTGTCATCGAGGGCAAAACCGATTGGAGATGGCAGATGCTGTCCGTCCTCAACGAAATCAGGCAAAACGGCTTCAAGGGAAAGCTCATGGTGGCGGAGAAGTAGCCCGAAACAAAAAAAAGGCGGCATTGCTTACTCGGCGTGTCACCAGTGACACGCCTTGGTTTCGGACTCGCCGGACGAAACCGGCGCCTTGGTTTCGTCACAAGCGGGCGAAACCGCTTAGGGAAGGGGAGAATCGGACTCCCGGTCTCTGCCGTGTGAAGGCAGTGTCATAGCCACTAGACCACTTCCCTGTGCAAGAGAAAATTCTCTTCGGAAATGTTTAAAAAAAGCAGATACGTATGCTTATTGATGAGAAAGTTTTTTGCCATTGCCTTCGTGCTGTTTTTTGCCTCCGCTGTTTCGGCTTTGACTGTCGAGGCGCCTTCGCAGATTCCGGCTTATTCGAATTTCAGCGTAACCGCAAAGTTTGATTCCACGGACAATTTTGACCAGGCAGTCATACAATTGGATGGTCAGGCGGTTGCAACCGTTTTTCCGACGGCAAACGGTTCTGGCACGATAAGTGAAAGCGACACTGATAACAGTAAAGTTTTGGGTGCGGCGCTCGCTGATGACGACAAGGCCTCAAAGGACGGGCTCAAGATAGTGGTGTCGCTTGCCGGCTTGTCCGCGGGCAGCCATAACGTCAAGGCAGTCGAGTTGAAGGCCGGTTCAACTGTCCAGGAGCAGCAGGCCAATATAAACTCGTTCCAGCCGCTTGACGAGTCGTTCAGGGCCGATGCCTTGCAGAAAATCGATTCGCTTTCCCAGAGCCTTGACGAGCAGAAAAGCAAGAATGATGCGCTGGCAGGCGAAAATTCCTCGCTCAAGTCAAAGGTTTCCGAACTGGAAAACTCTTTGACCCAGAAGCAGGCCGAGGTTGAAAGCATTTCAGGCAGTTTGCGCAATTTGCAGTCAAGGGTTTCAAGCACGGAAAGCGCGGTCGAGGAACAGAAAACCCAGAACGAGGAGACAAGCGCAAAGGTCGGCGAGCTTGAAGCGCGCACTGCCGGGCCGCTTGAAAACGTCGTGAAATTCTTGTCCGGACAGAACGATCAGCCGCAGGCTGAAACATCGGCAGCACAAATGGAAAAGGCCCCGGATGAAAATGCGGTGCAGAACGAGAACATTTTAACCGGCCTGGTCGGGGCGGCTGAAGCGAATTCGATGACAATAATCGGCCTGGTCGTGCTCATTGTCGTGTCGGTGCTTGCAATAATGCATTTCACGAAAAGGGAATCCATTTACGCGGACTCCGCAAACAAGGAGTGGGCAAACGACGACAATTTGGAGGATGCCCTGGCGGCGAAGGACAAGGAACTTGAAAGCCAGAATGCGCCCAAGAAATGGCATGCAAAGGAAGCCCCGGCAGAAGACGAGCAGAAGAAAGGCACGCTTGTCAGGCTCAGCGACATGTTCAAGAAAAAATAACCGGCCGGAAACCTATTATTTGCCGCTCAAAAAGGATTGCCTGCAAACTCTTGAAATCTTTTAATGCGAGAGCATGCGTGGCATCCCGCAACAGCGCGGATGCCACAAACCGCACCAGCCGGGCGTGACGGCTTGCGGGAGGCAGGACTCGAACCTGCGGAGCCACTAAGGCACGGGCGCCTAAAGCCCGCGGAATTGCCGCTATCCCACTCCCGCGGAATGATATAGGATATTCGCCCGAAGGGCTTTTTATTGCTTTTCGCGGGAATGCCGTCCAAGAATTCGCGTTTTATTTTTTTGCCTTGCCGCTTTTGTTTTTCCCGCCATTTTTTGCCTGCGGGCTTTGCGTTTTTGCGAGGTATTCGCCGAGCTTTCCCGCTGCAATGGCGCGGTGCGAGAACGCGTTTTTTTCCTCGACCGAAAATTCGACTAGCGCTTTTTTCCCGCCGTCAGGCTCGAAGATTTTTTCGTATGGCAGGCGTTTGGCTTCCGGCATGACGACTTTTTCCAGGATCCTGCCTTCCAGTTCGCCGGCGAAAAACTTGTAGTCCTGCGGAGAATTCATGAGGCAGATAACCGACTTGAACCTTGCACTCCGGTCTTTTCCTTCGAGCTTTTTGAACAGCCCTTCAAAGCCCAGTTCGAGCCAGGCGCGCTTCGCCTTGGTGCCCGGAAAGCCCGGCAGGGCATCGAAGAAAACGCCAGTGTCCTCGACAATGAGCGGCTTTTTGACCAGGCTGTAGGCATGGCGTGCCTTTGCCAGCGCGATCTCTTCAAGCGATTTCAGGTCGGGCTCGTCAAGCTCGATTTTTTTCTGCTCAATTTTCACGCCGTAACCGCCGAGGATTTTTTTGATTTCGTCGAACTTGAAATCGTTTGTTGAAACCAGGAAAAGAGGATCAGGCATTAAGACAAGAGAAAAGAGGATTGTTTTTAAATCGTTGGGGAACCGGAAGCACCGGCAATCGCTTTTTAAAGCCTTTTTTGTTTCATTTCTTTCATGCCGATTTTTGATGCTGAACTGTACAAGGGCAGGGCCGAAAAAAAGCACCTGACGCTCGTGCTATCCGAGGGCGAGGGCATAATCAATTCCATCAAGGAGGGCATGAAAGAGCACGGCATAAAGGAGGCCTTTGTCGAGCAGGCCAACGGCCTCGTAAAAAGCGGCCAGATAACGTTCAATCAGGGCAACAGGCTCAAGTCAAAGGAACTGGCGGATGAAAAGATTTTCCGCGCCAGCGGCAAATTCTCATTGAGCTTTGACGAACTGTTCGGCAGCATGAGCATCACGGTAATGAATTCGCATCCCCTTTCCGGCACGCTTACAAAGGGCACTGCTTCGGAAGGCTTTCAGATAATCCTCAGTTTCCTGGAAATAAAGAACAAGGAAAACTGAGCCTGCTTTTCACTGTTCAAGCCTGAAAGGGTTGAAATCGGTTTTGTGGTCGTACACGTCCGTTTTTTCCATGCGTTTCAGGAAGGCCACGATTTTGTAGGTTATGGGCGTGAACAGCACTTCGATGCCGACCTTGAAAACGTAATTTGAGACTATTACCGCAATGAAAAGGCTTTGCGGGAGAACGCCGAAGAATGCGATTGTGACAAACAGCAGGGTATCCACGCCTTCCCCGACGATTGTCGAGCCGATTGTCCTCGCCCAAAGCCATTTTCCTTTTGTCCAGATTTTCATTTTGGCAAGTATGAATGAATTGGAGAACTCGCCGGCGAAATACGCGACCAGGCTTGCAATGACTATTCTGGGCACAACGCCAAGCACGGCCATGAACGCACCCTGGTTTTCCCAGCCCGGCGAGGGCGGCAGTATGCCGACAAGCCACAGGTAAGCGGACATGAAAGCCGTGGCAAAAAAACCCATCCAGATGACTTTCCTTGATTTCCTGTAACCGTAAACCTCGGTCAGGATGTCGCCGAAAATATAGCTCAAAGGAAACAGAAGCGTGCCGCCGTCAAAGTCGAAGAAAAAAAACGAGAGAATCTTGGATGACGCTATGTTGGAAATTATCAGGACTGCCACAAATGACGCCATTATGACGTCAAAGTACCTGAAATTTTTGGTCTGCGCCGGGTTTTCTGGTTTTTCCATAAAAATTCCCACACACCCTATCTATTGCACGCGCCCTTCTTGCCTGACACGCCGGGAGCACAACACCAATGCACTACGCTGCCGGCAGCTTACCTGAAAAAACATGCCAAAACGCGGCAAACAGCCAGTCCCATTATTCTTACTCCGCACATTAGGTTTAAAACCAAATTGCCGTTGCCAGGCAAAATGCGAATTCAGACCTTTACGCGGATAATCGCGCCTTTCTTTTTGAGGTAGTTGTCAACTATGAACAGTATTCCGAGTTCTAGTATCGCGGCCACTATTCCGAATAGTATGCCCAGAACCAGGTTCACTGCCAGCGGCGCAACAAAGAACACCAGCGCAAGCAGTGTCCTTATCAGCAGGCGCTTGTTTTCCTCGCGCCTGGATACAACCTTGAGCTCGAACAGGCGCTTGAACACAACGAATGCGAGAACCGTGTCAATGATGCTGAGCAGCAGCAACAGCAGTGCAAGCATCGGCGCTTCCGTTGTGGCCCTGCCTAAAATGATTTTCGCGGAATCCGAAATCGTGCCCACAAAAGAGGATAACAGCGCGATGCCGCTGAATTTGGGCCTTGCAATGAGGTCGTCCTTTTTCACTACAAGGCTGTACTCGCCCTCTTCCTTGACAATGAACCGGGCTTTTCCGTCAGCCGCGGTCGTGAAGGACAAAGACTGGCTGCTAGGCGAAACAACGCTGATTGAGGCGTCCTGCGCGGGCTGGCCTTTGACGAAAACCGTTATTTCCTGCGCCTCGCCCACGGGCACGGTATTCTTCAGGTCAACTGCCAGGCCCTCCGAAGCCGGAAGCTCGCCGCAATCCTTGTTTGACAGGCACTCGGCTTCGCCGAAACCGTTAACCAGAACGCATGCGTTTTGCTGGCAGGCCGCATGCTTTCCCTCGCATTCCGAGTCGGAAGAACACAAATCGTCGCCTATGCCTGCGGCCAAAATGCACGCATTGTTGCTGCAGACCGTGTGCGAGCCTTCCGAGCACTGCACGCTTGCGGAGCAGGACAGGCCGTCGGTATCAAAGTTGCTTACGCCGTCCCAGTTTGCCGGCGCAGGCAGAACGCAGTTGTTGGAGAGGCACATGCCGAACTTTTTGGCACAGCCCTCGTCGACCTGGCCGTTGCCGTTGTTGTCAACGCCGTCGCCGCAGATTTCGCCATTGTCCGCGATCACGCGTTCAAAGGAATTGTTGTTCTCGTTCAACTCCGCGACCTGGTTGTCCTTGTCAACAGTTATCAGCAGGATATGGGAATCCTCGAACTCGGGCGCCGCCTGGAACTGAATCACGCCGGAGAAATGCGCGGTTCCGTCATTCTGCCCGCCAGGAACCTCGACCGCTTCGGAGCCATAAATGCTTCCCAGGCCGTTGCCATAACCGCCATCATTGCCGCCGTCGCCCTGTGAACCCGCGCCCCAGCCAGCCCCCCAGCCGTTGCCTCCACCGCTCACAATGCGATTGCCGGAACCGGAAGTGTTGGTAGGGCCAACATTCAAAGCGCCGGACGCAGTGGCGTTACCGGGACCACCATTTTCGTTTGCAGGCCTGCATTCGCTGTTAGACCATTCGCCGCCTTGGGCTACGCACGCGGCTTTTTTGGCCTTCTTTTCCGGCGTTATCTCGTTTCTGAAATCGTCGCTTGTAAGAGTAATCTTTTCAAATCTTACCTCGGCATTCGGATCGGAAAGCTTTGTCCTCTCGTTGCCGGAAACCTTACGCTCTGTTACCACCCTTGGATTGAACTCACGCCTGTCAGTGTACAACCCGTTCGAGAAATCCGAAGTTATGGGCTTGCCATTATTTTTCACGGCAAACTCGACTGAGGCAGAAATTATTTTTCCATCCTCGAATTGCACATTGGTGACTTTTACATCGGAAATGAAGAGGTCGGGCGCATTCTCAGGCGCGCCGCAATCCGTGTCGGAAACGCAGGTCGCAGGCCCGGCGCCGTCAACCATGACACAGGCCTTTGTGACCACATCGCATGCCGCATGCTTGTTCACGCATTGGCTGTCGGCGGAGCACTGGTTCACGCCGGGGCCTATGCCTATCTGGCACGAGTCGTTGCTGCACACCGAATGCGTGTTGCTTGAACAATCGTCATTGGAATGGCAGGTCGCAGGCCCGGCGCCGTCAACCAGAACGCATGCCTGGTTGACGCATGCGGCATGCTTGTCCGTGCAATCATTGTTAGCGGAGCACTGGTTTGCGCCAGGGCCGAAAACCTGGACGCATGCATTGTTTGAGCAAACCGCATGTTTTTCCGTGGGGTCAGCGCACTGGGGATTCGACAGGCATTCGGCTTCGCCGGAACCATCAACCAAAACGCACGCGTTGCCCTGGCACGAGGCGTGCTTGCCCGTGCATTCGGCCCCGGAATCGCACTGGTTTCCGTCTTCGCCGATGACCCTGATGCAGGCATCATTGCTGCACACCGAATGCGAGTTTGAAGTGCAGGAGGAGTTTTGCATGCAAAGCTGGCCTTCTCCGGCAAGCTGGCAGGCGCTGAAGTCCGCGCTGCACCTTCCGACAGGAGCGGGCCCGCAGTCAGTGTCAGAATAGCATTCCGAAATGCCGGTGCCGGGAACAAGCGTGCAGGCATTGTTTTCACAGACTTGCTTCTTGCCTGTGCAGTCGGCGTCCCTGCTGCAAAGGTCTTCGCCTTCACCCGCAGCGACAATGCAGGCAGAATTCTGGCAGGCAAGGTGGGTCACGTCGACCTCGCAGGAAGCATTCGTTATGCAGGATGCGCCGGTGCCGCCGGCAACGCATGCTTTGGAATCCGGGTCGCATTTTGCGCCCGCGCACGCGTTGTTTGATTCGCAGTCGGAGTCCGCGCAGTCAATCCTGCCGTCTGCATCGTCGTCAACGCCGTTCGTGCACTTTTCCTGCACAACGCAGACATTGCCGCCGGCGGACCTTTCAAACACAATCTGCCCCGTGTTGTCCGTTTCAAGCAACTCGGATATTTTTTGCGTGTAGTCCGCGAAAACGCTGAAAATCGTCCTTGACACAACCGAGTTTGCGGCAACGCTGAACGAAATGCTGCCGGAGTTCGCAACGCATTTGCCGATGCAGCACAGGCCTGCGTTGCTTGACTGCACGGGCGTGCCGTCGCAGTTCTGCTTCGCGGAGCAGATTGTGCCGCCCTGCGTGGCGCACGGGTCAGGCAAAACCTTGACATTGATTTTAAGGAAATCCGCCAAAGAAGGGTCCTTGTCGGATTTGGATGCCACGAGATACGAATAATAGCCTGCCTTGCCGGGTGCCTTCACATTGACTGAAACACTTGAGTCCGATGCATATGCGCCGCACGTCGCGGCGGCCAGGGAAACGTTCGCCGAGGAAATCGAAAGATTCGGCGCGGAAGCGCTGAGCGAAAAGGACTGCGCGTCGAACGACGGGTTCGTAAGCAGCAATGGCACTGCCTGCCCCGCATTCCTTGCCATGGTCAAAAAGACCTCTTTAGAATTGTTGGAGGAAATTATTTTCGGAATTGGAAGGGCCATTGCACTCTTTGAAAAAGAATTCTGCAGGTAGCCGGTCATCTGCGGGCCCCTTACCGGCCAGTCGTATTTTGCGGAATCAAATTCAGCTGAAGCCACAATTGAAGTGGTGAAAAACAGGTCGGTTGTTGAAGGTTCGACAAACTGCACCGTCGTTTCCTGGCCTTTGGGCAGGGAAACGCTTTTTGTCCGCACCGCATTCATTGCGCCGCCCTTGAAGAAGTAAAGCTTTACCAGCAGGGGGAATGATTCAGTGAAATCCATGTCGCCGGTGTTCTTCACTTTGACGTTGAAAGTGAAGGGTTTGCCGGTGACGTACCAGAAATTGTCGGTTGGATGGGCCGCCACGATTATTGCAAAAGGCCCGCTTTTGACAGGAAAACCCTGGTTGCCGGCATAATAAACCGTGTTCTGCACCGGCAATTGAGTCGTGCAATCCTCGAAATATTCTAAATGCATGTCATACAGTCTCACTGTGCCCGGATTCTTTGCAACGAAATTTTCAGTGAAAGCCTTTGACTCATCAGGCTGGAGGGAAAAAAACTGCGACGGGTGGCCTTCAACAAAAGCCGCGTTTGTCTCAACGTCGAAATATGCGCTCGGAGTCCTTTTGATGCAGACCGGCATGTTGCCATTGTTCTTGTAGCTCATGGTGTATGAAACATTGCTTCCCAAATTGAGCGGGCTACCGGCGGCTACAACGCTGCCTCCGGAGGAAACAACCATGTTTTTTTGAATCAGGGCGTATTCCGCGCCCTGCGTCGTGGTGTTATAGCACAGATTTGCGCCAACCGCGCCGTTGTTGTTGCCGCTGAAAGAAGCATAGCTTATGGCCTTAATGGTCTTCGGATTCATCGAGGGCGCAAAATATTTTGAATAGACAATCGTGCATTCGAACGAATAGGTTTTAGTTTCAGCCGCGCAGAAGCGCTGGTTGGGAATGTCGCGCGTGTTTGGCTTCGAACAGTCAAGCAACAACGGGCCCGGCGACCCCCATGTAAAATAAATCCTCGCGTTTGCGGTGGGATCCGAACCAATGTTCTGGACCGTTTCATCAATCCTCACGCGCGTGTTTTCGCCTATTGCAAAACCAGACGGGCACAATGCCTTTCCCTGGCTTGGATTGCTTATGTCCGACAAGACAGTGCCGGCGAACGGCCCGTCCAAGGCGGTCATTTTGAGACCCAATATTTTCATTTGGGGGTCTGCAAAGGCAGTGCCCGCCATGAAAAGCGCGAATAAAAGGAACGATGCCATTGCAGCCTGCCCGCGATTCCAAGCCATCAGTTTCCGCCTCCGACTTTCAACTGCTTCGCCTGCTCTGGCGGACCGACAACGTCGCCGCGGTACAATCCCACGTCAACAAGCTGTTTTAGAACAGTCCTGCCGGCATTCGTTATCGTCGCGGTAATGGAAATGTTTTCATTCAGCGCATAGCACGTCCTTGGAGTGGAAGCCTTTGCAAGCAGGTCAGGCAGATCCGAAACATCAAGGCTTGCTTCATGCGAATTGTTGTATTCGTTGTTCTCTTCAATCGCCTTCGGCGCATCCGCCACAACCGAAACAATGACTGTGCCGAACCAGCTTGAAGTGTTCACTTCAAACCTCATGATTTTCTGTTCGCCCGGCGTCAGGGAAACGAATGCCTCGGACAGCATTGAACCGAAGCCGCTTTGCCCTTCGAACAAAACCACGCCAACGTTCTTTGCAGTGTCGGAACCGAGGTTTTTCACTGCGGCTTCAAGCGTCACCGTTGAATTCGATGGCACTGAAATCCTGCCGCTCACGGCCGGGAAATCCGGGGCATAAATGCTTGTCACGGTCAGGTCGGCGCATTCGTCTGTAACGCCGTCCTGGTCGTCGTCAACGCCGTTGCCGCAGATTTCCTTGAAAACAACGTTATTGCAGCCTTCGTCGACCTCGCCGTTGCCGTTGTTGTCGACTCCGTCGTCGCAAATTTCCGACAGGCAATCGGCAGAGCACGCCTCGCCAATGTTGCAGACGCCGTCGCCGCAGACCGGGACAGGGCAATCATCATTGACCACGCACTCGGGCGGCCCGGGACCCGCGGCAAGCGCGCAAGCGCCGCTCACGCACGCGGCGTGCTTCTTAATACAGTCGTTGTCAATAAAACACTGGTCTTCGCCAGGTCCTGCGGCTACAACGCACGCTTTATTGCCGCAAATAAAATGCGTGTCGCCCAGGCAGCCGGTTGCCGTGCTGCAAAGCTCGCCGTTTCCCGAGGTCGTGCACGCGCCCTGCGGATCGCATTTGCCGATCTGCACGGGATTGCACTGGCTGTCGGAAATGCATTTGGGTTCACCGGCGCCGCTGACGAGCTTGCACGCGTTGTTGACGCATTCCGTGTGGGTCTCAATGCAGTCGTTGTCAGAACCGCACAAGTCCGGACCGGGACCGGCCGCCTGGACACAAGTGCTGGGGCTTGTCGGACTGCACACCGCATGGGTTTCCGGGGGGTTGCACTGCAGGTTTATATGGCATTTTGCGGGCCCCGCGCCGTCGGCAAGCGCGCAGGCTCCGCCAATGCAATCCGCATGCTTTGCGGTGCAGTCGGCGTTCGAAGAGCACTGGTTTACGCCTTCACCGTCAACCTGAACGCACGCGCCGGAATCGCAAATTGCATGTTTGGGCACAACGCATTGTTCGTCGCCAAAGCAGGTCGAATCGCCTTTTCCGTCGACAAGCGCGCACGCATTGTTCTGGCACTCCATGTGCTTGTTCTTGCATTCTAAATCGGATGAGCACTTGTTCCCGCCGGTTCCCGCGACCTGCACGCAAGCATCATCAAGGCACACCGCGTGCGTTTCAGAACTGCGGCACTGTTCGCTGTTCTGGCATCTCGGATAGCCGGGCGCGCTTACAAGCACGCAGGCATTCCCGACGCAACCCGAATAGACTCCCGGGCCGCACGTCGAATTGGAAGAACAAAGGCTGTCATCCGAACCGGAAACTGACAGGCACGCCTCGCTCTGACATATCGCGTGATCCGCGGGTTTGCACTGCGCGTCAACCTGGCAGGTCGATGGACCGGGGCCGTCGACAAGCTCGCATGCATCGTTCACGCAGGCCATGTGCTTCTTTTTGCAGATTGGCGGGTTCGACGAGCATTCGTCGTCACCGGTTCCGAAAACCGGTATGCAAGCATCCCTGCTGCATGTGGAATGCATGGGCAGGATGCACGAACTTCCGGGAGTGCAGAGCACGTTGCCCTCGCCTGACAGGGAACAGGTCTGTGTCACGTAGTCGCAGGTGTACTCAACGGGCTTGCATTCGTTGTCGGAAAGGCACTTTGCGGGTCCCGTGCCATCAACCAGAGAGCACGTTTGGTTCACGCATTCGGCGTGCTTGCCCTTGCACTGGGCATCGGAAGTGCACTGCCATGGCGGGCCCGGTCCCGCGACAATCTCGCACTTGTCATCGGAGCAAACGGAATGGGTTGTGGGAATATCGCATTCCTCTGCCTTGCTGCAAAGCGCGCCCGTTCCCGTTGTCGAACAGGCTTTATTCTCAGCATCGCATCGTCCTGTCGCGCACGGCGGCAATTGTGCCGCCGCGGCCTCCGACTGGGCGCTTTCCCTGCCAAGCGAATCGACCGCGGACACATAATATGCATAGGAACCGCCCGCCTTGACATCCGTATCAATGAAGGAAGTTCCGGAAACCATTGACGCAATCTTGACCAGCGGCCCTTCCGCCACGGCCTTGTAAACGTTGAATGAAAGGCTTCC